>NZ_DATCRF010000179.1:0-16905 GCF_036569125.1 Chitinophaga sp. | reverse complement strand
CTTCAGCCGGCAGCCACACCAGTGTAAGCAACATTTGCATACAGGGACCTATTGCTGCTGCTACGGCATCTGCCAGGTATTTATTAACGGATCTGTTATTGCGCTTTTTCAACAGGGCGCCGGTAAAGGCAAGCAGGCAGGGAAGCAGCAGTATGCCTGTTACAGCGCCGGTCCAGAAAACGCCGCTCTTAAATACAGTCCAGCCCATTGCCAGTAACAGCAACAGCGCTACTGCATGCAGGCTGCGGCAAAGGTTGTCAAATATTTTCCAGCGGGATAAAAGGTTGATGGGGTTGCGCTGCAGCCGGCCACCTATACCGGGCACCCATGGCAGCAGCCAGGCTGCAATCTGCCAGTCGCCGCGGATCCAGCGGTGCCTGCGTTGCAGATCAATATGGTAGCTATAGGATTGCTCTTCATACAAACATACATCACTTAATAAGCCGGAGCGCAGGTAACAACCTTCCAGCAGGTCGTGGCTAAGAATGCGGTTTTCGGGTAAGCGTTCCTGCAGCACCTGCAGGCAAACATCCACATCATAAATGCCTTTGCCAATAAAGGAGCCTTCGCCAAAAATATCCTGGTAAAGATCCGGCAATGCGCGGGTATAAGGGTCTATCCCTGCATTGTGCCCGTGCAGGCGTGCATACCACGACCTGTTGGCCGCCGGTATATCAACCGACACACGAGGCTGTAAGATGCCATACCCCGCGGTTACCTGCCGTGTAGCTGTATCACAAACAGCACTGTTCAGCGGATGCGCCATGGCTGCTGCCATTTTCCAGGCAGCATCACGGGGCAGCTGCGTATCAGCGTCCAGTGTAATTACATATTTAATGGCAGGAAAAATTTCCTGCCGTCCTACTATTAATGAAAAATTGTCTTTTGCCCCACCGCGCAGCAGGGCATTCAATTCTTCCAGCTTGCCGCGTTTACGCTCATAGCCCATCCAGGTACGTTCTGCTGGATTCCAGCACCGTTTGCGGTGAAACAGGAAAAACAGCTCTTGCTCCGGGCTGCCATATTTTATATTCAGGGCGCTGATGGCGTCCCTGGCTGCTTGCAGCAGCGGCGCATCTTCCGGTAATGTTTCCTGGTCAGCATCCTTATAATCCGTTAATAAGCCAAAATGGAGGTGCTTACTCTTATTACCCAGAAAACGCAGCTCCAGCGCGGCTGCCAGTGTTTCCACATCCTTGCGGCTGCCCAGCAGAGCGGGCACCACTACCAGTGTGCGCGCATAAGCCGGAACGCCTTTTGAAAAATCCATGCGCGGCAGCAGGGACGGACGCACCAGTAAAGACAGCAGCCAGTTAACTGCTGTGCCGGCAGGCTGCAGCATAGCTATAAATAAGAGTGCAGCTGTAAATGACAACAGCCATACATTTGAAACCTGGCTATGCGCCTTTATGAATAAACCGGCGCCGGTTATTACCGTTAACAATATAATGGCGCTTACGTAGGTGCCGGCCGGCTGCTGCCTGCGTAATTTTTCCAGCGCCGCTACCCGGCAACCGGCTTCTTTTTCCAGCCGGGTACGGCCCGGACCTAACAGGTAATAACCCACATGCGCCATGCGGATATTTACAGTGATATTTTCTTTTGCCAGCGATATAGCTGTTTGCGCTATGGCATGCTCCGGCTTTCCGCTGCCGGCCGCAATTTCTTCTATTGCCTTACGGTATTGCTCCCGGGTATAAATATCCATTTGCGTATAGGCGGCACCGGGGTCTTTACCCAGTGCCTGCTCCACTACGCTGGTGGATTCCACAAACCTGCGCCAGTCCACCGCTGCCAGCTGGTGCAGGCTATGCACACTGTTCCATAATGATAAATAGTTGGGGGCCTGTTTTGCGGTTTCCTCCGCTGCACCTGTTCTCACATGGCTCATACCTGCGGAGATGCGCCGGATATTTTCGATCAATGCTGCACGTATAGCTACATGCAGCAGCTTCAGCTCCGCCAGCTTCAGAAAAGATACTTCCTGGTAAGCTGCTACAAAATCCTTTACGGCTTTTTGATCTACCTGGGCATTGCTATGGGCGATGAGCTCCACTGCTATATCATAGATCCTGGAAAAGGTGTCTGCAGGATAAGCTGATCTTTTCAGCCGTTCTTTATCCTTCAGCAGCTGGCTTTCTATCAGATGAAGATTATTGAGCAAACAATCTGCTGCCGGTGTAACCGGCAGATCCTTTTCAATTGCTTTTGCCACTGCCGTACAGATCTCCTGCAATTCCCTTTCATTCTCCTCCAAATGCCTAAGTATGTTTAAGGGGGCAGGAGCCATAAATAAGTGTTTCCTGGCCAGCCTGCCGGCATGTTCCTTCTTTTCCGCAGCTGTGGTAAGCAGTGAAGAACGAAAGGGAGGTATAATATTGGTGGGTTGAGCATTCACATGGTTACGGCGCTCCACAACAAGGTTTTTCAATATCATAAATGGGTTTTCGGGTTATTCTGAGGCACTATTCACTATAGTTGGCCATTTTTCGCAGCTCTCTTTTTGCGAAATAAAGGGAGTCATTTCTTTGTGTTAGCGCAGGATCGTTCCAGCCCTGGGCAGCACCATGGTTCAGGTGCATGTACAACAGGTCCGGGGCCCTGACCTGGTATATGTTGCGGCCCAGGTACCGGTCTAAAAAATCCATATCTTCTGATCCCCAGCCTTCAAACCGCTCATCCCAGGCGCCTATCTGCTCTATCCGTTCACGGCTGAAGAGTGGTATAACGGCAAACCGGTGCCCATCTATCAGCTGCCGCCGTAAAAAGCTTTCCGTACAGTCGCCGATATCAATGGCCGCACTATATTTTGCATTGTCAATCTCCTCAATGTGCATGTACTCCTTTTTATAGTTCAGCCGGTAGCCTGATATCAGCAGGTCCGGGGATTTGCCTGCCATAGCCAGGTGCTGTCTGAAAGAGAGATCGGCCGGCACCAGGTCCACATCATAAGAGGAGACCAATTTTCCGGTACTGTTATTAAAACCGATGTTCAGCAATCTTGCCTTATTAAAATTTTCACCACCGTCTATATGGAAGTATTTGATATTTCTACCGGGATCCGTTGTGATAGATGGTTCCGGGCTGTCTTCCATGATCACCAGCTCAATTCCGGGATTGATAGAGCAGGTTACGTTAAACCATTCCATCAGGCATTTTAAATGCAACGGACGGCCACGATAAGCTACCAGCAATGATAACACGACATTTTCTTTCAGAGTGTGGGTCATTATCTTACGTTTTTTGATTTATCCAATTGCTAAATTCATTGCGGCGCCGGCTGTTAACTCAATTGTTCTCAATGTCCAGAGTGTTTGCATTTCTTCAATAATAGCGGCAGCATCTTCCGGGCCGGCATCGGGCAAACCGGCTATCAGCTTTCCCAGCTGCAGGCTGCCATCACTGCTCTTTAATAAAGCATACATGTTGCGGGAAAGGGGGTGTTTCCTTTCATTAAATGTGTTGCCGATCTCATAACGGATCTTCCCGTTCTCATGCAAAACATGTAAGCGCGTATAGGCGGGCACCAGCGGGTATAGCGAAAGGTAAAAGGCAGCGGGTTGCTGTTCCCGCTTGCGGATAATGAAATTGCCGATAACAAGGTAATCGAGATGGGTGGTAAGGAAACAGTTAATGGCCTGCTGCGGCGTATCCACAATAGGCTCACAGTTATTATTAAAGGAGGTGTTTAACAATACGGGCATACCGGTTAACTCACCAAAGCTGTTGATCAGCTCATAATACCGGGCATTTGTTTCCCGGGTCACTGTCTGCAAACGGGCGGTTCCATCTACATGTGTAATGGCGCCCAAACGGCTGCGGTACTCCTCCTTTACTTTCAGTATAAAGGTCATAAATCCATAACGGTCCTGCCTGTGATCCGGCAGCTCAAAAAACCGTGCTACCGATTCCTCAGTTAAAGAAGGTGCAAAGGGGCGGAACCCTTCCCGGTTCTTTATTTTTCTGTTGATCAGGTCTTTATTGCCTGCGGGGCGGGGATCGGCCAGTATGCTACGGTTGCCCAGGGCGCGCGGGCCAAATTCGGAGCTGCCCTGAAACCAGCCTATTACATTACCGGCCGCGATCAGGCGTGCTGTTTCATGGGTTATTTCATCTGCTTCATAATATTCTATTACATCCTTCCACTTTTCCAGTGTACTTACCAGCGCAGTGGTTTCCGGCGCTTTATTTCCCAGGTAGGCATGTTTGAATGTGTAACGTTCCGCATGGGGCTGCGCCTGGTAATAGGTATACAAGGCGGCTCCCAAAGGCAGCCCGGTATCATTGGAGGCGGGTTGTACAAAAACATCCCGGAAAATATTTTCATACAGCAATCTTCCGGTCATGGTACAGTTCAGGGATACCCCGCCCGACAGGCACAGGTGATCATGCACGGTAACGGACTGGTAATGCTTTACCAAATGCAATACAATTTCTTCAAGCGCTGCCTGTAATGCTGCTGCAATATCCTTGTGCACCTGGGTTACAGGCTCACCTTTCCTGCGTGACGGCAGCTTTTCGCCTATGGCCCTGAGCCGGTCGCGATGCAGGTGATAAGCGCCTTCGGGCTGCAGCTCATACAGCTCATCAAAAATATGTTTATAGGTATCCTTATCCCCATAAGGCGCCAGGCCCATTACCTTATACTCATCAAAGAACTCAAACCCCAGCAGGCGGGTTACTTCCACATAAAAATTGCCCAGCGAATTGTTATGGGACATTTTCTGAATGGTTCTGATCTCATTGCCTTCTCCTTCGTAAATGCCTCCTGAAAAGTTATCGCCCCATCCATCCAATGCCAGGATCAGGCTTTTGTTAAACCCGGATACATAGTAAGTGCTGGCGGCATGGGCCAGGTGATGGTTCACAAAAAAAATACGTGCAGGGTCTATCTGCCGGTTAAAATATTGCTGAAAGTAGGCAACAAGATAGGCTCTTGCCGATCCGTAATTAAACGACGGATCTATAGTGCCATAGCGTATGATCTCCTGGTCATAAACAGCTTCTTCATTTGGAAAGGCAAATGCATCTATATCATCCAGGTCAATATTATGTTCTTCCAGGCAGGCTTCTATTGCACGTACCGGGAACTTGTTGGTATGTTTGATCCTGTTTAAGCGTTCCTCTTCAAAGGTGCATATAATGCGGCCGTCTTCTATTAATGTGGCGCCGGCATCATGCATGGTATCAAAATCCAAGTTGAACCTGTTCTCGCTTATACCGGCAACACTGCCATTAAAGCCAAGTATAACCATATAATATAATTTTTCAGTTTAGTGGATACTGTTGTTACATGCTTTAACGAAGAAAGAGCTTATTTCTCCCATCACAGGATACATGGCATTGAGCACTGCATTCCGCGAAACCCGGTTTACTTCCGGCAGCGGCTGTGCGGTATAAGGCCATTTAATAACCAGGCGGTTAACCCCTGATCTCAATAAGCGGTCAGCGATCATGAAATGATGGGTGTTCCAACTATTGCTCATGGGTACAGTGGTTATACATTCCGCTTCATCATTCAGGTAAATTTTTATATGCTGGTCCTCTTCTGCCCTTTCCGGAGTGCGGCAGGTAATGCTGAATGAAAGGTATTCATGATCTTTCCCTGCTACAAAATGAAAGGGCGCAGCCAAAGTGCGGTACTGCAAAAAAGCGCCTTTAGGTACTGACAGGAACTCATTGTAATCACTGGCGCTATAAAAAGAATTGAGCAGGTTTACTCCGCGCGCATCTACCCCATGCTCATTTATCCTTAAGCGGCCAATAACATCCGCCTGTTGTATGTGAATGGTATCCAGCGCTTTTACAATAGCATCCACCAGCTCAACATCCATTAGCTTACGGCCTCTCGGATGCGCCAATGACAACAGCCCGCCTTCATATTGCCGCATTTCGCCGTCTGAGATGATCTCTTCAAATGACTTACAAAAGAAAGTGGATGCGTGCCGGGATGAAAAATCAATGAAGCGCAGCATGGTGTCTTTTATCCGGGAAGAGAACCCAACAGATCTATTGCAGTGATATTGGAGAATAGCCTGCGGCTGACCGTTATGCGCATTATGTATGGCTGCGCCAAAGTGTGCAACAGCCTGTACATGCCTGTCGGGATACAGCCCGGATGCGTGGATGCTTTCAGGATCAACGGGCTTACCGGTGGCCAAACCCATTATAGCAGCTGCAGTATGCCGCATGGCCAGCTTGATGCCTTCTATGGTAAGGTGGCAATAATCAAGGAACAGGCTTTTGTCCGGTATCTTATCAGGGAAAGCGGAGGCAAATACCGCGGGCAGATCTATTATTTTAATACCCAGGCGGGGCGCTGCCGATAAGATCTGTTCCCGTATAACTTTATAGCACCGGGGTTTTGTAACGCCCCCGGTAAACAACACCGCATCCCTGGATGATTCAAAGCAATCCCTGGCAGCTGCATATTGCCTGCAGGAAGCGTAGTACTGGCCCAGTAGCTCATATCCCAGTGGATTGGATGGATTCAGCGCTACCATGCGGGCGGCGGCGGCTCCAAGCTTTTCCATATCAGCACCGGCCTGCTCCGCCATGTCTTTGGCCTGCAGCCATTCCTTCATTTTTTTCTCAGGCAGCCATAACAGCCCCTGTTCTATATGATCGCTTTTCCAATCCAGCAGATTGAATTCCGGAATTACAAAAACAACGGGTATCCCTTTTTCTGTTAAAGAAGCGGAGAGCTGTTCCAGGCATTGGGTGACCAGCTCCTTTAACTTGTTCGACAGGAATTCTTTTATACCGGGAAAGCCATCCTGCCTGAATACTTTCAGGATGGTATTCACATCTTCCTCATTCAGTGCATCTGCCAGGTCGGGATCCCAGTTATTACCGGCAAAGATCACCGCCAGATCCGGCTCCAGGGCGGTGCAGGAATCAGCCAGCTCCAGCAGCTCTTTCATGCTTATGCTGGTCTTTGCAAGGTCTACCACTTCTGCATTCCAGGGCCCGTTCTTTTCGTTAAGGATCGCATCCAGCTCTTTGGCCACATTATAGTGCGGGTCATACAAATATCCCCTGGCTACCGATTCGCCTAACAGCAGCAGTCTTCGTTTACTGCTTTTTACCGGCAGCTCATTTATATTAGCCCATAATGCCCATTCAATCTGCCGGGCAGCATCCCTGCTGTAAATGCTCTTCCCATCTTCCACATGTTTTTTCCAAATGCCTATTGAATCTTTACGCGCCTCTTTTGTTCCGCTATCAGCAGCCACCTCATATACGGGATCCTGTTTATTGCCGGCAAGTTGTGCCAGCAGCGGTTCGCATGCTGCACTGATGTTACCCGCGCTTATGTGACGGGCAAGCGCTGTTGCAATATTTTTCAAGTCGTCAGACGGCCTGTTTTCCATATCGTGTTTTATAAGGAGTTAGATAAAGGTGTACACATCATGCTGGATCCCGCTTTTCCCGGGAAAAGTATAGAGCAAAAGGTATTTCAGGATGTCCAGGCTGTTGTCATCCCTGTCAATTATGAAGTCTTCTATTACCAGGCAATCAATGTCGGTAGTAACAAAACACCTTATCGCGTCTTCAGGGGTGCATACTATCGGCTCACCTTTGATATTAAAGGAGGTGTTCAATAAAATAGGGCAGCCGGTAAGGGCTCCAAATGCTTCCAGCAATCCATAAAAACGTTCATTTGTATCCCGGTGCACTGTTTGTACCCTTGCAGAACCATCCACATGTGTAATGGCGGGTAATTCCAGTGATGATACGACCTGGCAGGTCTCCAGCATGAAAGGTGAATGATGATCCAGGTTAAAATGTTCCTGTGTTTTTGCGTCAAGTATGGCGGGGGCAAAGGGCCGGAACCCTTCCCGCTTTTTAACCATGGCATTTATACGGTCGCGCATATCCGGATTCCTGGGATCAGCGAGGATAGACCTTGCTCCCAGGGAGCGGGGACCAAATTCCATACGGCCCTGGAACCAGCCGATCACCTTTCCTTCACTGATCTTCCTGGCTGTCAGCTCCAGCAGCATGTTCTCATTCTCCCTGCAGTTAATGTATTCAACGGAAGTAGATTCCAGTAAGCGGTGCACCTCATCTGCGCTGAAAGAGGGTCCCAGGTACACATGCTGCAGCCTGTCCCGGCCCGGCCTTTCGCCACTCAGCTCTACATGCGCCATTGCAGCAGCGCCTATGGCACCGCCGGCATCATTTGCGGCCGGCTGCACAAACAGTTTTTTAAAAGGTCCGTTCCTTAGTATGTGCCCATTAGCTACACAATTCAATGCTACTCCGCCGGCCATGCACAAATTATCCGAAGGTACCCTGCTGTGCAGGTAAAGGGTTTTTTCAAGCAATATTTCTTCCAACACTACCTGCAGGCTTTTGGCTACATCTGCATGGAACTGGTTTAAGGGCGCATCCTCCTGGCGCGGCGCTTTTCCCAATAACTCCGGCAACAGGTCTGTATACATGCAACGGCTGGTCATAAAGCCAAAGTATTGCATCTCCAGCCGATACTGCCCTCCTTCTTTTACCGATATCAATTTCCGGATGTTATCAGCGTATAATGGTTTACCATAGGGCGCCAGTCCCATTACTTTATATTCACCGTCGTTTACACCAAATCCAAGGTAACTGGTAATAGTGCTATACAGCAGGCCAAGAGAATCAGGAAATTCAACCTCTTCAAATAGATGCAGGCCGTTACCATCACCTTTTCCGTAAGTGGTAGTGGCCCATTCGCCTACACCATCTACAGTGAGCACGGCGGCTTCTTCAAATCCGGAAAAAAAGAAGCTGCTTGCTGCATGGGATAAATGATGGTCTATAAATTTAACCGGGCCCTCAAAGCCCAGCTGCTCTCTTATTCCCGACAACACCATATTGGGCTGCAGCCGGTTTAAAAGCCCGGGCTTATTTCCCCATACGCCGCTCCATAACTGGCGCGCCAGTTTTTTTTCAGGGTTTTCATAATAGGCAATACAGTCTATGTCAGCAATAGTAATGCCTGCCTGTTCCAGGCAATATTTAAAGGCCTGTACGGGCATGGAGGGGTCGGCTTTTATACGGGAAAAGCGCTCCTCTTCCGCAGCCGCTTTTAGTATGCCGTCCTGCAATAGGCAGCAGGCCGCGTCATGAAAGAACGCGGAGATTCCTACAATATTCATAATGGATCCTGTTTTAAACGGGAAGCAGAGAGTAAGGGGTAAATGAAAAATAGGTGACTTTATTCTGATCTTAAACTTTTCAGGGGATTAGCAATGGCTGTTTTAACAGCCTGGTAGCTGGTTGTAACGGTGGTGATAAAAATTGCGATAAAAGCTGCTGTTAAAAAAGCGCCAACCCCTATATTAATACGGTAAGCATATTTTTGCAACCAGTTCTGCAGGAAGAACCAGGCCAGCGGTGATGCGATCAGGCAGCTGATAGCCACCAGGATCATGAAATCTTTAAGCAATAACATCCACAGCTGTAATACGGAAGCACCCAGCACTTTCCTGACGCCTATTTCCTTTGTGCGCTGCTCCGCTACATAAGCCGCTAATCCTACAAGGCCCAGGCAGGAAATAAGAATGGAAAGGCTGGCAAATAAGCCGGCCAGCTTTCCTAAAAAAAGCTCAAGATTAAATTTACCGGCATATACTTCACTTACAAACCGGTAACTGTAAGGATAACCGGGACTATATTTATTAAAGATCTGCTTAAGCTTTTCCACCACAAGCTCCGGATCTGCATCGGGTGTTAACCGGTACATAATAGTATTACCGGCACTCTGAGCGGGATTGTAAATAAACATGGTGGGTTCTACAGAGGCGAAAGGCGATTCCATCAATGCATCCTTTACCACGCCTGTTATTCTAAGCTTTACGGTATCGTGCCAGGTTATGCTCTGGTCCAGCGGTTCCTTCAGGCGCAATCTTTTTACAGCGGCTTCATTCAGGATCACGCTCAGGGAATCTGCGTCAACACTTCCTAAAAAGTCCCTTCCCTGCTTGAGCTGCATACCCAATGTTTTAAAATAATCAGTGGCAATAGCAATAGTGCCCATGCTGCCGAAGGTTTCATCTGCACGTTTACCCGGCCAGTAATCAATTTTGGAATGTGAATAAATGTTGGTTGCAGGGCTGGATGCTTTGGTTACGCTTTCCACGATACCGCTTTGCAGCAGCTCATCTTTTAATGCAACATAATTATGGCTCAGGTCCTCATTATCGTTTGTCATCATTAACCGGCTGATGTTGTAGCCTATGGGGCGGTCCTTTGCGTGCTGCATTTGCTGATAAACAATGATAGTGCTTATTATCAGCGCTACAGAGCAGGAGAATTGCAGTACGATGAGCACTTTTCTTGGGATGGTACCTCCTTTTCCTGTCCGTAAATCACCTTTCAGCACTTTTACCGGTCTGAAAGAGGAGAGATAAAAGGCAGGCCGGCAACCGGCTATAAATCCTGTGATCAGCACATAAGCCATCATTAAACACCAGAATGTGCCGCTCAGGAACGGGATGCTGATCCTGCGCCCGGTTAATACGGCAAAGCCGGGGATTGCCAATTGCACCAGCACTATTGATATGACGAACGCAAAAAAAGTGATCAGAATAGATTCTATTAAAAACTGCAGCACCAGGTGGTTCTTCCGGGAACCCAGCGCTTTCCTGATCCCTACCTCTTTGGCCCTTTTTCCCGAACGGGCCGTGGAAAGATTTATAAAATTTATACACGCGATCAACAGTACCAGTATGCCTATAATACCAAACATCCTTATGTAATCAATAAACCCGCCTGCTTCTTTTCCGTTCTTATAATCAGAATACAGGTGCCAGTTCTTCATTGGTTGCATAATGATCTCTGTATTCACAGAGGGATCATTGCTTTTTGCGATGTTCTTTATTTTAGCCGCCACCTTTTCATAGCTTGCTTTCTCCTGCAGCTGTGCAAATACCTGGAATGAATTTTCTTTCCATCCGCCCCTTCTGGCGGCCTTTACCCAATCGGTAGTTTGTTCAAAAAAGCTGAATGGAATAAGAAATTTAAACTGAAAGGTGGAATTGGCCGGCAAGTCAGCCAACACGCCTGTAACCTTCAGGTCGTAGGTATTATCAACCCGCACTATTTTATCCAACGGATCTTCATTACCAAACAAAGATGCGGCGGTGGATTCAGTTAATACAATTGAATAGGGCTGCTGCAATACAGTAGCAGCGTTCCCCTGCAGCAAAGGGTACCGGAACATTTTTAAAAAATCTGCTCCAACCTGGCCGCCATTCATATAGAACTTGCGGTTACCTACCATTAATCCATGCGGCCCCATCCAGTCTGTTTCTGCTACATATTTTATTTCAGGCACATTCATGCGGAAGGCATCTGCCAGTGCCAGGGAAGTGGAGCTGTAAGTGGTTATTTCCCCATTGTTATTTGCATTCATCTTAACCTGGTACAGATCTTCGTAGCCGGGCAGGAACTTATCATACGAATGCTCACTGTACACCCACAAGCCGATCAGCAGGGCCACTGCCATGCCGATAGCCAGGCCAAGTATATTCAGGGCTGTGTAAACTTTGTCATTAACAATATTTCTCCAGGCTGTTTTAAAATAACTTTTAAACATAACTGCTTATTTTATTCCTGAAAAGCGGGGAATGGGATAACACTATTAAGATACTTTATTTTCTGCATAAAAGTTTCAAAGCCCCTGCATATAGGTAATAAAGTCGTCTATCATGGAGCTGATGGATCCACTGGTGTACAGGCTGCTATCATATTCTATGCTGATGGTTAATCCTTCATCAGTAACCACAAATCCAACATACATATCAAAGGGGGTTAACATTATGCTGTTGGCCGGATCGGGTAATAGCTTTATATCAAAACCGGTGGTGAGCTCATTGAACACCTGATCCGTTATCTGGTAACCAGTGGTATCATCATATTTCAGGTTCACCTTCCACACTGTAGTCCGGAGGTCTACACCCGGCGGCGTTAATTCCAGTAAATATCCAAGCAGGCTGGCTGCAGTATACTGCAGCATTTCCAGGTTAGCCTGTTTCACTTTAAACACCTGTGCTGCAAAATCATCCTGCTCTTCAAATATGGTCCTTACCAATACAGCCCTGGAGTAGCTACCGATCTGGTTTTGCAGCCCGGCGTGATCCCGCCCGTGAACATCTGCACCTATCACAATATCCAGCTGCCCGGTCTTATGATGAAGGTAACTTTTAAAGGCCGCCTGCAATACTACAAAAAGGCTTGTTGAAAAACGGCCTGCATACATTTTTAACTGCTCATACAAATGGCGCGGAACCGGAAAATTAATAGTATGAACGATCCGCTTTGAAAAATCGGCAGACCGCTCTTTTTGTTCAGCCGGAATAATAAGCTCATCCGGAAGCGTCTTGTAACGTTGCCGCCAGTAAGCATCATGTGATTGCCAGTTTGCCCTTTCATAAGCCAGCACAAAAGAAAGATACTCTTTGAACTGGTAAGGTAAGGGGGGCAGCTGCGGCAGCTGCTGTTGCTCATATGCGTTATAAGCAGTAAACAGGTCCCTGCCCATTATTTCTACTGTCCAGGTATCTGAAATTACGTGATGGATCCTTATAGACACGATATGTTTATCATTACCGGTCTTTAACACGCGTACCAGGAACAAAGGCCCCTGTTCAAAATCAAAGCGGTGATCCTTAAAATAAATAAAGTTTTCAGCCGCTTCATCCGGTATATTTTCCTGTGCGGCTTCGCTATACTCAGGAAAGTGGGAAAAGGCTGCCTGATCCAATATTTTCATCACACATTTCCCATCTAAAAAACGGAAAGTGGCGCGCAGGCTTTCATGCCGCTCAATCAAAAACTGCACGGCTTTCCTAAAAGACCCGATATTAAAGGCACCATTTATTTCCAGTATAAGCGACATGAGCCCGTGCCGTTTATCATGCTCCTTATACTCCTTGTCATGATACATGTTTACCCAGTACTGCTGGCCGCCTGTAACTTCATAAAAAGTTTCATTGCCAGCTTCCAGCCGGAAAGTATGGCCATTAATTTCAGCCGGCGAATTATACTGCGGGTCCTGTTCCTTTAACTCATTGCACAGCGCCCTTATAGTTGTATATGTAAAGATGTTGTTGAGCGTTGTTTGTATACCAAATGCTTTATAGATCAATGAGATCATTCTTATTGCCTTTATCGAGTGCCCGCCCAGCGCAAAGAAATCATCTGACACACCTATTTTTTCACGATAGAATACTTCTTCCCAGATCTCCGTCATCTTTTGCTCCATCTCATTTTCCGGGGGCACGTAATCAAGTCCCGGCAACAATTCCGGTAATGGCGGCAACCGTTTTTTATCTGTTTTACCACTGGCAGTAAGCGGCAGATCGTTCAGACCAACATAAACGGCCGGATGCATATACAGCGGCAGGCAGGAATGCAGATACATCCGTACGCCTTCCTCATCCGGCTGCCCTGCCCAAATAACATACGCTGCCAGCATGTTGTCGCCATTTACCTGGCAGGCCACTACCACTCCATCTTTGATACCTTTATATTTTATTACGGCGGCAGTTACTTCCTCCAGTTCAATACGGTAGCCCCTTATCTTTACCTGGTCATCATTACGGCCCAGGAACAACAGGTTGCCATCCCATAACCATCGTGCAAGATCCCCCGTATCATATAAACGTCCTAATTCCGGGTGCTCAATAAATTTCTTTTCTGTAAGCTCCCGGTTATTCAAATATCCCCTTGCCAGCTGAATGCCGCCAATAAACAAACGTCCCTTGGCGCCCAGCGGCTGCAGCTTATTCTTATTATCCAGCACATACAGCGCCGTATTCGCGACCGGCTTTCCAATTGGCACCAGGTCTGCAACCTGCGTATGCCCTGGTGCATGCCAGCAGCTAACATCTATGGCTGCCTCTGTTGGCCCGTACAGATTATACAGGCCGGCATGGCCAAGCTTTTCCCTGAAGCTGTTTATATGATTGGATTTTAAAGCTTCCCCGCTGCAAATAACCCTTTTTAGCGATGAACAGCCATTGCTTTCAAGATCAGTTAGGAACACATCCAGCATAGAAGGCACAAAGTGAATGGTGGTAATAGCTTCCCTTTCTATTACTTCTTTAAGGTAACGGTTATCGCGGTGTCCATCCGGCACTGCCACTATAAGCCGGGCTCCGGTACATAAAGGCCATAAAAACTCCCACACGGATACATCAAAACAAAAAGTTGTTTTTTGCAGCACCCGGTCTTCTTCCTGTAACCGGAAATATTCCTGCATCCAGCAAATACGGTTTACGATCGCAGCATGTTCGATCATTACTCCTTTTGGCCGGCCGGTGGAGCCGGATGTATAGATCACATAAGCCAGGTTGCGGGGCTCAGGACCCGTATCAATGTTTGCGGCCGGCATAGACTGCACCCCGCTCCATTCATCGATCAAATTTAAGATCTCTACACCTGCTATATTTTCTATGAAGGGTGCAGCGCCATCTGTTACTACCAGCTTTGCACCGGTATCCTGCAAAATATAGCGGATACGTTCTTCAGGATAAAGCGGATCAACCGGCACATAGGCGGCTCCTGCCTTGAGGATAGCAACAATGGCTATCACCATCTCCATAGATCTTTCCAGGCATACCGGCACAAGCGTTTCTGCAGTTACTCCCTTCTGTATTAACAGCCTGGCTAACCGGTTGGCTGCCTGATCCAACGCTGTATAAGTTAAGCGCTCTTCTTTAAACACAAGGGCCACGGCATCCGGGGTACGCTTTGCCTGCAGCTCCAGTAAATGCTTAAGGGTTATGCCGGAAGGATAAACCCGGTGTGTATCGTTAAAACCGTTCAATAATACATGCTGTTCCTCCCTGCTTAAATACTCAAGCTCCTGCAGCGGTATGTGCGGGTAAGTGATGATGGCCTGCAGCCATTGTTTGAAATGGGCCGCCATATTTTCAATACGCCGGGGTACAAACAATTCCTTATTATATACAATAGATAACTGTAACCCATTTTCTTTTTCCTGGAAATCATAGGTCAGGTCAAACATGCTTACCTTGCTGCGCAGCAATTCCTGCGATTCCAGCGCTATACTTGTATTGATGTTATTCTCATCTTCCTTTTTTTCATAAATGATCATCAGATCAAAGAGCGGGTTCCTGCTGCGGTCACCGGCAATATTCAGGTCTTCTATCAGCAGATCAAATGGATATTGCTCGTGCTCCAATCCATCCAGCACTACCTGCTTCACCTGCCGGAGTAATTCATAGAAAGTCTCTTCACCCGAAAACCTGCTGCGGAACACGACTGTGTTCACATATAACCCGACCTGCTGTTCCAGATCAGCATGCGCCCTGCCGCTGACCGGCGTTCCTATCATAAGATCCTGCTGGCCGGTATAGCGAAAAAAGATCCCGCTCAGCGCAGCAACCAATACTGCAAAAATATTTGTACCTGCCTCCAGGCCAATAGCGGTTAAACTGTTCTTTAACTCCTGGTCCAGCCAAACTTCTTTGCTGCTGCCGTCATACCGCCTGACCGCCGGCCTTGGATAATCGGTTGGCAGATCCAGCACCGGCAGGTCGCCATCCATTTGCTTATTCCAATAAGCGCGGTGGCTACCGGCGCCCATATCCTGCAATGACTGCCGTTGCCATGCGGTATAATGCCGGTACTGGACCGGCAGCTGCGGCCACCTTAAATGCTGCTGCGTGAGGTTTTGCTCATACAGCCATTGCATCTCATTCAACAACAGCTTCATAGACCAGCCATCTGCAATAATGTGATGCACATTGAAACAAAACATGTATTCCTCATTGCTGCAATAGATCAATTTAATGCGGAACAAGGGTCCCTTCTCCAGATCAAATACGTAACTGGCCTCTTCCTCCAAACAATCGGACAATAGTGTCTGCTGCCGGGCCGCGTCCTCAAGATGTACATATAAAACCGGGGAAGGCAATGTTCCTTTGTTGCAGATGCGCTGTTTTATTTCCCCGTTCAATGAAAAGAACACGGTACGCAGGCTTTCATGTTTGTCCATCAGCTGCTGTACCGCTTTTTCCAGCATCCGGGGCTCGGGGGCTCCTTTAAACCCGGATATAGATAATGTGTTATAGGCGCTTTTGCCCTCTTCCAGCTGGTGTATGATCCATAACCGCCGCTGGGCGTATGAAACATTGTAGTATTCCTGATCCTCTATAAGCGGAATATTACTGTGCTTTTTATAGGAATAGCCTTTGAGCGCATTAATGATATCAACCTTTCTATCCCTGATCTGCTCCAGTATATCTGATGACAGCTGCTGCCGTGCGCCGCTTATTTTCAACTGCTCACCGGCCAGCTGCATATGGATATCAGCTGCATGCAGCTGCGCTATAAACTCAAATATGTTATCAGATTGTACCGTTTTCATCTTTCAAAGCGTAAGTGTAAAGCGCATGGGTGATCATTTCCAGGATCTCCCGGCTGTAATTGAAAATAAAGAAATGGCCGCCGGGCAGCTTGCGGAACGTTACTGTAGCAAAGGTTTCCAGCTGCCAGGGTTTTATTTTTTCGTCTGCTATGCTTTCTTCACTGCCGGTTATAACGGTAAGGGGCAGGTCCAGCCGGGCAGGTTCCTCATAGCGGAAACTTTCCACCGCCTGGAAGTCTGCTCTTATAATAGGCAGGAACAGGTCCAGCAGCTTATGATCTTTGAGCACTATGTCCGGCATGCCGCCCATTTGCTGCAGGTCTGCCACCAGCTCTTCCTGTGGCATCAGGTGCCGTATCTTCCGGTTGAAAAGAATGGAAGGAGCGCCTTTCCCGGTCAGGAACAGGTGCAATGGTGCATTCAGCTTTTCCTGCGCTATTCTTTTGGCCAGCAGGTAACATAAAAGGGCGCCCATGCTATGCCCGTACAAGGCGTAGGGCTGGCTCAGGCGGGGTCTTATC
>NZ_DATCRF010000178.1:0-4570 GCF_036569125.1 Chitinophaga sp. | reverse complement strand
GATTGGGTGCGCACAAAGGTCTGGTAATTCCGGTAGGTAAGCATCCCAATGGCGCGGGCAGCTTTCAGGCCACGGGCGCCGGCTTGTGGAGTAGCATCCTGCCAGGAGCAATCCGCCTCAATGGCCAGGCGCTGGGCGGTATGAATAGCAATACCCCAGGCGCTTTCCGATGCCCCGGTACACAGCAGGAACAGCTTTTCAATGGCAGCTGGTTCGGCTAATGCCCATTCCAGCACCTGGTAGCCGCCCATAGAGCCACCTATCAGCAGGTGTATCTTGTCAATACCCAGGTGTTTACGCAGCAGGATGTGTGCCTGCACCATATCCCGGATGGTAACAGTAGGAAAGGTCTGGAAATAGGGATGCCCGGTGGCCTGGTTGTGCGTCAGGGGGCCTGAGCTGCCGTAGCAGGAGCCCAGGATATTGGCGCACACAATAAAGTGTTTCGCCGGGTCAATTACGCAATTATCGCCGATCAGGCCTGCCCACCAGCTAACCACGTCGGAGTTGGCCGTCAGCGCATGGCATACCCATACAACATTGCTGCCATCCGCGTTCAGCGTACCATAAGTATGATAGGCGATGCGTAATTCGGGAAGTATGGCTCCCGATTCCAGTGTAAATGCTTCCTTTATATGTAATACATTCGCGGACAACCCCAAAAAATTTGCGCGAAACTACGTAAGAAAGCTAAAAGCACAAAGCATAAAGCTGAAAGCTTTCCCGCATTATCTGTCTAAAACCACCTAAAAGCATAAAGCACAAGGCCCAAAACCCAAAGCATAATGCTGTCCACAGTCTTCCCATCCGGGTCGCATTTCCCTAGTCAATCTCCCCTCGAAATCACCTTCTCCTGCATCCCCATCCCTACCAATCCCTTTTTGCTTTCCGCTTTCAGCTTTGAGCATTTTAAAGTAATTTTGCACCCAAATTCAAGAACGTATGAAGATCTCACTAAAAAGGATAGACGACGGATTCAATATGGAAGCTACGGACGAGAACGGGCATAGTGTGCTGATGGATTCATCCGTAGAGAATGGCGGCAACAATAACGGCGTACGCCCCATGCAGATGCTCATTATGGGCCTGGGTGGCTGCTCCGCCATTGATGTGGTTATGATCCTGAAAAAACAACGCCAGGAGATCACTGATTTCCGGATCGAGATTGAAGCTGAACGCGAAAAAGGTAAAGAGCCCAGCATCTGGGAAACCGCTAAGATCGTATTCTACCTGGATGGAAAGGTAGATCCTGATAAAGCTGCCCGCGCCGTAGAACTCTCCATGAACAAATACTGTTCTGTAGCAGAAACCCTGCGCCGCTCCGGCACCAATCTTACCTGGGAAACAAGGGTTAATCAGGCTCAAAGCTAAAAGCACATAGCATAAAGCCTTGAATGCATAATCTTCGCGCCAACCGCTTTTTGCTTTCTGCTTTATCCCTTCAGCTTCAAAAACATAGCAATGAACGACGACAAAAAATACCAGCCCGATACAGAAGCCATCCGCATACAAACGGAAAGAACCTGGCAAATGGAACATTCCACCCCCATGTTCCTGACCTCCAGCTTCTGCTATGATAATGTAGAGGAAATGCGGGCCACCTTTGCCGATGAAACGGACTTCAACATTTACAGCCGTTTCAGCAATCCTAACGTAGACGAGTTCGTGCAAAAAGTATGTGCGCTGGAACAGGCAGAAGCCGGTTACGCCACTGCCTCCGGTATGAGCGCCATCTTCGCCAGCTTTATGGCCCTTATGAAGGCCGGCGATCATTTGCTGTCGGCCCGTGCCATCTTCGGATCTACCCACACGGTGGTTACCAAGTTCCTGCCTAAATGGGGCATTTCATATGATTACTTTGATGTAACCCGCCCCGAAACGGTGGAAGCGCTCATCAAGCCCAACACAAAGATGATCTTTGTGGAAACGCCCACTAACCCGGGCCTGGATGTAATTGATATGCAATTCCTGGCAGATCTTGCCAATAAGCACAACATTATTCTGAATGTAGATAACTGCTTTGCCACACCGGTGCTGCAAAAACCTATCCTGGCCGGCGCGCACCTGGTTACACACTCCGCTACCAAGTGGATGGATGGGCAGGGCCGCGTATTGGGCGGAGCCGTAGTAGGCAAAAAGGAGCTCATAAAAGAGATCTATGCCTTCTGCCGCAGCACCGGGCCTTCTATGTCGCCGTTCAATGCCTGGGTGCTCAGCAAAAGCCTGGAAACCCTGCATGTACGTATGGAACGCCACTGCGCCAGCGCCCTTGCACTGGCCCAGGCATTGGAGAAAAATACGCAGCTGAACTGGGTGCGTTATCCTTTCCTGGAAAGCCATCCGCAGTATGCCATAGCCAAAAAGCAAATGACCGGCGGTGGTGGTATTGTTTGTTTCGAGCTGAAAGGCGGACTGGAACAGGGCAAACGCTTCCTGGATGCGCTGAAAATGCTTACGCTCACTGCTAACCTGGGCGATAGCCGCAGTATTGCATCTCACCCGGCCAGCACTACACATGCCAAGCTTACTGAAGAGGAACGCATAAACGTAGGTATAACGCCAGGGTTTATACGAATTTCTGTAGGACTGGAAAACATAAAGGATATTCTGGAAGATATTGAACAGGCGCTGGAAGCGTCAAAAGCTTAGTAATACCACAAGCAGTCCTGTACCTTAGTGGTGCAGGACTGCCAACCTATATTTATGAACACGAGAGGGACATTACAATACCTGTTAACCATTATTTTATTTTTCACAGGACTTACCTATACCCGTGCGCAACAGTATGATCATAAGATCATTGCTATTTTACCTATTAACGCTCATTCCTATAAGCTGGCGCCGTCCGCTAACGACAGTGCCTTTCAGCAGGCTTGGGCCCGTGAAGCCTCTTTAGGCATAGATGTGCAGGAAGCCTTGTTCAACAGCATTACAGCTGATTCAAGCAAGCTGCTCGTCGATGTACAGGACTGGCGTGTAACGGATTCCTTGCTGCAAATGGCCAGGCTGGATCTCAGGAAAGTAACCTATATGGATAAAGTGCAGCTTGCACAGCTGCTGAAGGTAGATGCTATATTGGCAGGCAAGCTGGAGATCATCGATCTGAAAAAATATGGTACTAACAGCATGGCCAATGTATCAGTAACTTTAGGCGTAATGCAATTAATGGGTGCGCAGCGCAGGTTAACCATGCAATTATATGATGGCCCTTCCGGTAATGAGCTATGGAGCTTTGAGAAAACAGTTCAGTCAAACAAGCTTTTCGACCGAGATAAAAAGATAGAAGATAAGCTCTTCAGGTCTTTCGTTAAAAAATTCCCTTATACCCGCTAATACCCAATGAACAAAAAGAGCTACGTGATAGCGGCATTTGTAATGCTGCTGTTAACTGCCGGCCGGCTAAAGGCCCAGCAAGGTGCACAGGATGCAGGCCCCGATTACAAGACCATTGCCATTTTACCTTTCCGCATAGCTGCTCCCAGTATGGATGCTGTTAGCCAGGATTCAATTTTGTGCCTGCAGGTACAACAAGCCTTTTACAACTCTTATATGAGTGATAAGGAAAGCTGGATGGTGACCGTGCAGGACTGGCAGGTAACCGATTCATTGCTGCATCGCGCCGGCATTGACTTCCGGCGCTCCAGTTTCATGGACAAATCCGCCCTTGCAGCCTTGTTAAAGGTAGATGCCGTTATAACCGGTGAGCTGAACCGCGTACATACCACCGGCCACACCGTTGGTGCGCAGCTGTTAGGTACTGACCGGATCAAATTCTCTGTCAGTAAATTATACGTATTTCTGTATGATGGCAAAACAGGCGATCGGCTTTGGAGCTTTAATAAGGGGATCCGCGCAGAGGACCTGATCGGCAACAACTACAGTCTTAATAAGGAGTTGTACCAGGCCTTTACCCGGAAATTCCCCTTAGTTGATTGAACATCCGGTATCTGGTACTAAACATCATCCGGGCATACCGGGCATAATATAGGCATAGATCCGGACCTGATAACATGGGCTAACAAAGAAAGAACTTTATTAAGGCTGCAATCATTCATCATGTATAATGTGCATGGTATACATATAGCGTATGTGGACGAGGGCATACACGCGTACACAGCGTACATAATGTAACGAACTACCGTACATGATCGCACTATTTCCCCGCATTTTTTGCATGCCCAAACTCCGGCCCTTGGCCGCCGCGCCCCGCTTGATGCCGCCCCATCAAACCCATACCCCTTACACGACATTCACAGTCCAATAGTCATCCGAACAGGCGGGCGCAGGCCGGGTTGGGCATGCAAAAAATGAGGCCACAAGGGCATCAATCGCCCAAAGCATCTCTCCAAACCAGCCAAAATAAGATCCGCAACAAAGGTCAATCGCTTTTTGCTTTCTGCTTTATCCTTTCAGCTCCAAACAATTCCCCTCTCAGATAACAATATTTTCTATAATTTCCGGTCATGAAATTCCTGGCCTCTCTAATCCTCATTGTTGCCCTGAGCTATGCGGGCGGTTTATTCCTCGACTGGTGGTCCATAGTACTGGCCCCTTTCCTCGTAGCCCTCAT
>NZ_DATCRF010000177.1:0-10839 GCF_036569125.1 Chitinophaga sp. | reverse complement strand
AGCGGATGGTGCCTTCCCATTGCCGGGCAAAGCTTTCCAGGTTATTACCTTCTGCCGTTAAGGTGGCAGAAAGTAAGGTGCCTTTTATATCAGCCGGTTTGTTATCAATTACTGTTATATTAATACCCGCCTTGCGGGCCTCTTTTAGTACCAGCTCCTGTACTTTGGCCACTACCCTGCAACATTCTGCAGGGCCGCGGCCTGAGCTGATCTGTATAATGATCTTGTCCATTGTTATTGTTGTTGATCGTTGTATACTTCACTGAGTATATCTGTTAATGATCTTTGTTTAAAAGGATCGGGCGGCCAGGGTGCACGGCTCAGGTAATGGTAGGTGCGTCCATTCATTTGCCTGTTCATCTGATGGCGCAGGTGATGGGTAGTGATCCTGTTCTCCATCCGCTGGATCTTTCCATCCAGCGTACCATCTACCATTTTTATATGGGTAATGATGCGCGGCTTTACTTTAAGTATAAAACGCCAGCGCTCACTGAACACATAATAAATGCTTACCTCTTTAGTGTGCTTGTGCGTTCTTTCTTCCCGGTGAAACAAAAGCTTCTCCTGCTCCGTTAATTTACAATCACGGCTAAAGAACCAGCGTTCACTGTACTCACGCAGGTATTGCGGCTTATCTACCCAAACCTTTTTCCGCTTCCACTTTCTTTTCTTTATTCTAAATTTTTTATCGTTTGAATATTCAACGGTATTGATCTTGTTCAGCAGCTCCTGGTAAAAGGCTGCCTGTCTGCTGGTAGCCACATCGGGGCGGAGCACAAAGGTCCGCAGCCATCCCTTCTGGTAAGGGCGTGCCAGTGGCTGCAACGGCATCCTGTATTTAAGCTCATCCAACCGTTTCTCCTCTTTGTGCATGCGCCGCAGGTATTTATGAAAATCCTTTATGCGCGCTCTTTTCCGTTGCCGGGCCGTTCTGATCCTGCAATAGCCGTCTTCAAACGACCATTCATTCGCTTGCATAACATGCGGTTAGTCATCTGTAGTAATTGTTGATGCGAAGATTCATCCTTACGCAAAGGATATATTCCTTGTAGGGTTAAGGCTGCTCAGTCCATAGACCACAGTCCATGGTCCATAGCCTATTGCGCACAATAAACTTGCGTGTATGCTCATTACTTCATTAATATAAAAGAAATACAGCACCGGCCTGGCAGGCAGCGTTAAGAAGGAAGTTATATGTGGGTACGTTCGATCATGGGTATTGTGTATTTAGAGGTTACACAATAGTTTTTATTCGGGCACAAATATATAATTAATAATTAAGAATTAATAATCGTGGGGAAAGTTTGCGTGAAGTATTAATGCTGCGCTAATGCAGGCTCTCGCTGGGCGCTTTGCCGAACTTCTTCTTAAAAGAATGTGAGAAATGGGAAAGGCTTTCAAATCCCAGGTCAAGGTAGATGGCAGATGGTTTTTTATGTTTATTCTCGATCAGGTGCCGGGCTTCTGCCAGTCTTCTGTCCTGCAGCCATTGCCGCGGGGCCATGCCGAATACTTTCTGGAAATCACGCTTGAACCCCGCAAGGCTTCTGCCCGTGAGCTGCGCAAATCTTTCAATGGGAACATTGAAATGAAAATTACTGAGCATGAATTTTTCCAGGTCTATCTTATGGGGTTCGGAAAAATCGAACAGGAATTCCTTTAGCTCCGGCTTGGTATGCAGCAGCAGCTGTATAGCTTCTTTTACTTTTAACATACCCAGCGCATGGGGCGGCTTTTCCTCAGAACGGCGCACGTAAGGCATTATAGACTGGAAAAAGCCATGCAGGAAATCGTTTCCGGGAATAATAATATTGTTCGGACCTGTATATTTTTGTCCTATTTCTATTTTCTCTTCCAGGGCAAACTTCCTGAGCATGTCTTCTTCCAGGCAAATGAGAATGGTTTGGTAATCCTCACCATCCAATGGCGTCTTGGTAAGCTCCCCCAGCTGATTTTTCCGTATCAGCAACATCTCACCCTTTTTTATCGAAACGCACTCGCTGGCTGTCTGCAGTGTCAGTTGCCCGGAAACCACTAATACCAGCGCATTGCGTTCAAAAAATCCAACCTTCTCCTTTCTCATGGCTGAGAGATAGGCGAAAAATATAACTCCGGGGATTATCTCAGTTGGATTTATCATTACGTAAAGATATTAAATTCAGGGGGCTTATGTGCAGGCTGCTTATCGCTGCAGATAGGTGCCGCCACGCATTACGCCCGGCGCAAAATGGGTGTTAAGGGTATTCATCTCCTCCGGTGTGAAGCGGATCTCCATAGCCTGCATATTTTCCGGCAGCCGTGATCTCCGGCTCATGCTTACCAATGGCATAATATGATCGCCCTGCGCATTCACCCAGGCAATGGCCAGCTGTGTGGGCGTGGATCCTTTTGCCTTTGCCATTGTTTTCAATACTTCCACTTTTTCCAGGTTCTTTACCAGGTTCTCACCCTGGAAACGCGGGAAATGATTTTGGTAGGCATTGGCCGGCAGCGGCGCTTTCATTTCACCGCTCAGTAAGCCTTCAGCAGTATTGGCAAAGGCCACCACGCCTATGCCCAGCTCTTCAGCGGCAGGCAGCAGCTCGCTTTCTATCTGGCGGTCGGCCAGTGAATAGCCTATTTCCAGTGCAGTTACCGGGTGTACGCTATTTGCCTTCCGCAGCTGATCGGCAGTGATCTCGGATACGCCAAGGTAACGCACCTTTCCTTCTTTGATCAGATCAGCAACGGTTCCTATCACATCTTCCAGGGGAACGCTGTTATCTAACCGGCAGGGCTGGTAAAGATCAATGGTATCTATGCCCAGGCGCACCAAAGAATAGTCGATAAAATTTTTGATGGCTATAGGCCGCAGGTCCAGCCCCCGGAATTGACCGCCGTAGATGATACCGCCAAATTTTACGCTGATGAAGGCATCATCCCTTCGGCCTTTGATGGCTTTGCCTACAAGCAGCTCATTATGGCCGTGGCCGTAAAAGTCGCCGGTATTCAGGAAATTGATGCCGCTGTCCAATGCCTGCTGAATAGTGGCAATGCTTTCGTTTTCATCATTGCCTTTGCT
The DNA here is from genome assembly GCF_036569125.1 of Chitinophaga sp. Taxonomy (GTDB): domain Bacteria; phylum Bacteroidota; class Bacteroidia; order Chitinophagales; family Chitinophagaceae; genus Chitinophaga. The sequence goes on along the minus strand of NZ_DATCRF010000177.1, from coordinate 7,778 downwards.
TCCCCAAACGGGCGACATGCGCATACAGCCTAATCCCAGCTTGGATACCAGTGGTCCGTTCTTGCCCAGGCCGATCTTTGTTATTGTTGTCGTTGTTGTCATTGTCGTTATTTTATTGATTAACGACACAAAGATCAGCCTTAAAACCCTCCGGCCGGTTTCTTTTGCGGCTCAATTTACTTGTCTCTACGGCTCAGCGCTTCGCGCTGAGCTTAATTAATAATGAAGAATGAATAATTAATAATCGTAGGGTAAGTATTACCGGAAATAGAAACGCTTCGTATGAATAGTGACAGTGCACACAGCCGTTATCCCTACGAAGCACCTCTGTTTTACGAACGCCTGCCTCACGATTATTAATTATTAATTTTTAATTATTAATTCTTCAATGGCTCGCCAGTCGTAGTAGTGAAAGGTACGATCGGTGCTCATGGCTACAAAAAGGCCTTTGGGAAAACGTGCGTCCAGCGCTACGTTGGTAACATCAGAGCCATCGCTGTTCATAGCAGCTACCAGGATCTTTTTCAGCAAAGTATGCCGCTGCGGATTGCCGGCATCGCCTTCACGGCGGTAAATATTAAAGCTGTTGGCATCCTGGTCCGATACCAGGATATAACCCGTGGCCGGGCCGGTTTTATAAATGCTGATGCCTTCATTATCTGCCCGGAACTCATGCTGTCCAAAAATGGAGAGCTCAGCATCTCCTTTTGCCGGATCAGCATAATACTGGCGGATGCCGGATTGCTCATCAGAATAATAAACGTAGCCCAGCTCATTATCCACCGCAACACTTTCTATTTCTTTTTTAGCGCTGTACTGCCCGAATTTTCGTATCAGCGTGGCAGTTACCTGCCCTTTGCCATTATCCTGCAGCCGGTACTGCCACAGGTATTGGGTAGCAGGGCCGGTTTTACGGCTTACAATGGCAAAGATGGCGCTGTCTGAAGGGCGTGTATACAGGCTGATGCCCATGGGGGCCCGCTCCTGCTCTCCTTCAAATACAGGGATGCCGCTGCCATCCACAGGCTGCATATCCGGCAGGCGGTAAATGCGCAGGCTGTTGGTTTCCCGTTCTGTGGTAACAGCAATATCTATGGGCTGCCCGTTCAGGCGCAGGCCGTAGGCGATGTCTACGTTATTGGGGCGTTTAAGGCCGCTTACTTTTTTTACGATCTTTCCCTGCAGGTCAAATACATACAGGCCGCCATCGCTGTTCTTGTCAGTGCCAACAATAAGGGTATGGGCCGTATCGGCTTTGTTGATCCAGATGGCTGGATCGTCGGTATCGTATAACACCGGTTCAGTAACTACTACCGGCTGCAGGGCCTTGGCGCTGCTAAGGGTAGTATCCTGTATAACGATAGGTCCCTGCTGCCCCTGGCAGGATTGCAGGGCAAGGGGAAGTATGAAGAGGAAGTATTTCACTATTGTTTGTTTTAAGCCGAAAGCAGAAAGGATAAAGCATAAAGCTTTAATGCGAGCTGAAAGCGTAAAGCAGAAAGCATAAAGCTGTAATGCGAGCTGAAAGCGTAAAGCAGAAAGCATAAAGCTTTAATGCGAGCTGAAAGCGTAAAGCAGAAAGCATAAAGCTTTTGATGCGAATTATTTAAGCGGCTTTCTGCTTTATGCTTTCCGCTTTCTGCTTTATGCTTTCTGCTTTATGCTATTTTGTTCCAAACGCCCCTATATAATCAGCCGCTTCGGGAGATGTATAGGTAACGCCATTTACAGTAAGGCCGGCGGAATAATTACGTGTAATGCCGGTTTTGCCTTTGGTTAAAGCGGGTGAGCCGGCCTGCAGGTGAAAATCCCAGCTGGCATTAAAAGTTGCGTTATTCAGATCTGTGTTTAAAGGATAGCTTACAAACTTAGGATCATTAGCGCCTGCAGTAGTAGTGGTAACATCATTAGCGCCTGCAATGATCTCGTTGGAAGGCTGGAACTGGTCCACAGCAGTTTGCGTATAGCCGTAGTAGAAAGTATTGGCTATTACAGAGCGGCCGTTGGCGCTGTCTTCCGGGTTACCTTTATCGCGTTTAATACCATAACGGTCATTGGCCAGCAGGTTATTGTACAGGTTTACGCGCACACCTTTCTCTACCCAAATGGAGCCGCCTTTGGTAGTAGGCCTTCTCCAGCCTGCATTTACAATAGTATTGTTATAACCGATCACAAAAGCCTGGGGCGTACGGTCGCCGCTGTTGGATAATTTCAGGCCATTGGTATTAGGGCTGTACACCAGGTTAAAAGCCACATCTGCCACGCAGCCGGATTTTATGTTAATAGCATCACCATTGGCAATACCGGTGGTGTGTACGGTGTTCTTAGCTATCAGCAGCTTGCCGCCTTCCAGGTACATACCATCTTCATAAAAATTACGGATAGTGCTGTTCATTACTACCAGCTTGCCATTTACATTGCTGTAATACAGGGCAGGCACGCGCTCACCTGCAGCGGCTTTATACAGACCGGCTTTTACAGATGCCGATTCCTCTGTGGTTACGGCGCCGCCATATTCCAGGATGGTGTAGTTCAACACCAGCTCTGCGCTGGTAGGACCGGCAATAATACCGCCCCAGAAACCGCCGAACTGGTTGGCGCTGGTTTTCAGGTTATCGGGCACGGTGAACTTTACCGGGTTTTGTGCAGTACCGTTGCTGTACAGGTTACCTTTTACAATGAACTCCGGCTTTACAATGGTATCGCTGAATAATACGGTTACCCCTTCCTCAATAGTGAGGGATTTACCCTCTGCTATCTGCAGGGAGCCGGTGATCTTGTATACATTGCCTTTGGTCCAGGTGCCGGATACATCGCCGGAAAGCGCGGTGGTATCAACTTTACCGGGATTAGGATCAGGATTGTTGTTACTGTCTTTGCTGCAACTTGTGAATACCGCTGCTGTTACCAGCAAGGCCATAACCGGATGAAGAATAAGCTTTTTCATTTTTTGAAGAGGTTTATTTTAATGTGCTAATGTGCTGATGTGCTAATGTGCTGGTTTATGCTTTCCGCTTTCCGCTTTCTGCTTTCTGCTTTTCGCTTTTCGCTTTATGCTTTCTGCTTTTCGCTTTATGCTTTCCGCTTTTCGCTTTCCGCTCCTAAAACTTGTACCTCGCCCCCAGCAGATACGTGCGCTGGTAATAATCGCGGCGCACCAATACTTTACCACTCTCTGTCTGGTAAGGAATGGCATCTGTATTATTGCGTGCTTTGCGGATGTATACTTCCATGGGCGTATTCAGCAGGTTATTTGCTTTGGCAAAAACGCTGAAGTGCCCAAAGGTTTTTTCCATGGAAAAGTCCATTTGTATAAAACCTTTCTGCCACTGGTCGTCATCTATGAACTCTGCCACCGTTACAATGCGGTCGCCTGTGTAAGTGCCTGCCAGCTGCGCATCCCAGCCATAGCGGGCATTCCTGTATAATAAGGTTAGGTTGCCGATGTGTGCGGATTGCCCGTACAGCGGCCTGGTTTGCTCCGGCGTAATAATTGCAAAATCGCCGTTGGCATCCCGCACACGTTTTGCTTTGGTAGTGGTAATGCTGGAATGGGTATAGGTATAATTGGCCTTGATGCCAAACTGTTTTACGTATTTAATGAAATCCAGCTCCAGGCCGTAGTTGGTAGCATTGCCAAAGTTGCCCGGCATATAATAGCTATCCTGCGGACGGCGCGGATCGCGCTGCAGCGTGAACTCTATAGGATCTTTGATGTGTTTGAAGAACACGCCGGCCATCAGCTGCTCCGTAGCATGCGGGAACAGCTCATAACGCACATCAATGTTATCTGCAATGGCATGTTTAAGATCCGGGTTGCCTTTTTCAGAATACTCTTCGCGTACAATAGGCGCCGGCACCAGCTCTGCAAAGCCCGGGCGGTTCACGGAGCGGAAGTAAGACGCGCGGATATTAGTTTTATCATTGGCCATGAACCGGAAATGTAAGCTGGGCAATACATCGGTATAGGTTTGGTTGGCGCTGGGGCGGTCCTCTCCAATAGGCACCTTCATTTCATAACCCTGGTCCGTAGCCTCTACACGGGCGCCACCGGTTACTTCCAGGCGGGGCGCTGCTATTTTAAACTGCAGGTAACCGGCCTTGATCTTTTCCGTAGCGGAGTAATTAAGCGCAGAGCCTACGCTGCCGCGCGGGTTATCTATCACCCACTGAATTTCCGTATAGTCGTTAAAGTCTTTACCATATTCTGCCTGCAAATTAGCGGGCTGGAACTGGTAGTTGTTATAGAAATTAGTACGCTGCTTATCGCGGTACAGGCCGCCCAGCCTCCACTCCACCGGCACACCGGCTACGGGCTGGTTATATAAAAGGTTCAGGTACCCGGCCAGGTCGCGGTCTGTATTGTACTCCCAGCTGCGGGAGGCGTTACCTACTGTGGTACGGGTTTGCACAAAATGCTGTTCTATACCGCTGAGGGGAATAGTGGTATTATCCGGCTGGCGGTTGCTGGCTTTGGAATATACGGCAGACCATTGCAGCTGTAATTTATCCAGCAGCTGGTGATCGCCCTGCAGGGTGCTGTTATAGATCTGCTGGCGGGTAATACGTGCACGGGTGTTAAAGCTAAGCGTTGCGTTGCCATTCTCCGGATCGTAACCGCCAATAGTAAGCTGTGTGCTCACGGCATCGCGCACCTGTGTGTTGGCCAGGTGCATAAAGGCATTGTACCATTGCAGGTGGTGGCGGCTGTTAAGGCGGAGATCCACTTTTCCGTGCAGGCCGTAGCGTAGCTGTTCCTCTGAATACTGGCGTTTCTGCATGCTGGAAATGGTAACCCCGCTGAACGTATCTACCTTTTCTGTATTAAAGAATAAGCTGTTGCTGCCACGGTAAGTATGCTGCAGGCTGCCGGCCAGTATAATGCCCAGGCGGTTATGGAGGTAACGGTTACCTATAGAAAGGCCGCCTGTCAGGTTAGGCATGGGGCGCTGCTGTTTATAGTCGGAAGTGGCATTGGGAAAATCGGCCGCAGTAGCATTATACTGATTACCCTTTATCTCATATGGCGATCTTGCATTTACCCCGCCTTTATTAAAGCTCATGAAATCGCGGTTAAAGAATAATTCGTTATAACCGGTAGCCAGGTTAGCATCTACGGACAGGTGATCCGGCGCATCTTTCATTACCATGTTCACGGCGCCGCCCACAGCATCGCCTTCCATAGCAGGGGTAAGCGCTTTGTATACTTCCAGGCGGTCCAGCAGCTCTGCGGGGAAAATATCCAGCGGCACATAACGGTATTTATCATCAGGACTGGGAATTTTCACACCATTCACCAGCGTATAATTGTAACGTTTATCCATGCCGCGCATAATGGCATACTGCCCATCGCCATTGCTGTTACGCTCCACCGAAATGCCGGACACACGCTGTATCACGTTTGCCACCGTAAGATCCGGCGACAGCTTAATGGCCTGCCCGGAAACCACGTTCATCACCTGGCTGGCATCGCGCTCAATTAAACGGGCGGTGCCTTCTGCCGCTTTATTGGTTTTGCCGGCAACCACCACTTCCTGCAGGCTCTTTTTATTACCGGGTTCCAGGAAAATGTCTGTTACAGGCGTTCCGGCTTCAGTTACCGTGATCTCCTGCACCAGCGTTTTATAACCGGCCAGGCTTATACTAAGATGGTAAGTGCCGGGCGCTATGTTCTTTATATCAAAGGAGCCATCCAGGCCGGTAATATCATACAGGCCTTTTTCTTCCAGCATCACAGTAGCGCCGATAAGCGGCTCCCGGGTGGTATGATCCGTAACCCGGCCTTTGATGTTAGCTGCCAGTACCGGCAGCGTGCACACTATAAAACAAAAGAGGAAGTAAATTTTGCGCAGCATATATTTATTTGACGGGGCAAAAGTGCAAAGGCCGCTTAACCTTGCCAAGTTTTGGGGGTTAACAAAAAGGAAACACCGTTACAGGAAGCGTGAACAAGGGGGCAACAACGTGAACAAACAGGTGATAATTATTTGATTTCCAATAGCCATTAGCGTAACAGAATAGCCAATTAACTTAATGTTACCGCAATATTACCGGAATGTTAACACAATTAATAATTAAGAATGAATAATGAATAATCCTGACCCAAACGACCCCAATATTGTCTATACCAGCCCCCACAAGAATGCTATCCGGACAATAAATTTGTAAAATAAAATAGGCAGTTATGAATGATTATGAAAAGTTTTTGGATCTGCACCACCAGGTAAAACCATTGGTTATTGCAAATGCCTGGAATGTAAAAAGCGCTCAGTTAATAGAAAAGAACGGGTATGATGCCATTGCCACTTCAAGCGGCGCCATTGCCGATTCATTAGGATACCCGGATGGAGAAAAAATACCGTTCGCGGAATTACTTTATATGCTGGAACGCATAAAGTCCTGTACCAACATCCCATTGTCGGTTGACCTGGAAAGAGGGTACGCCAGTGACTTAAACGATTTAAACACTAATATTCAAAAGCTGATCGACATTGGCGTTGCAGGAATAAACCTGGAAGACACGCAGGGCGAGGACGTTTATTTAAAGAAATTAAGCAGCATTAAGAACTACCTGGAAAGAACCAACCAGCAGCTTTTTATAAATGCAAGAACCGATGTTTTCTTATTAAAGCTGCCCTCTCCTCTTGAAACCACTTTAAGAAGGGCAAAGCTGTACCAGGATGCAGGCGCTGACGGGCTGTTTGTTACCGGTGTGCAGGATCCTGACATCATTAAAGAAATCACTGCTGCCACACCCCTTCCGGTAAACGTAGTAGGCGTGCCTAAGCTGGCATCTATCCAAACCCTGGCTGAATGCGGCATTAGGAGAATAAGCATGGCGGTTTTCTTATACCGGGCAACATACAATCATTTAGAAAACATTCTTAAGAACATTACAGCCACCCATTCATTCACACCCCTGCATTAAAAGTCCGCTGCATTCACATTATTAATTATTCATTCTTCATTATTAATTCTTTCAGAGTGACTGTATAAACGCCGTCAAACTCTCCCCCTGTTCCATATTCAGCTTTTTGCGGAGGCGGTAGCGCATTACGCGAAGGCTGTCCTGCGAAACAGAGAGCAGGGTGGCAATATCGCCGGAGGGCAGGTTCATTTTCAGCAGGGCTACCAGGCGAAGGTCGTTTGGGGTAAGGCTGTCGCAATAGTTTTTAAGGTTGTTAAAGAAGGCCTGGTGCACCTGCTCAAACATGCTGCGGAACTCATCCCAGTAGCGGTCGTGCTGAAAGCTATGGTTGATCTGCTGGTGCAGCTGTTTCAATTGTTTCTTCTGGTCGCGGCGGTCGTCCTTCACCAATTCATCCAGGCGGTTGCGCAGCTCTTCCAGCAGCTGGTTCTTTTGAATAATGTGGAGGGTATGGGTGGTGAGCTCCATTTTGCGGTTCTCCAGCTCTGTCTGCATACGGCCCTGTGAAACCTCGTACTGCTGGCGTTCCTGCTGGGCAAGGATCTCCGCATGCCTGATCCGCAGGCGCTGGCGGCTGATGATCACCGTACCTAACACTACCAGCAGTATAATTACTATTACTACCGCTATAACAATAATGCCGTTCATTTTACGGGCCAGCTGCAGGCGTTCTAGTTCGCGGTTCTTTTTTTCCATGCCGTACATGGTTTGCAGCAGGGCAACCTGTTTGCTGCTTTCGCGGGAGTAAATATCCAGTAAATGCTGGCGGCTAAGCTCCAGGTAATAATAGGCGCTATCATTCATGCCCAGCAGGCTATAGGATTTCCCAAGATCTTTATACGCCCCGCTT
>NZ_DATCRF010000176.1:0-5003 GCF_036569125.1 Chitinophaga sp. | reverse complement strand
GTGCACGGGCAATACCCAGCTTCACGGCTTCTGCCTGGCCTTTAATACCACCACCGGCAGCGTTCACCTTCACGTCAAATTTGTCCAGCGCGTCAATGGTTTTAAAGGGCGCTTCTACCTGGTTCTGCAGGTATACAAGCGCGAAATATGTTTTATAGTCCTTGTCGTTAACAGTAATGTTGCCGGTACCCTTGCTTACATACACGCGGGCTACAGCTTCTTTACGACGACCAATGGTATTTTTTTGCTTTTCCATGTATCAGAGAAGAATTAGAAAGTTAAGGTTTGCGGTTTCTGCGCTGTGTGCGGATGCGCAGCACCGGCATAGGCAAATAATTTCTTGTACATTTTACGACCCAGGCGGTTCTTAGGCAGCATACCTTTTACAGCCCTTTCTATCATTACTTCCGGACGGCGGCGGATCAGATCTTTAGCGATCTCTATCTTCTGACCACCGGGATAGCCGGAAAAGGTCTGGTATTCTTTTTCGTCCATTTTGTTACCGGTCAGGATCACTTTCTCAACATTGATCACGATCACGTAATCACCACAGTCGGTATGAGGCGTATAATAAGGTTTGTTTTTACCTCTCAGAATGGCCGCTATCTTGGCGCTCATGCGACCCAGCGTTAAGTTGGTAGCATCTACAATGTACCAGTCGCGCTTTACAGTAGCTTCGTTGGCCGATTTCGTTTTGTAACTTAAGGTGTTCATTTTTATACAATAAAATTTACGTCAGGTAAATAGTTGTCCCGTAAAATCGGGAGTGCAAAACTAAGTAGTTGCTGCGGAATAACCATGGGTTTAACGTTATTTTTTGTGAGCACCCCTTGTAATAGATTGATTTTCAATAAATATTTTGATAAAAAGTTTTCAACCAGCGCCAGATCCGCTATTGATGGGGCTTTTATTTAAAAAAGTAAAGGCTTGCCATGATTAGCAAGCCTTTACCAACATATGATAATTTTTTTTACTGATCGTAGCCGGGATTCTGTGTAAGTTGTTTATTTACATCCCTTTCACGTTGCGGTACCGGCAATACCAGGTAGTTATCAGTATACGCTTTTGTGCCTACATTCATTTTCAGCCTTTTCTTGGTCCACAGCCAGTCGCCTTCAAAAGCCAGCTCGCGGAAACGCTCCTGCACGATCTGGTCGGCGGTAACGGTAGTTAAAGGTGTGGCATGGGACCGTTCACGTACGGTATTCACGTCCTGCAGCGGGGTGGCATTACCAACTTGTGCAGCGCCACTGCGCGCATTAGCTTCTGCACGGGTCAGGTACATTTCAGCTAAGCGTACTACAGGAATAGATTTATACAGCGTACTCCATTTACTGGTATAATAAGCCCCATTGTCATCTGTATACACAAATGCCTTACGGTCATCATTATCCTCATACAGGGTCAGTTCTGCAGGGTCTACTTTTACATCACCTCTTCCTATGGGAGCAAGGGCATACAAGGTTACCATCCCGTTGTTGGTGGTACCTGCATTACTCTGATCGGTCTGCTGGATCCCAAAAATATCCTCCGCGCTGTTCACCGTATTATTAAAAGCCTTATCAAAGGTGCTGGTCAGCTCATATTTATTGCTGGCAATTACTTCATTGGCGGCGGTAGCTGCTTCTGTATATTTTTGCTGTGCAAGATATACCCTTGATAAAATAGCTAACGCAGTATACTTGGTGGCCCTGCCATTCACATTTTCCTCCGGCAGCTTGGCCACTGCATCCGTAAGGTCGCTAATGATCTGAGCATAGATCTCAGACACTTTTGCCCTTGGTTTATTATCCCGGGTGGCATCATAAGAGCTTACCGGTTCCAGCACCAGCGGCGCAGTTTCATTCACCGTCTGGTTGCCGGCAGAGTAAGGCTGGCCAAAGAAGTTAGCCAGTTCAAAATAGGAAATGCCTCTGATGAATTTAGCCTCTCCTTCCGTTTCATCTTTAATACTGGCGTCTACCAGCGCCAGCTTATCCAACACGGTATTTACACTGCTTATTATAATATAGGAACGGCCCCATATGCCGGATACCACAGCGGAAGAGGATACCTGTGCTTTATTGAAAATATCCCTGTATTCTGTAAAGGTGCCGGTAAACCGAACCTGCCCGCTACTGCCCAGCAGATCAGCCATGAGCTTATACCGTTCACCATATGCATTAAAGTGCTGCAATGAGTTATACGCACCAAACAGCACGGCCTGCACATCATCGGAAGTTTTGATCTGGTCCGGGGTAATGTTGTTGGCCGGGTTTACATCCAGTTTTTTATTACACGCTGTACCGGTTAGTAGCAATGCGCTGATAAGGCTGTATGTTATATATCTTTTAAGTTGCATGTTCTACAATTTTTTGATCGCTTAAAATTTAACGTTCGCGCCTAACACAAACTGCCTGGCCTGCGGGATAGTATAGAAATCCACGCCACCGCCTACGTTGCGGGAAGTTTCTGAAGAAGAACCCAGCGGAGTGGTGTTTACTTCCGGATCGCTGATGTAATCTGTTTTTGTCCACAGGTTGTAGGCAGAAACATAGATCCTTGCACCGGAGATCTTCAGTGTATTCAGCACCACCTTTGGAAGGCTGTAGCCCAGCGTAAGCGTTTTTAAGCGTATATAGGAACCATCATAGATCCAGCGGGAAGAGGCCCGCTGACCGGTAGGATAGCTCAGGCTCACGCGCGGTACATTGGTAATATCGCCGGGCTTTTGCCACCTGGCCAGCACCTCAGTGGTCTGGTTATCCAGGTTGCCGCCAAAGCTGGCTGACTGGTATACACCGGCCCTGTTATAGATCTCATTGCCCTGTACAAACGTGAAGAGCACGCCCAGGTCAATACCCTTGTAGGAAAAATTGTTGTTAAAGCCGCCGGTATAGTCCGGGTTGGAGTTGCCAACCACCTGCCTTACCGCCAGGTTATAGTTATTGGTGGGTTTACCATCCTTGTCGGCATACAAAGCGTCGCCGGTTGCAGGATCTACACCCAGGTATTTCTGCAGGTAGAAAGCGCCAATCGCTTCGCCTTCCACAGCCCGTTGTTCCCCGCTGGTAATGATCTGTCCATTAAGATCACCAACCCGGTTCTTGTTATAGGCAATGTTAAAAGAGGTGGTCCAGCGGAAAGGTCCCTCAATATTCACAGAGTTCAGGCTCAGCTCAACACCCTTGTTGCTTAATTTACCAAGGTTCTGGGTAACAAAGCTGTAACCGGTTGTGGACGGAATGTTCACACTCAGCAACAGGTCGGTGGTTTTCTTAGTGTAATAATCAACCTCACCGGTTAAGCGGCCATTGAAAAATCCAAACTCAAGGCCTACATCTGCCTGCGCTGTTTTTTCCCAGTGCAGGTCAGGGTTGCCCAGCTGGTTAGGCGCAAAGCCTGGCAGGTTGGGATAATTGGTAATGCTGTACAATGAGAGATAACGGTACTCGCCGATTTCCGCGTTACCTGTTAAACCATAGCTGGCACGCAGTTTCAAATAGCTTAGTACTTTCAGGTTCTTCATAAAATCTTCCTGGGATATAATCCAGCCCAGTGAACCTGCGGGGAAAGTACCATACTTCTTGTTGGGACCAAAACGGGAGGATCCGTCTGTTCTTACGCTGGCGCTTACCAGGTATTTATCTTTAAAGCTGTAGTTAGCGCGTGCAAAGTAGGAAAGGAAGTTATAACGGTCGTTGGACGAGGTACCGAAGGTAACCTTGGTAGCGCCGGATAAATTCTTTACCGCATCTGAAGGGAAACCTTCTGCCTGCAAGCCGTTACTCTTATTGTCATTCTGCAGGTAGCTCATACCTAATACGGCAGACAGCTTGTGCTTTTCTCCTATTACCGGAGATACCGTGAAATAGTTATTGGTATTGAATGTTACCGCCTGTGTGCTGAAATTCTGGCCTTTACCAATGCCGGCGCCGTCTGATGAGTTTTTACTGCTAAAGCCTTCCTGGTAGAAGCTCATCACATCAGCACCAAATTCACTCCGGAAAGATAACCAGGGCAGAAAGTTATAGTTTGCATAAGCATTGCCCATGGTTCTGAAAGTGGTTTGTTTATCACTGTTCAGCGAGGCATCGTTCAAACCGTTAAAGTATAACGTATTCGGGTATACGTTCGGTTTGCCGGTTGCAGGATCTGTAAGCGGTGAAATAGGCATTTGCGCTACCAGCTGACCGGGTGTGGAAAGTGAGTTATCATCTGAAATACGCATCAGCTCAGACCTGTTAATGCTCAGGTTCATACCAAACGATAATTTATCTGTTGCTGCCTGCTCCAGGTTCAAACGGGCGCCATAACGGCGGAACCGGTTCACGATTACTACTGCATCCTGATCGTTATAAAAGCCGGATACAAAGAATTTTGTTTTTTCATTACCACCGCTGGCGCTCAGGTTCACATTGTTGCCCCGGGCTACATCCCGGTACAGCAGGTCTTCCCAGTTGGTGTTCACAGCCTGGTTCCTCCAGTCAGTTCCCAATGAGTAATAATCCAGGTAACCTTCGTATGCTTTTTTATAGTCAGCAATGGCTTCTTCTTCCGTACCATAACCACTGTCGCCGTTGGTAAAATCTATTCTGCCATCATTCACAGCAGCTTCCTCAATCAGGTCAACATACTGTTTGGCATTCAGGAAATGGCGTTTTTTAGTAGGCTTACCCCAGTTGGTGCTTATATCCAGGTTAAGCGTGGTTTTCTGACCAGTCTTGCCCTTTTTAGTGGTAACCAGCACTACACCGTTGGCCCCACGTGCACCATAGATGGCCGTAGCTGCAGCATCTTTCAATACTTCTATAGATTCAATATCGTTCGGGTTCAGGTCCGTTAACGGGTTGGTGATTTCATTGTTTGCGTCCGACTGGCTCTCTGTTTGTATGGGCAAACCATCTATTACATACAGCGGCTGGCTGCTGGCAGAGATAGAAGAAGTACCGCGTATGCGCACCTTCAAGCCCTGGCCTACCTTACCACTGCCGGATTCTATTACCACACCGGCGGCTTTACCC
>NZ_DATCRF010000175.1:0-4303 GCF_036569125.1 Chitinophaga sp. | reverse complement strand
GGCCGCTGGCTGGCAGATGGACGGCTTGAATACCTGGGCCGTGCAGATGGCCAGGTGAAGATCCGTGGTTACCGGATAGAGCTGGGAGAGATAGAAAGTGTAACCGAGCAAAGCGGCCTGGTACGCCAGTGCGTAGTGGCTGCGCAGGAAGATGGTGCAGGTAACAAACGCCTGGTGGGATATGTGGTGCCAAATGAAAGCTTTGACCGCGGGCAGCTGCAGCAATACCTGCTGGCCCGCTTACCGGCACACATGATCCCTGCCATCTGGATAGAGCTGGAGGCATTGCCCTTAACCGGCAATGGTAAAGTAGATAAAAGCGCTTTACCGGCCGCAGGAGCAGACAGCTTGCAGGAGAAAGCCTATGAAGCGCCCCGCAATGAGCTGGAGCAGCGCATGGCGCAAATATGGCAGCAGCTGCTGGGTGTAGAACGGATAAGTATACACGATAATTTCTTTTCACTGGGCGGGGATTCCATTATCATTATACAGGTAGCCAGCCGTTGCAAACAGGCGAACATCACGGTTCGCCCGAAAGATATTTTTCTGAACCCCAGCATTGCCCGTTTGTCTGCCGCCATAAGCGCTCATACTGCTGCGGCAGCGCTGAGGGCAGAGCAGGGAACGCTGCAGGGCGAATGCGGGTTATTACCCATTCAGCAATGGTTCCTGAACAAAAGAACCGCTAAGCGGGCCGGCTGCTCCCACTATAACCAGGCCTTGTTATTAAGCATCAGCAAAGCTGTAACACCTGCAGAACTTTCTGCAGTAGTTGAGATCTTAGTGGAACGGCATGATGCGCTCCGTTTTTACTATACGCTGCAAACTGCCGGCTGGCAGCAACAATACGGTTCCCATAATACCGGTATAACGGTATGTGACCTACGCCAGGAGGACAGTGCAGGATTAACGGACGCCATCAGCTCCCGGGCAGCAGCTTACCAGCAAAGCCTGGATATAGAAAAAGGCGACCTGCTGCGGGCCGTACTTTTTGAAACACCGCTGGAAGAACCGCAAAACCGTTTGCTGCTGGTGATCCATCACCTGGCTGTAGATGGTGTATCGTGGAGGATCCTGGCAGAAGACCTTGAAGCGCTTACAGATGATCTGAAAGCAGGAAGATTGCCCGCGCAGGTAAGGAAAAGCAGCTCAGTGCGGGACTGGTACCATGCGTTGCATGAGTATGGAACAGCTGAAAGGCTGTTAGCTCAGCAACCCTACTGGGAAGCGTTGGTTAAAAATAAAACCTTATTACCGGTTGATAAAAAATGGGAAGGCGCCTCACAGCTAAAGGATTGGGAAACGATCGTAGAAAAATTACCGCTTGGCAGTACCCGCCGGCTGTTACAGGAAGTACCGGCTGTTTATCATACCGAGATCAATGATATTTTACTGGCAGCCCTTGCCGGAACACTGTCGGAATGGGTTAGGGAAAAACATGTTTTAATAGGGCTGGAAGGCCATGGCAGGGAAGAGGATCTTGCAGAAGGCATAGACCTGAGCAGGACCGTAGGATGGTTCACCAGCCTGTACCCGGTGTTGCTGGATGTAAGCAGCGGGCTTTCTATCGATGAACGTATTAAAGCCATTAAAGAGAACATCCGGAAAATACCGGACAAGGGATTGGGATATGGCGTGCTGAAGCACCTCAATAAAAACGAAGCATTAGCAGGAGAAGATCCCTGGGAAATTGTATTTAATTATTTGGGCCAGGTACAGAATGTGCTTAAAGCAGGCGCCTGGACCGGTACAGCTACAGAACCTGCAGGGCCGGCCATGAGCGGGGAGCTTGACATGCCGGGCAAATTATCTGTGAACAGCTGGATAGCGGAAGATGAGCTGCAGCTGCACTGGAGCTATAACAGCAGGTGGTATAACAGCAATACCATTCAGCAATTAGCCGGGTCTTATACCGCTTTCCTGGAAGCAGTAATAGCACACTGCCTGGGCCTGGGCAGGGAAGTATTTACCCCTTCAGACTACGGGCTGGGGCAGGAGATCAGCTACCGGGAGCTGGATGATTTTCTTGCACAGGAAGCAAAGGCCTTTCCCGGCAATGATATTGTATCCATTGCGCCTTTGAGCGGCCTGCAGGAAGGTATGCTCTTTCATAGTTTGTATGAAGATGGGATAAAGGCTTATATAGAGCAATGGACCTGTGAGCTAACGGATGTAAAACCGGATGTACTGGCGGAGAGCTGGTCATATTTATTGCAGCGGCACAGCATTTTGCGCAGCGGCTTTTATAGCAGCGATTTCCAGCTGCCGGTACAATGTGTTTTCCGCCAGGTGTTCGTGAACGTTGAAGAGCTGGATCTTCGCAGCCTGGATAAAGCGGAGCAACAGCAGGAGCTTGGCCGCTATGCAGCATCGGCAATAGAAAAAGGATTTGACCTGAGAAGGCCGCCGCTAATGAGAATAGCGGTGATCCGGCTGGAAGAGCATCTTTACCAGCTGGTGTGGACCTGGCATCATATCCTGTTCGATGGCTGGTCCATGGCCGTATTGCTGGATGAATTAAAACAGGCGTACAGGCAATTATCTTCCGGGCAGGAGCTGCCCATAACGGCAGAAGACCGCTATGAAGAATATATCAGCTACATACAACGTGTGAACAGGCAGGCAGAGAAAAGCTGGTGGCAGCAATACCTGTCTGGCGTGGAACGCCCGGTACTGTTACCTTTCATAGGGCGCGCAGCGGAACGTACCAAAGGGATCGGGACCTATGCGCAGGAAAACCTGCAGCTCAGTGAGGCATTTACCCGCCGGCTGATGGAATATGCACAACAGCAGCAGGTAACGCTGAATACACTGATGCAGGGCGTATGGGCGTACCTGTTATACCGGTATACGGGCGGGGAGGAGGTGGTGTACGGCGTAACCGTATCCGGCCGGCCGGAAGACCTGGCCGGGGTTGAACGCCGGGTGGGGATGTATATTAATACGCTGCCGCTGCATACACATATTAATCCTGCAGCGGGCATAGGCGACTGGCTTCGTGAAATACAAAATGGGCAGGTATCCGGCCGCCAGTACCAGTATAGCCGTTTGAGTGATATCAGGCAATGGGCAAAAGTTCCTGACGACCTGTTCGACAGCCTGCTGGTGTATGAGAACTACCCAGCGGGCAGCCCTGCTGTATGGGAAGAAGGAGGGCTGAACATCATGAATGCAGGCCTGCGTGAACAAACCAACTACCCGCTAACCCTTACTATTGCTGCTGAGCAGGAAATAACCATCAGCTTCAGCTACAATACAGCAATGCTGGATGCAGAAGTGCTGCGCAGGATAAAGGAAAACTTCCGCATTGTTTTAACCCGCATAATAGAAAACGGAACAGGCTTGATCAATACGCTGGACCTGTTAACGGAAGCAGAGCTGCATACATTAATGCAAATGTCCTCCGGCCCTGTAGTGGAGCTTCCACATAACAAAACAGTAGTGGATCTGCTGGAAGAGCAGGCCGCACGAACGCCTAACGCATTGGCCGTGGTGTATGGCGATCGGCAGCTAACTTATCAGCAGCTGAGCGTGCAAAGTAACCGCCTGGCTCATTACCTGCAAAGCTGCGGTGTGCAAACAGATAGCCTGGCTGGCATTTGCATGGAGCGTTCGCCGGAGATGATCATAGGCATAGTAGCGATCCTGAAAGCAGGCGCTGCATATGTACCCATAGATCCTGCTTACCCCGAGGAGCGGATCAGCTATTTACTGGCTGATACGGAAGCCGCCATAGTATTGAGCCATACAGATAGCAGGCATGTGCTGCCGGCCGCTTATAAGGGCCGGGTAATATTGCTGGATACCATCGCTGAAGAGCTGAGCGGGGAACCTGCCGGCCTTCCCCTTACCGGCCTGCAGCCGCATCACCTGGCTTATGTGATCTATACCTCCGGATCAACAGGCCGTCCCAAAGGAGTAATGATAGAACACGGAAACTTGTTAAACTACCTGTTGTACAGCCGGGAGCATTACCTGGATAAAGAAAGCCTTTCCGGAACATATGTATACCTCTCCACGACCTTTGATGCATCCCTTACAGCCTTGTTAACACCGCTGATAGCAGGCAGGCCGATGGTTATAAGCAGGGCAAAGGCGCCTGAGATATTTGAAGATCCTTCCCTGGATGCAGGAGCGCCCTATGATTTTATTAAGCTCACACCCGCGCATTTACCCCTGCTGATCCACCGCCTGCAGCAACAGCATATCACGGGCGCCTATACGAAACGGATGGTGCTGGGCGGAGAAGCGCTGCACCCGGGCGATCTGCGTTATTTCGTTGACAACGGAATTAATATAGAGA
>NZ_DATCRF010000174.1:0-12150 GCF_036569125.1 Chitinophaga sp. | reverse complement strand
TCGGCATCGAGCGGTAAAAGGTAACGGCCTTTGGCAGCGCGTATACCGGTGTTACGGGCAGCGCCCAGGCCCTGGTTTTCCTGGAATATCACATGGTACCCCTGGTTGCTGAGCTCCCGCAGGTAGGTATTGGTAGCAGCGTCTGTGGATCCGTCGTTGACAATGATCAGCTCATACAGGTCAGCATCACAGGCAGCCAGGCTTTTCAGCGCGTCTTGTAAAAAATGTCCCTGGTTATAACAGGGTATAATAATAGATACTATTGGATTGCCCATGTTTGCTAGCACGGTTTTATACAGCAGTCCCGCTGTTCTGCCACAGTTCCGGATTTCAAAAGTAAAAGTTAAAAGCAGACTATACAAATTTCCGGCCAGTTAGCCCTACTCCACCCTGCCGCCGCCTGTATAATACTTCGTCCAATACGCTTCATTCAGGTCGCTGATCATTACGCCCGCGCTGGTAGAAGCATGTACAAAACGGTCATGGTCCAGGTACACGCCTACATGCGAAACCCGTTTCTTTTGCCCGATGCTGAAGAACACCAGGTCACCTTCCTGCAGCTCACTGCGGGAACGCAGCTTTTTTGTTTGCTCATACATTTGCTGGGAAGTGCCGTTAAAGCTTTCCTGGAAAACAACAGAGAGCAGCGTACTTACAAAAGCAGAACAGTCCACCCCGTCCTTGTTCTTACCACCCAGGCGGTACGGCGTGCCCCACCAGTCTTCAATAAAACCGTACAGGCGGTAATTATTCACCGTTTCCACCGCTACATCCAGCAGCTGGGCATATTTGAACTGCCAGGCCTGCGCATTTTCAATATAGTTGCTGCCGGAGGTAAAAGCGCTGCTGCTTAAAGTAGCATACCCGCCGCCTTTAGCGTAAGTGGAGCTGCCGCCCCGGTTCATGCTAATGCCATCCAGGAACTGCACATTTTGCTTATTGGCCGTGGTAGTGGATCTGCCGCCGGCCGGTTTTCGTAAAGAGGAACAGGAACTCAATACCCCTACACCCATAAACAACATTACCCAAAAAGTTCCTTTGCTAAAACCCATAAGCCTTTATTAAAAATTTTCGCCAAGTTAATGATAAAATCCTAATATGTTAATACCTATGCCATACTGCCGGCAGGCAGCACACATTCTCAACTCCGCTAAACGCAGGTTTGTGGAAAAACATTTCATGCCGTGACGATTTTTTATAGGAATTTTACAGCCAGGAGTAACAAAACGGACAGACCAGATTAGCACATGCAATTCTCTCACTTACACGTACATACGCAATATTCCCTGTTGGATGGGGCCGCAGATATTAAATCATTGTATAAGAAAGCAATGGCCGGCAATATGCCCGCCCTGGCTATTACGGACCACGGTAACATGTTTGGCGTATTCCAGTTTGTGGCAGAGGCGTATAATAATAAGCTGAACCCCGGAGACCCAAAGGATAAACGCCTGAAAGTAAAGCCCATAGTGGGCTGCGAGTTTTATGTGGTAGACCATCGCCACAAACGCTCCTTTACCCGGGAGGAAAAAGATATCCGTTACCACCAGGTGCTGCTGGCCAAAAATGAGCAGGGCTACCGCAACCTCATTAAACTATGCTCTTTAGGTTATATTGAAGGGCTGTACGGTAAATACCCCCGTATTGATAAAGAGCTGATCCTGCAGTACCACGAGGGGCTGATAGCCACCACCTGCTGCCTGGGCGCCTCTGTACCTAAAACCATCCTCAAAAAAGGGGAAGAAGCCGGAGAAGAGGAATTTAAATGGTGGCTGAATATTTTCGGAGAGGATTTTTACGTGGAAATGCAGCGCCACGGCATCCCGGAGCAGGAGAAAGTGAATGAGGTGCTGCTGCGCTACGCCGCAAAGCACAACGTAAAGATCATTGCCTCCAATGATTCCCATTACGTGGATCAGGAAGATGCCAATGCGCACGACATTCTCCTGTGTATAAACACCGGCGAAAAGAAAGCCACTCCTACCATGAAGGAGTTTGCCGATGATGATGTATCCGTAAAGAACAAACGCTTCGCATTCTATAACGACCAGTTCTACTTCAAGACCACGGAAGAGATGAGCAAGCTCTTTCATGATCTGCCCCAGGCCATTGATAATACCAATGAAATAGTAGATAAGGTAGAGCTGCTGGACCTGAAAAAGGACATCCTGCTGCCCAACTTTCCCATACCACCGGAATTTTTTACCCAGGACCAGTACCTGCGCCACATTACCATGGAAGGCGCCCGCCAGCGCTACCAGGAGTGGACGCCGGAAATTGAGGAACGCATCAACTTTGAGCTGCAGGTAATTGAGAACATGGGTTTTGCCGGTTACTTCCTCATCGTATCCGACTTTATTAAAGCCGGCCGCGACCTGGGAGTGTTCATAGGCCCGGGCCGCGGTTCTGCCGCCGGTTCAGCAGTAGCCTATTGCATTGGCATTACCAATATAGATCCCATTAAGTACAACCTCCTGTTCGAACGTTTCCTGAACCCGGAACGTAAGAGCATGCCCGATATTGATACGGACTTTGACGATGAAGGCCGCCAGAAGGTAATTGACTATGTAGTGCAGAAATACGGCCGTAACCAGGTAGCGCAGATCATTACCTACGGTACCATGGCCGCTAAAATGAGTATCAAGGACGTAGCCCGCGTAATGGACCTGCCCCTGCCGGAAAGTAATGCCCTGGCCAAGCTGGTGCCGGACAAACCGGGTATTCAGCTGGACCGTATTTTCAATGCCCCCATTGACGGCGGTGAAAAAAGCCTGTCGGAAAAAGAAGGCCTGGGCGGCGAAGAGCTGGAAAATGTGAAAAAGCTGCGGGAGCTGATCAAAGGCGAAGACCTGGCAGGCGAAGTGCTGCGCGAGGCCTGCGTACTGGAGGGTTCCGTGCGTAACACAGGCATCCATGCCGCCGGTATCATCATTGCCCCCAAAGATCTCTCAGAGCTTATTCCCGTATCCACCGCCAAGGATTCCGACCTGCTGGTAACACAGTTTGAGGGTAGCATTATTGAAAGCGCCGGCGTAATTAAAATGGACTTCCTGGGTCTGAAAACCCTTACCATTATTAAAGGCGCGCTGGAGCTTATTAAACAGAACCACGGGGTAGAAATTGATATAGATTACATTCCGCTGGACGATGAAAAAACCTACGCGCTGTACCAACGGGGTGAAACCAATGGTACGTTCCAGTTTGAATCGCCCGGTATGCAAAAATACCTCCGCGAGCTAAAGCCCGATAGGTTTGATGACCTGATTGCCATGAACGCCCTGTACCGCCCGGGCCCGCTGGAGTACATTCCTACCTTTATACGCCGTAAGCATGGCCTGGAGCCCGTGCAGTACGACCTGGCGGATATGGAGGAATACCTGAATGATACCTACGGTATTACTGTGTACCAGGAACAGGTGATGCTGCTGAGCCAGAAGCTGGCCGGCTTCTCCAAAGGAGATGCGGACATTCTGCGTAAGGCCATGGGTAAAAAGCAAAAGGCCGTGCTGGATAAAATGAAATCCCAGTTCATGACCGGCTGTGCGGAAAGGGGCCACGATCCCAAGATGTGCGATAAGGTATGGACGGACTGGGAAGCATTCGCCTCTTACGCATTCAACAAATCCCACTCCACCTGTTACGCCTTTGTGGCTTACCAGACGGCTTACCTCAAAGCCCACTATCCTGCGGAATATATGGCGGCAGTGCTGAACAACGCCAGCAACATTGAAAAGATCACCTTCTTTATGGAAGAGTGTAAACGCATGGGCCTGGATGTATTGCCGCCGGATGTGAACGAATCTTTCAAGGGTTTTGCAGTAAATAAAAAAGGGCAGGTACGTTTTGGCCTGGCCGGCTTAAAAGGCGTAGGTGAAAATGCTATTGAGAACCTGCTGGAGGAACGCAGGCAGAACGGCCCCTATACCAACGTATTTGATATGATCAAACGGGTGAACCAGCGGGCAGTGAACAAAAAATCACTGGAAGCCCTGGTCATGTCAGGCGCCCTGGACTGCTTCCCGGCCCTGCATCGTGCGCAGTACTTCCATAAGCTGGAAAATGAGACCATGACCGGCCTGGATAAGATCATAAAGTTCGGCAACCAGGTATCTGCCGGCTCATCCTCCGCAGGCAGCCTGTTTGGCGATGAGGATATGCCGGATATAGAGCCGCCTAAGATCCCTCCCTGCGATCCCTGGCCGCTGATCCTGAAGCTGAATAATGAGCGGGATGTAACCGGCATTTATATCTCCGGCCATCCGCTGGATGATTACCGCTTTGAAAGCAGGTACTACCACATGAATGCCGTATCGGAGCTGGTGGAGTACCAGGCAGAGCTTAACATGCCCGGTGGCGGTGGTAAAGGCAAGGAACGTAATTTCCGCCTGGCAGTATACGTAACCAATGCGCAGGAAAGGATCTCCCGTAATAACCGCCAGTTCGGTATTATGACCATTGAGGATTACAGCGGTAAGTTTGAATTTGCCCTGTGGAGCGAGGATTTTATCCGGTTTGCACCTTACCTCAAAAGCGGGCTGTGCTTATACGTGAACGGGGGCTTTAAAGCCAAACGCTTTAATGATGCAGAGTACGAGTTTAAGGTAACCAGCATGCAGCTGCTGCAGGAAGTAAAGAAAACGCATACCAAACAGGTATACCTTACCACCATGCCCAAATTCATAACGCGTGAAGTGGTGGATTTCCTGTGCGACAATGCCGCTAAATACCCCGGTAACAGCGAGTTATACCTGCAGCTGATAGACCGGGATAATGAGTGGGCCGTAAAGCTGCATACCTTTAACCGGCATATTGAGATGAATGACGAGTTGGCGCAGTTTTTGGCCAAACAACCTGACATTGAGATCTATATAGAAACGCCCGGCAGATAAAATAGCTAATGTTACAAGCATTAGTTATCACCCGGTTAGGAAAGCAGGTAGCTGATAAGTGATACCGGCATAGATACAATCAATAAGTAGGGTGTCAAAAATGCAGTAACTTGCGCCTTGGATTGAAAATTGAAGTAATAGAATATCTTAAAGATGAGGCAATGGAACACGGGAAAGGGAATCATTCAAACACTGAACGTTAGACTTCTTGCTTCAATCCTTTAATTTGAAATCATATAACTTTAAATATATCAAATATGGCTTTAGAATTCACTGATTCAAACTTTCAGACAGAAGTACTGACCTCCGATAAATTAAGTGTAGTTGATTTTTGGGCTGAATGGTGTGGTCCTTGTCGCGCTATAGGTCCGGTTATTGAAGATCTGTCTAAAGATTACGCCGGTAAGGTAAATGTAGGTAAGGTAAATGTGGACCACAATCCGCAGTTATCCATCAACTACGGTATTACCAGCATACCTGCCATCCTGTTCATTAAAGACGGTCAGGTAGTAGACAAGCAGGTGGGCGCCGCTCCCCGTTCAGTACTGGAAAAGAAAATTCAGTCACACCTGTAATAGTTTATTACATATAAACGCATAAGTAAAGCGCTCCGGTTATCCGGGGCGCTTTTGTTTTATGCATGGATCAATTTTTGCTGCCCCTCCCCCTGTAAAACTGTCTCCCCATGCAACTCACCCAACATTTCCCCGAACAGGAATTAAAAGACCTGCTGGAACATACCTGCCAGGCCATACCAAAAGATCAGCTGCACCTTCCCGGCCCGGATGCTGTAGAACGGCTGTTCCTGCCCAGCAACCGCCCCCCGCAGGTATTGCGTAACCTGGCAGCCCTGTACGGCCATGGGCGCCTGGCCGGCACGGGCTATGCCTCCATTCTGCCGGTTGACCAGGATATTGAGCACAGCGCTGGCAGCGCCTTTGCTCCCAATCCCATTTACTTTGACCCGGAAAACATTCTGAAGCTGGCGGTAGAAGGCGGCTGCAATGCAGTAGCCACCACCTTTGGGCACCTGGCTTTATTTTCCCGCACCTATGCGCATAAGATACCTTTTATTGTAAAGCTTAATCATAACGAGCTGCTCTCCTACCCTAATAAATACGACCAGGTATTGTTTGGCAGCGTAAAAGATGCCTGGAACCTGGGCGCTGCAGCCGTAGGCGCTACTATTTACTTTGGCAGCGAGGAGTCTACGCGGCAGATCGTGGAAATAGCGCAGGCCTTTGAGGAAGCGCACAGCCTTGGGCTGCCCACTATTTTATGGTGCTACCTGCGTAATAAAGCCTTTGTAAAAGATGGGAAGGACTATCACACTGCCGCCGACCTCACCGGCCAGGCTATTCACATTGGCGCCACCATCCAGGCCGACCTGGTAAAACAAAAGCTCCCGGACCTGAACGGTGGTTTTACCGCATTGCAGTTTGGCAAATCACACCCGGCTATGTACGATAAGCTTACTACCAGCCATCCCATTGATCTGTGCCGCTACCAGGTGCTGAACGGGTACGCCGGCCGTATTGGCCTCATTAATTCAGGCGGGGAATCCAAAGGGGAAAAGGATCTTACGGAAGCCCTGCGCTCCGCCATCATCAACAAACGCGCCGGCGGCACAGGGCTTATCTTAGGCCGCAAAGCATTTCAGCGCCCGTTCAAAGAAGGGGTTCAGCTGCTGAATGCCGTGCAGGATGTGTATTTGAGTAAGGAGGTTACGGTGGCTTAAAGAATGTAAAATGTAAAATCATAAATGCTAAATGTAAAAGGGGAATGCAGCGGATAAGAGACTGCATTCCCCTTTTACATTTAAGATTTTACATTTAAAATTTTACATTTTATGTTCCTTTCTCCACCAAAGCCAGGTAACGCCTCCGCTGCTCTTCCAGTGTAAATTTAGGATCAGCGTTTATACCAGCCCGTTTCTCTTTCAGCAGATCCCGGTTGGCAGCAATAGCTTTCAGCATACTATGCAGGTCCGGCGCCTGGTAAAACAGCGCATGCTGCGCCAGATCGCCCCAGCGGCTAAACGATTGTTCCATTAACAGGGGTATGCCATATCCGAATGAGAGGTTATAGGCGCCGGAAATACGTGTGGTTAAATACTCCTGGAACTTATGCACACCAGGGTGCAGCAGCGGCAGTATAAGGTCTGTTTGCCGCATCCAGGCATCAAATACCGCCTGCGGTACCAGCTCCGGCCCAAAGGTAACCAGCTGCGCCCGCAATTGCGGCGGCAGGGCCGCCAGCTGCGCTGCAATGTCCGGGTCGCGTTCCGGGTAAAAGCCGCCCAGGAAAATGATCTTCATATTGGCCGGCAGTCCGTATTGCTTAACCTGTTCCAGCAGGCCGGTATAGTTCCGGCGGCTGCTTTCAATACTACCCGGCACACTTACCCAGCATTCATGCGGAGGTTTGGATACAGGCGTGCCCGTATGGGGGAAAAATACCGGGTAAAAGCTGCCTACCGTAGTACCTTTCCGGGCATGTATGTGAGGCAGCAGCGCATCGTTCAGCACAAAGAACTTTTTCACTTTCAAACCCACTATCTGCCGCATGGTAAAGCTGTTATTGAGTTTGCGGGCATTATGCACCACACCGGTAATATTAATGCGGGTAAATAACAGGCGCAGCACCAGGTCGCGCACCAGGGATATTTCCGTGGTATTGATCACCAGGCTGCTGATATGATGCTCCTTTAAATACTGTTTAACGCGGGGCACTACCTCTCCGCGGGCACTGGCAGTATCATGCAGCTGGCGCCCGCTGATGCCTTCCATATGCTCCAGCTCCGGCCACAGGTGCCGGTTACAGATCACATGCACCTCATAGTCAGGCTGCAGGAAAAGTACCTGCGCATACAGGCATTCTACATGCGATCCGCCCAGTTCCAGTAATACGATCTTCTTTTTTCCCGTTTGATGGTGCATATGGCTTCCCCTGAAATAGTTAGTTCCGCAAAGGTGAAGAAAATATGTAAAAAAACGCCCATACCTACACTTTTATGTAAAAACTTTATCCCCGGTAATAACTTAATTGCTGAAACACGTATTTTCCCTTTTATTTGCTGCTTATTTGCTTAACTCTATCTAAATATGTCTTTTCACTGGTATAACCTGCTGCGCGGCGGCATAGGCATGCTTTTCCTGGTTGTCGTGTGCTTTTTGCTCAGCAATAATAAACGGGCTATCGACTGGAAGCTGGTTGGTATGGGCATTTTTGCCCAGGTAATGTTTGCCATGGGCGTGCTCAATACCCGCATTGGCGATCAGCCGGTATTCTGGCTGGCCTTCGGCATCATTGTGGTCTATATGATCGTGAACCGTATCAGGAAGATGAGGGAGCCGGTGGAAGCTGAAAATGCGGTAGATGATCATGGAAACCCGGTGGTGGTGAACAGCAAACGCCTGGAAGCCGATACCATCAGCATTGCGCTGTCCCTGGCCTGCCTGGTAGTATTCTTTTTCGGCATTATCCGTTGCACACAGTTCAAACTGCCTAATTTATCCATCACAATAAGCATTGGTATTTTGTGGGCGCTCATATGGCTGCTCTACAAAAAGAATAAGATAGAGCTGATCAAATGGACCATCCTGGCCGTTTTCCTGCTGCTCACCATATGCGTATACAGTAAGTTATGCCCGCCGGATATCTTTAAGATCATCCTGGAAAAAGTATCCGGCTCTTTTGTGGACCTCATTAACCTGAGCCATAAAGGCACGGAGTTCATTTTCGGTAACCTGGCCGATCCCAATGGCAGCTGGGCTTACGTATTTGCCGTACAAGTGCTGCCCAACATTATTTTCTTTGCCGCCTTATCCTCCATCCTGTATTACCTGGGTGTGTTACAGAAGATCGTATATGTGTTTGCGTACCTGCTTAATAAATTGAAAATTTCCGGGGCAGAAAGCTTATCCACCGCCGCCAATATCTTCCTGGGGCAAACAGAAGCCCCGCTGATGATACGCCCTTACCTGGAAGCCATGAACCGCTCTGAAATACTCTGTATTATGATCGGGGGTATGGCCAATACCGCCGGCAGCGTGCTGGCAGCCTATGTAGGCATGTTAGGCGGTACGGATATTGACCAGCAGCATTATTTTGCCCTGCACATGCTTAGCCAGTCTATCATGAGCGCACCGGCCGCCATTGTGGTATCCAAAATATTATTCCCGCAAACGCACGATGATGAGATCTCCAAAGAGTTAAAGATCCCCAAGGAAAAGCTGGGCGATAACTTCCTGGATGCGCTTTCACTGGGTACTACCGATGGCCTGAAGCTGGCCGTGAACGTAGGCGCCATGCTGCTGGTATTTACCGCCATGATGTATGTGGCCAATGCCCTGATGGGATGGGTAGGCAACATTACCAGCCTGAATGCGCAGGTAGCCCTTGCAACCCATGGCCGTTACCAGGAGCTGTCCCTGCAAATGATACTGGGTTATGTGTTTGCACCGGTAGCATGGTTAATTGGCGTGGCGCAGCAGGACATGGTTTCTATTGGGCAGCTGCTGGGCGAAAAAACCATCCTGAACGAGTTTGTAGCCTATATATCATTGGGCAACATGAAGGCAGCCAATGCCATTCATGATCCCAAATCCTTGCTCATAGCCACTTATGCGTTATGCGGCTTTGCAAACTTTGCGTCTATAGGCATCCAGATCGGTGGTATTAGCCAGCTGGCGCCTAACCAGCGCAGGAACCTTACAGAGCTGGGTGTGAAATCACTTATTGGCGGTACCATTGCCTGCCTGATGTGTGGCTGTATTGCGGGTGCATTAATTTAATCTCTGACAACTGACGATTCATCGATTCATACAGTAAGGTTCACATTTAAGATTGTATCTTGCTGTAAAGCAATCACCAAAAAATAGCAACAATTGCGCACGCCGGCCCTCCTACTCCTATGCTTATTAGTGTATCTGTTACCGTTGCAGGCACAACGTACCTGCGCTACGGAAGATGCTATCCGTAATAAGATCCAGCAATATCCTTACCTGCAGCAGCAGCACGAGGCAATGGAACAGCGCCTTGTTAAGGCAGTGAGCCTGAAAAAACAACAGGCCATCCTGCTCAAAGGCACGGCAGAACCGGTGGTGAACATACCCGTAGTAGTACACGTAGTGCTCTCCAACCCCGCCCTGGTTACCGACGCGCAGATAGCTACACAGATACAGGTCTTAAACGAAGATTATACCGGCAGCAACGCAGATACCAGCGCGGTACCCGCTGCCTGGAAAGCCATTATCGGCAATTCCGCCATCAATTTTTGCCTGGCGCAGCGCACCCCGGATGGGGATCCCTCCAACGGCATTGTGCGTGTAACCAGCAGCCATGGCCCCTTTGACGCAGGCACCAACTCAGCCTACGAAGTAAAGTACAGCGCCACCGGCGGCTCCGATGCCTGGGATGCAGACCGTTATCTGAATATATGGGTATGTAACCTGGGCAACGGCTACCTGGGCGTAGCCACCCCGCCGGATAATACCTTCCCGGCAGCAGAACAGGGCGTGGTGATCCTGTACACCGCTTTTGGCACTACCGGCAGCGCTACCGGCACCTTTGCAGGCGGCCGCACCGCCACCCATGAAATAGGCCACTACTTTGGCTTACGCCATGTTTGGGGAGATGATGATGGCGATGGTTCCACTGCCCGCTGTACTGTGGATGACGGTATTGATGATACGCCCCTGCAGGGCAAACGTACCTACGGCTGCCCTTCTTTCCCGCAAACAGATATTTGCAGCAGCACCGCACCCGGCTTCATGTTCATGAACTATATGGATTATACGGACGATGCCTGCATGCACCTGTTCACCGCAGACCAGGCCACCCGTATGCGCTATGTGCTGGATAACATCCGTACCTCCCTGCTTACTTCCGATGGCTGTACGCCGGTGAACCTGAAAGGTAACGACGCAGGGATCACAACCATCAACTCACCTTTAGGACAAATATGCAGCACCGGTTTTGCACCGGCTGTAATATTGAAGAACAGGGGCTCACAAACACTTACCAGCGTACAGATCACGTACCGGGTAGACGGCGGCGCCCCGCAAACCTTTAACTGGACCGGCAGCCTGCCCCTGTTACAGCAGGCAGGTGTACAATTACCTGCCGGTACTGCCGGTACAGGCTCGCATATCATTACCGCCTACACCTCCCGCCCCAACGGCGTGGCAGATGAAGCGCCGGAAAATGATACGGCAGCCGCCAGCTTCCGGTATTTTACACCGGCCGGCCTGCCTTTGTCAGAAGGTTTTGAAACGGCCACCTTCCCACCCGCCAATGGCTGGGACCTGTGGAACCCGGATAATGGATTTACCTGGGAGCTTACCCGCGATGCGGCAAAGGCTGGCAGTCAATCTATTGTAATGCGTAACCTGGGCTATAACACCAATGGCGCGGTAGATGACCTGTACACACCGGTGATCAGTGCGCAGGGCTTTGATTCCGTATTCCTGTTCTTTGACGTAGCCGCAGCCGTACAAACCAGCCTGAATGCAGTGAATAACCCCTGGGATACGCTGCAGGTGCTGGTAACCACCGATTGCGGGCAAACGCTGAATAACGTGTATAGCAAATGGGGGCCTAACCTGGTAACCCACACTACGCCTATCTCTACGGAGTTTATACCTGCAGCGGCCGAGTGGCGCAGGGATTCGGTGAACCTCACCTCCTTTATCCCCGCCGGACAGTTCCGGGTGGTGTTCCGCAACATTTCCAATTTCGAGAATAATATTTACCTGGATAATATCAACATCGTCACAAAAACCACTAATACCTTCCTGAAGGAACAGGGCTTTACCGTAACCCCCAATCCCTTTAATACACAGGTATTTGTAACGTTCCTGGAAGCGCCTGAGGACCTGGATGCCATCGCTATTTACAATACCCAGGGGCAGCTGGTTACCCGGCAGCTGGGTACGGCCATCAATAGCAGCAACCGCTTTACCTTCGATTTGGTAAATGAGCCAAATGGTGTTTATTTTGTAAAATTAATTTACAGGAATAGGACCAAGACGGTTAAAATAATTAAAGTTAGATGACGATGAGAACGACAGAATATCCTGCTGTAAGTACGCTCCTGCAGCAACCCAACCTGGATGCAGACCTGAAAAAGATAGGAGAAAAAGTGCTGGCCCAGCAGCGGATCACACCGGAAGAGGGCATTATCCTGTTTGAAAAAGGGGACGTAACATTTTTAGGCGCCCTGGCCAACCAGATGAGGGAACGCCTGCACGGGCATAAA
>NZ_DATCRF010000173.1:0-11970 GCF_036569125.1 Chitinophaga sp. | reverse complement strand
GCATTGCCCATTGCAAAACCCGGAGAGAAGTGGATAGTGATGGACAGAATTTTCGCGTTATAACTAATTTAATTACGAATTATTCAATTACGAATTACGAATTAAAATGCAGCGAATGAATGACGCGATTTAAAAAACGAGTTAATGATCCGCTTTAATCCATTCGTAATTCGTAATTAAATAATTCGTAATTCAAACTCTCAACATGGTCATCGATTCCCATCAACATTTCTGGAAATACCACCCGGTGAAAGATGCCTGGATCACAGACGATATGAAAGTGATACAGGACGATTTTTTGCCGCATAACCTGCTGCCCGTATTGCAGCAGAATGGTGTGGATGCCTGCGTAGCCGTACAGGCTGATCAGTCGGAAGAGGAAACGCAATTCCTGCTGGACCTGGCGGCAGCACATCCCTTTGTGAAAGGTGTGGTAGGCTGGGTTGACCTGCGTGCAGAGAACCTGGATGAACGCCTGCAGCACTATACACAATTCAAAACGCTGAAAGGTTTCCGCCATATTGTGCAGGGTGAGCCGGATCCGGCCTTTTTGTTAAAGGAAGGGTTTTGTAAAGGCATCCGCGCATTACAGCCTTATAATTTTACGTACGATATTCTCGTATATCCCATACAGTTACCCGCAGTAGAAAAATTCGTGCAGCTGTTCCCGCAGCAAAAGCTGGTAATAGATCATATGGCCAAACCTTATTGCAAAACAGGTGATATAGCTACCTGGGAAAAAAGCATGCGCACTATAGCAGCATCCTCCAATGTATATTGCAAAATAAGCGGGCTGGTAACGGAAGCCGACTGGCAAAACTGGACGGCTGATACGTTTAAGCCTTACCTGGATGTAGTGCTGGAAGCCTTTGGTCCCCAGCGCCTGATGTATGGATCCGACTGGCCGGTATGTTTGGTGGCAGGGCAGTATGCAGAGGTTAAAGGTATGGTAACAGACTACATCAGCGGGTTAAGCAAAACAGAGCAGGCCGCCATTATGGGTGGTAATGCCGCTGCGTTCTACAACCTTGTTTAACAGTACATTTATTTATTGATTCTTATTGAAAACGTTTTCAAATAACAACTTATGGATCTGGGATTAAAAGATAAAGTGATCATTGTAACCGGCGGCGCCAAAGGTATTGGAGAAGCTATTTCCAAGCTGGTAGCAGCAGAAGGCGCTATTGCCGTAATTGCCGGCCGCAGCGCGGTTGATAATGAAAAAACAGTAGCTGCCATTAAAGCGGCTGGTGGTAAGGCTTTTGGTATTGAAGCAGAGCTGGGCGACCCCGCTGCCTGCAAAAAAGTGATCGATGCTACTGTGAAAGAATTTGGCACCCTGCACGCGCTGGTGAACAACGCCGGTGTGAATGACGGCGTAGGCCTGGAAAGCGGCAGCCCTGAAAAGTTCATGGCATCGCTGCAAAAAAATGTATCGCACTACTATAACCTGGCGCATTATGCATTGCCTTACCTGAAACAGAACAAGGGCAGCATTGTGAATATTGGCTCTAAAGTAGCTACCACCGGCCAGGGTAACACTTCCGGCTATGCCGCTTCCAAAGGCGCTATTAACGCCTTAACAAGGGAGTGGGCGGTTGAGCTGCTGCCATTTTCCATTCGTGTGAACACCGTAATACCAGCTGAAGTATGGACGCCGCTGTATGAAACCTGGATCAGCTCCTTACCCAATCCTAAGGAAAAGCTGGCCTCTATTGTTGCCAAGATCCCCCTGGAACAGCGTATGACCACCTCTGAAGAAATTGCCGGTATGACGGTATTCCTGTTATCCGCACAATCATCGCACACCACAGGGCAGATCATTTATGTGGATGGCGGATATACACACCTCGACAGATCGATCTAAAACAGCTGTTAGCTTTTAGCTATTAGCCTTTAGCTGCTAAAAGCTAACAGCTAAAGGCTAATAGCTAAAAGCTTATATTTAACTACACTAAACTTTTTCCCTATGGCTGGAGCCACTGTTTCCACGAGTTCTGTAACTGCGGTTACGGACAGTAAGAAAAGCTACTTATTCCCGTTCATTCTGGTTACCAGCCTGTTCTTCCTGTGGGGACTGGCTTACGGCCTGCTGGATGTGCTGAACAAACATTTCCAGGAGGTGCTGAATATTACTAAAACCCGCTCCACCTTATTACAGCTGGCCTACTTTGGCGCTTACTTCCTGATGGCTTTACCCGCCAGTATTTTCATGAGTAAGTACGGTTATAAAAAGGGCATCATCTTAGGGTTACTGTTATATGCAACAGGGGCGTTCCTGTTTTACCCATCAGCCCATTATGCCAACTTTGATGCCTTTTTACTATCGCTGTTTGTGCTGGCCAGCGGGCTTACCTGCCTGGAAACAGCTGCCAATCCATATGTAACGGTACTGGGCAGCGCAGAAACATCAGAGTTCCGCCTGAATCTTTCCCAATGTTTTAATGGGGTGGGTTCTTTCCTGGGACCGGTAATCGGCGGTGCCTTGTTCTTTAGCGGTGATAAAGAAGCTGCAGGTAACCTGAGCTCCGTACAGTCAACATATATCGTGATCGGTGCAGTGGTGCTGCTGATCGCATTTTTCTTTTACAGAACCTCCTTACCGGAAATAAAAGAAGTAAGCACGGAAGAAGGTGCAGGCAGCATACAAACCGCCAAACCGCTGTTTGCGCACAGCCATTTTGTATGGGGCGTAATTGCACAATTCTTTTACGTAGCTGCACAAGTGGGTGTGGGTGCGCTTTTCATTAACTATGTAACGGAATACTGGCAGGGCGCCACCAGTGAAAAAGGCGCTTACCTGTTAGCCGTTAGCCTGATATTGTTCACTGCCGGCCGTTTTGTAGGCACTGCAATTATGAGAACAGTAGCTCCCAATAAGCTGCTGGCTGCCTATGCGCTTATAAACGTGGTGTTGTGTATGCTGGTAATGGCCGGTAAAGGCGCCATTTCCGTATATGCGCTGATGGCCATTTTCTTTTTCATGTCTATTATGTTCCCTACCATTTTTGCATTAGGCGTAAAGGACCTGGGTGTGCACACGAAAAAGGGCGGCGCATTCATCATCATGTCTATTGTGGGTGGTGCGGTTGTACCGTATGTAATGGGTGTTATTGCAGACAGCCAGTCTACCGCCGGCGCTTACGCCGTGCCGCTGGTATGCTTTGCCATAGTGTTCTATTACGGCTGGAAAGGATATAAAAGAGCTTAACACATCATTTTTCCCCGTTCCGCAAATTCATTGTAATTTACTGTAGTAAAACATACGATGAATTTGCGGAACTTTCATTTATACCTGCCTGCTGCCTGCCTTTGCCTGCTCCTTTTCACCGGGGCCAATACCTTTCATAGCGCTTCCATGCAGTTACAGTTCACCCATGTGGTGAATGGAAAACCCATGGCGCTGCAAACCGGCATTTACACGAATGCGGTGGGCGATTCCTTTAACATTACCACGTTCAAATATTACGTGAGCAACTTTTCGCTCACTAACAGCAGCGGGCAGGAAGTAAGCCTGCCGCCGGCCTATTTCCTGGTAAATGAAAGCGATACCGCTTCAAAGACCATCACCCTGCCACCCATCCCGGAAGGTATTTACAGCAGTATTTCCTTTTTGATAGGGGTAGATAGCATCCGTAATATGAGCGGTGCGCAAACCGGCGCTTTAGACCCAGTGAACGGTATGTTCTGGACCTGGAACAGCGGTTACATTATGGCCAAGCTGGAAGGCCTGTCGCCCGTATCCAAACAGCCCAATAAGCTCATAGAATTTCATATTGGCGGTTTCCAGGGCACGCGTAATACGCTGCGCAGGGTAACGCTTACCTTTGCCAAACCATTTGCATTACCGCAGCCCGAACCGGTGGTAATGCCCATAGTGGCCGATGCCTATACCTGGTTCAGCCAGCCGAATACGGTTAGCTTTCAGCAGGTATCGTCCTGCACTACGCCGGGGGCGCAGGCTATGCGCATTGCAGATAATTACCAGCACATGTTCAGTATAAAGAGGGATTAGTGAAGGCTGTTTATTTCATAACATTTTTTTGCCTGCTGCTTTTGCTGGCCGCTTCCGAAGCTAATAACCGGAACGCTGAAGCAATTGCGGTTCCCGAACCTTACCACCTGGAGCTGCCGCCGGGCTTACCTGCCCCGGTATATGATCTTTCACAGAACCCGCTTACCAAACAGGGCATTGCGCTGGGCCGGCGCCTGTTTTACGATCCTAAGCTTTCCCGCGACAGCAGCATTTCCTGCGGGTTTTGCCATCAGCAGTTTGCAGCCTTCGGGCATTTTGATCATGCCCTGGCGCATGGGGTAGAAGGGCGCATTGGCACCCGCTCCGTACCTACTTTGTTCAACCTTATCTGGCAAAAGAATTTTATGTGGGATGGGGGCGTGAACAACCTGGAAATACAGCCGCTCACCCCCCTTACTGATGAAAATGAAATGGGTATGGACCTGGCCGTTCTGATAAAACGCCTGCAGGCCGATGCCGTTTACCGTAAAATGTTCAAGGCGGCTTATGGTACGGAGGAGGTGAACAGCCAGCGCTTATTCAGGGCTATTACGCAGTTCCTGGCCACCATGATCTCTTTTCAATCCAAATATGACAGCGTAATGCGTAAGGCCCCTGGCGTGGCCTTTACGCCCGAAGAACAGGAGGGCTATGTGATCTTTAAGCAAAAGTGCGCAGCCTGCCATAAAGAGCCTTTTTTTACGGATTACAGCTATCGTAACAATGGCCTGCCATACCTGCCTAATTTAAATGATGTGGGCCGTATGCGTATTACCAGCAGCACCGGCGATTACCTGAAATTTAAGGTGCCTACATTGCGTAACATCCTGAAAAGCTCGCCCTATATGCACGACGGGCGTTTTTTTGATATTTACCAGGTATTTAACCAGTATGCCCATGGCATAAAACCCGGCGCCAGCCCTACTGTAGACCCCCTGGTGAAAAATGGCATCCCCCTGTCCGACAAAGAGCAGCGGGAGCTGTATATGTTCCTGAACACGCTCACCGACCCCGGTTTTATTGCCAATTCGTCATTCAGCGAAATTCTTATACAATAGCCTGCATATTTAACTTATTTGAAACCAGCAAACTGTGAATGGCGGTAATTTATACCTGTTTTCCAAGCATGGTTTTTGCCTTTGTACCGGCATGATGAAACACATTAAAACAGGGTTCAAAATTTTAGTGGTAATTGCCATACTGACCCCGCCTTTATGGCTGGGCCGGGAAAAAAAGCGACCTGTGGTAGTGGCGAAAAAGTCAGACATGGGCACGGCCAGTTATTATGCGAATAAGTTCGAGGGCCGTAAAACGGCCAGCGGAGAAGTTTTCGATAATGACAGCATGACCGCCGCCCATAACACCTTACCATTAGGTACCCTGGTTAGAGTAACTAACCTGAGTAATGGCCGCTCCGTGATCGTTAAGATCACCGACCGCCTGCATGCCACTAATTCCCGCATCATTGACCTTACACAAACTGCTGCGCGTGAATTAGGCTTTTTAGCAAAAGGTCTTGCACGTGTGAGAGTAGAAAGGGTGTAGGGAATAGTTCTTTTTTATGGTTAAAATGCGCAGCAGTTATGCTGCGCATTTTTATTTTTTGCTGCGGGTAAAGCAGGTGGTTAAATGATCATTGACCATACCGGTTGCCTGCATATAGGCGTAACAGATAGTAGAGCCTACAAATTTAAATCCCCTCTTCAGCAGGTCTTTGCTCATGGCATCTGATATGGGCGATTTAGGCGGTATTTCACTCAATATTTTAAAGTGATTAATAACCGGCTTGTGATCTACAAACTGCCAGATGTATCTGTCAAAGCTGCCGAACTCTTTTTGTACGGCTAAAAAGGCTTTCGCATTACCAATGGTGGCGGCTACCTTTAACCGGTTGCGGATAATGCCGGGATCCTGTAACAGCTTTTCTACTTTTTTGTCGGTGTAGCGCGCGATCTTTTGCGCATCCCAGTTATCAAATGCTTTACGGTAATTCCCGCGTTTAGTGAGCACCGTATACCAGCTTAGGCCGGCCTGCGCACCTTCCAGGTTCAGCATCTCAAACAGGCGGGTATCATCATGCAGGGGAATGCCCCATTCATTGTCGTGGTAGTCTTTATAAAGCTGGTCTTTCGTTGACCAGCCGCAGCGCGTCTTTTCCATAAGAATTACGAATTATTCAATTACGAATTATAATGCAGCGGTTGAGTTAAGTTATTGCATTTTTATTATACATTCTTATTGTAAGATAATTTTAAACGGCGATAAAATAATCTGCACGCAGTACCAATTCGTAATTCGTAATTGAATAATTCGTAATTGATCAATATCGGACATGCTTGTGCTATAAGCGGACAATAGTGCATAATATAAATTGTTGGTAATCAAAGATATTGACAGCGGCATGCCATTGGCAATCCGGTTGGCATCACATTATTCACCATTCAATGTTCAAATAATTATGAAAAGGTTTAAGCATTTATTATTCATGGCCCTTGTGCTTTTCGTGTACACCGCCCATGCACAGGAGCTTGTTAAACGTATAGACAGCAGCTTCAGCGCGCAATACAAGGCGCACGAATTTTCCGGCAATGTGCTGGTAGCGGAAAAAGGAAAAGTAGTTTATGAAAGATCTTTCGGTTATGCAGACCTGGAGCATAAGACCCTGAACTGCTCTGTATCTGCTTTTCAGCTGGCTTCTGTATCAAAAATATTTACATCGGTAGCGGTGCTGCAGCTGAAAGAAAAAGGACAGTTACAGCTGGATGATGCCGTGGTAAAGTATTTGCCTGCTTTTCCCTACGAAAACATTACCATCCGGCATTTGCTGTCGCATACCTCCGGCCTGCCCGATTACCAGATGTTTGAACAGCCGCACCGGGAAGATACTACCCGCATTTTTAACAATGAAGATATTATTCCTGCGCTGAAAACCGCTCACCAGACATTACATTCCCAACCCGGTGAAAGCTGGAGCTATTCCAATACCGGCTATGGATTGCTGGCCCTGATCGTTGAAAAGGTAAGCGGTGAAAAGTTCCAGGACTACCTGCAACAGCATGTTTTTAAGCCGGCGCATATGAAGTATACGTACATAGCAACATCGCTCATGTTCCCGAATAATAAGAACCGCACCCGGAACTATGATTTCCAGGAGTACGCCCCCGGTAACCTGAAGCAGGTATACAGCTTTCAAAGAAATAAGATCCCCACGCTTATACTGGGCAACATTGTAGGCCCCGGCCATGTGGTAAGCACCACCCGCGACCTGCTGCAGTTTGATGAAGCCTTATACAACGGAACCCTGCTGCAGCCGGCTACCCTGGAAGAAGCGCTTACACCGGTAAAGCTGGCAAATGGTACACCAGCCCTTACCGGCTGGGCCAATGGCCGGTCTTACTATGGCTTGGGCTGGATGATCCTGTGCGACAGCACCATGGGTAAAGTGGTATGGCATTCCGGCGGCGCACCCGGCATAGTAACTGCTTTTATCAGGAATATTACCCGCCACCAAACAGTGATCGCGCTGGATAATGTTACCCACCGCGGCCTGCATACGGCCAGTATCAATGCGCTGTGTATGCTGAATGATCAGCCTGTGTTTGTTAGCAAACAATCCCTGGCGCATGCATATGCACGCAAGCTGTTTGAGCAGGGACCGGAAGCTGCCAACGCACTTTTTAATACGCTGAAAACAGATACTGCGCATTACTTCCTGGATGAGCAGGCCCTGAACACCTGCGGATTGCAGCTGCTTTTTGATGGCTACCTGGAAAAAGGGCTGGATGCTTTACAGCTGAACACTGTGTTATTTCCCAACAGCTGGAATGTGTATGATAGTTTTGCAGAAGCCTTGTTGCTGAACGGTAAAGAACAGTCGGCCATCACTATGTATAAAAAATCGATTGCTATAAATCCTGAAAACCAGGGAGGGAAGGAGGCGCTGAAGAAAATTAATAACTAATCATTGTTGTCCGGTAAAAAGTCTAAGCTTATTTGAATCGTATACTTTTGGCTACAACAAAAGGTGTTTAGGCTAAACCTGTCTTTGGGGACATTCTCATTTTTGTATCAACAAAATGATACAATAATGGAGATAAAAAAACGCATGAACCGTCTTGTGCTCATCCTGGTCTTTTGCCTGTCCGGCGCAGTATCAATAGCCCAGTCAACAGGCAACTTTAAAGGGAAAATAATTGACCAGTCAACAAAGCAACCCATCATTGGAGCAAGTGTTTATCTTGAACGAAATCAATTTGGAACTACTACAGATTCGACGGGCGTTTTTACGATCAATAATATATCTATTGGTAGTCATACAGTAACAATCTCACATGTTGGATTTCAAACAAAATTTATCAGTGAAGTAATAATAGCGCTTAATAAAACCTATTATGCTGAATATGAGTTATTGAATGAACTAGGTAAATTGAATGAGATTGTAGTTACTGCCAATAAATTCACCAGTGAAACAAATCCACTGACACCCGTTTCAACATTTTCCTATTCAAGAGAAGAGATCTTTAGAAATCCAGGCGCACAGGGTGATATCATGCGGGCTCTCTCCAGCCTGCCGGGGGTAGTAAGCAGCGGAGCGCAGTTTTCTGCTATAGCAGCAAGGGGACAGGGTACGCGCGATAATCTTTATATGGTGGATGATATTCCGGTGTTTGATCTGTCGCATTTAGAGGCAGAAGGGTATAGCTCGGGGTTTAATGACCCCAATGGTGGCCGGTTCAGCATTTTTGCTCCCAGGGTTATTGATAATGTGCTTTTTCAAAATGGTGGTTTTGATGCAGGGTATGGAAGACGCTCCTCATCCCTGTTAGGACTTGGCATAAAGGAAGGGAATAAAGCCAGTTGGTCGTTGAGCGGACAGTTTGATTTGTTGGGAGGTACGGTAATGGCTGACGGACCCATATCTAAAAAGACAAGTGTTTTTGCTTCTGCCAGGTACCAGAATTTTGCAGCACTTATCAGTATCCTGGATGAGCAACGTTCATCAATTTCTTATGGTGATTATATAGTAAAAACCACGACGCAAATAAATCAGAAGAACAAGCTATCCATTATAGCTATGTATAATCCGGAAAGACCCTATAGAACCATAGATGACGTTGAATCCGGGCTGAATTTGAATGACGACAATAGTGGCGGTACCATGCTA
Source organism: Chitinophaga sp. (assembly GCF_036569125.1). Lineage (GTDB taxonomy): Bacteria > Bacteroidota > Bacteroidia > Chitinophagales > Chitinophagaceae > Chitinophaga. The sequence continues at coordinate 2,791 of NZ_DATCRF010000173.1, read as the reverse complement.
TTTAACCACAGAGGTAACAAGGCGTTAGTGGGGCTTAACCTTCGTACGCTTCTCAATTCAAACAGCTATTTAAAAAATGTACTATACTATCGTTCCTCATCTGTGGACAACCGTTTTGGAAGGTTCAATCCATCTATTGATTCAAATGGCGTAGTGATAGATCCAAAATTTGGTAACTATGAAGACGAGTTAAGAACTATCAAAAACAGTCAGCGGGAATTTGGCTATCGCTCTATTTATACGCAACGTTTTAATAATGTGACATTAACTGCGGGTGTTGATGCTATGCTCGTTAACCTGGACTATGCAAGAACACTAAGCCATGATGATACGCTCTATTCCTACAGAACAAGAGACATTCCTCTTAATTCAACGGAACACTACCAGATAGTGAGCCCCTTTCAATACAATTCTACGTTTAAAGACAATGCTTTTAACGGCTCCGGCTACATAACGTTATCCTGGAAGGTGACCGAAGCCCTTACCCTCAATCCAAGCCTGCGTTATGACTATACAGGATTTACCGGACAGCACACTGTGTCTCCACGATTGAGCGGCAGCCTGCAGCTTAACGATATGCAAAGCATCAATTTTGCATCGGGCATATATTACCAGGATGCTGCATATGCCGATGTTGCCGGGCAAGCTCAGGGTAACAAGCTGAAAAATGAACGTTCTATACAGTCCGTTGCCGGATATAAAATACAATTTTCAAACGATTTAAAGTTTGTAGCCGAAGGCTGGCACAAGCGGTTTGATGATGTAGCCGTTCAGCCGAACAGGAACCAAAGCTATATTACAAACGACGGCAGCGGGTATGCTTATGGCGCCGATGTGAGCATAACCAAACGGCTTTCCAAAAATTACTATGGACAACTGAGCTACTCATATATGCAAAGTAAGAGAGACGATCATAATGGAATGGGTAACTACGACTTTAACTTCAACATCCCGCATACTATCAGTTTATTGGGCAGCTACAAGCCAAATAACAAATGGATATTTTCAGGCAAATTCCGTTATAGCACCGGCCGCCCAACAGACAGTTATACCATACATCCGAACGTATTCAATAATCCGGCTTATCTAAGGTATTCACAGGAAATAACAGCTACTAATGGATCACGTTTGCCCAGCTTTTTTAGCTTTGATATAAGGGTCGATTACAATGTTCAAAGAAGGTGGGGGACGTTTTCAGCCTTTGTTGATCTGGTAGATATCAACAACCGGTTTAATGTAAACACTGAAGTATTTGTTCCAAATACCGGAAGGGTATTTAATGCAGGTCTTGGCGTTTTTCCAACATTTGGAGTAAGGGTGGAAATATAATAATCAGAAAATCAGAAAAATGCAGCTTAAAGACAGTACCGTCTTAATCACAGGCGGAACAAGCGGAATAGGTCTGGAACTTGTAAAACAATTGTCTGGACAAAGCGCTGATATTATCATCACCGGCCGTAACCTGGACGGGTTGAACGATGTAAAAAACCGGTTCCCCAATATCCATGCATTTCAAAGCGACGTAAGTAAGCCTGATGACATTCAACAGCTTTATGGAACAGTTACCCGGCAGTTTCCAAAACTTAATATCCTCATCAATAATGCGGGTCTGATGCGGCAGCTGGATCTGGCGAATGCGAAAACAGATCTGGAGAACATTGCCTGTGAGGTGAACACTAACCTTTCAGGAACCATCAGTATGGTGCATCAGTTCCTGCCCCATCTGTTGAAACAACAGTCGGCGGCGATTATGAATATCTCTTCAGGTATTGCATTTATACCATATTCCATTGCTCCTGTTTACAGCGCTGCAAAAGCCGGCGTTCATGCGTACACACAAGCTTTGCGTTTGCAGCTGCAGCGGTCAGGCATAGAGGTATTTGAATTAATACCACCCGGGGTTGAAACCAATCTTCATAAAGATTGGGAACTTAAACCACCTGAAAACCGGTTGATGCAGGTTGAAAAAGTGGTGCGTGTTACCGTTTCCGGCATGTTGAAAGGCAAATACGAAATCACCCCGGGATTGTCCGGAATGATTAAAGTAATGAGCAGAATTGCTCCGGGATTTTTCCTGAAAGTCGGACACAGGGAATTTGAAAAATTGAAAGCTTTAAGCAGGCAGCAGTAACCCGGTATTAAAATTGGCCTTTTGCCGATGAAAAATTCCTAATGAATAAAACTTAAAAACGATGTACATCCAAGCGGGTAATGAACAATCTGCCGAAAGCAAATGGCTGCACGGATGGCGCAGGACTGCGCTGTTAATAACACTTTTATTTGTGAGTATTTTCAGCCAGATAGACCGGATCTTACCTTTCATCCTGGCTGAATCTATTAAGGCAGCGTTGAGGCTGACCGATACACAACTCGGCCTTATCATGGGAATGGCATTTGCCGTTTGCTATTCAATTGCTTCATTACCGCTTGCACGTATATCCGATACTGGCCGGGCTAAGCAAGTGTTATTTGCCTGTATTGTGATTTGGAGCCTGATGACAGGCATAGGTGGATTGGCTACAGGATTTGTGTCGTTAGCGCTGTCCCGCCTGGGCGTGGCACTTGGCGAGGCAGGTGGAACGCCTGCCAGCCATGCCATGATCGTTAGCAAGATCCCTGAAAAATTTAGTGGGCGGGCCATTGGACTATTTTCAATGGGTATTCCCCTCGGAACGATGATAGGATTCGCTATCGGTGGATTGGCAGGCGACACAATAGGCTGGAGAAATACCCTTTTGAGCGCCGGTGCATTCGGGCTGCTGTTGGCCGTACTGGTTTTGTTTTTTACAAC
>NZ_DATCRF010000172.1:0-7743 GCF_036569125.1 Chitinophaga sp. | reverse complement strand
GCACAGGCCGTGCACCTTTCCCTGCCACTGGCGCAGGTGCAGCAATGGATAAAAACAGAGCAGGTGGGCATTGAGCAGGAGATTGCCAATCCCGATGGCTCCATATTAAAGATAGTGGTGGAAAAGGATTTTAAATGCCTTACCACCCGTGATGAGGATGACAGCCAGGCCTTCGACAATCCACTGGCGGCGCATAATTGTTAAAGCATGCTTACAGATACACATAACCGGGTAATTAATTACGTTAGGCTGGCTGTTACCGACCGTTGCAACCTGCGCTGCAGCTATTGTATGCCGGAACATATGCAGTTCCTGCAAAGGAAAGAGCTGCTGTCGTACGAGGAGATCCTGCGCCTGATGCAGCTGCTGTCAGCGCAGGGCGTTAACAAAGTACGTATCACCGGCGGCGAGCCTTTTTTGCGGAAAGACCTGCTGCATCTGCTGGAGCAGCTGGTACAAATGCCCGGCATAGACCGCGTATCCATTACCACCAATGGCGTGCTTACCCGCTCTTTTATCCCCGCACTGCTGGACTTAGGCATCCGCCACATAAACCTGAGCCTGGATACCCTGCAGCGCGATAAGTTTAAACGTATTACCTACCGCGATGAGTTCAACGCTGTGATGGATACCCTGCAAGCCCTGCTGGCGCACAACATGAGCGTAAAAATAAATACCGTGGTAATGGACGGGGTAAATACCGATGAGCTGCTGGATTTTGCCGCGCTTACCAAAGACCATCCCGTATCTGTACGTTTTATTGAAGAAATGCCCTTCAACGGCCATGGAAAAGCATTTTCCGGCATTAAATGGAATTTTGAGCATATACTGGATACCTTACGCACTACTTACCCCTTACAAAAACTGCCGGATGCACCGCATACCACCGCGCTTAATTACCATATAACCGGCCACCAGGGCCATATTGGCGTAATACCTGCCTACAGCCGTACTTTCTGCGGCAGCTGCAACCGCATTCGTGTTACCCCCACCGGCGGTTTAAAAACCTGCCTGTATGGAAAGGATGATCTTAATGTGCGGGATCTCATACGTGGCGGCGCACCGGATGAATTTCTGCTGCAACGCATACAGGATGCTATTCATCACCGGTTCTTAAATGGATTTGAAGCGGAAGAAGCCAATGAAAAGATGGCGAGTATGTCGACGATTGGGGGGTGATCCGGAATTATTATGTGTAGTTCTTAGCGTGAACGTTGAGCGGCTGGTTGGCCCTTAGCTATTTTTTTATTCCGTACGATAGTCAGATCATATTCATTTTGTAGCTGCAGCCAAAACTCTGCATCAATATCCAATACTTCTTCCAATTTAACTGCAAGTACAGCTGTAAAATGCCGTTTACCGGCAAACAGCTCGCTTAAATGCTGTGGTAATAATTCAATTTTTGCAGCAAACTCCTTCTTTATTAAGCCCCGGGCTTCAATTTCACCTTTTAATACCTCACCCGGATGAATAGCTATCCTGGAATGGATAGGCTGTCCGTTCTTCCCCAACACAATATTTTCACTGTACATAAAAAATAATAAAGGGTTAAAAAATCAATGCTATAATAAGTTATCCGGAAGAATTAATGAGTTAACCCTGTATTAACATCCTCACCCCTGCATACAATATCAATACAGCCGTAATACCCTCTACCCACCTGGGTTTCAGGATAGCGGCACTAAACCGCGCGCCTATTTGCCCGCCAATAATTACAGACAATATTAACGGCAACGCAAAGTGTGTATCCAGCACAATCTCCTTTTTGGCAACCTGCCCTAACAGGCCGGAGATGGAATTTACCAAAATAAAAAAGCTGCTTAAGCCGGCAATGTTCTTGGCCGTATCATAACGCCCCAAACGCAGGATGGGCGCCAGGTATATGCCGCCGCCAATACCCGTCATACCGGAAAGCAGGCCAATGAACCCGCCGATAATGCCGTATTTATAGATCTTTTGCGGACGGTCCGGATCAGGCTCATAGCTTTTTTCCAGGAACAAACGGTAACACATGAACAGCGCCGCAACAGTTAATGCAATGCCTAAGAGTAAAAAGAAAGTTTGCTGTTTCAGCGGCAGGTAGCTGCCTATAAAAGCCATGGGCACACTGGCCAGGCTTAGCTGCCAGGCCTTTTTCATAGGCAGGTGCCCGCTTTTATAAAAATGATATACTCCGCCTGTCACCACCACCACATTGCACAACAACGCAGTAGATTTCATGAGCTGAAAATCGATGCCCCACAAAGCCATCAGCGCCAGGTAGCTGGACCCGCCGCCAAAGCCTGCAGAGGCATATAATAAAGCCACCAGGAAAAATAACAGGCAAAGTTCTATGCTCATATAGTTGTAAATGTGCAGATATGCAGATGTGCAAATATGCAAATAGTAGCAATCTGCTGCTTATAGTATACAATTTAACAACCGTGTCAATCCATCTGCACATATGCACATCTGCATATCTGCACATTAATAAACCCCCATCTCCTCATCTATCTCCTGCGCCCATGCATGTATCCCTCCTTCCACATTATACACCGTTTGAAAACCGGCTTCCACCAGCTGTTTGGCCACCATTAAGCTGCGCATGCCATGATGGCAAATCACTGCTACCGGTACCTGCGGCTGTAGCTGCGGTAATGCATTTAACACCCTGCGCATAGGAATAAGCTGCGCCTGCGGAATATGGCAGATCTCCCATTCATCCGGCTCCCGCACATCCAGTAATTGCAGCGGTGTACCGGCATCCAGCCACTGCTGCAGCTCCTGCACCTGCATGCTTTGCACGGTACCGGTAGCGCATACGCCCTGCTCATAATCATCCAGCAAGACGCTGATGTTATGATTACCCGGCACAGGTTTCACTTCAAAAATATGATGGGTATTATACAACGTATCAATAGTTAAGAGCTGGTTGGCCAGCGGCTCACCAATGCCACAGATCACTTTCACCGCCTCATTGGCCTGGTAGCAGCCAATAATGCCGGGCAGCACACCCAGCACGCCAATGTCGCTGCAGTTCAGCATTTCGCCGGCCTGCGGCGCTTCGGGGAACAGGCAGCGGTATGTAGCGCTGCCCTTGTAATTGAACACGCTCACCTGCCCTTCATATTTGTAAATGGCGCCGTATATAAACGGTTTTTTTAGTATTACACAGGCATCATTCACCAGGTAGCGGGTGCCAAAATTATCCGTGCAATCCACTACCACATCATACGGTGCTATAATGGCTAACGCATTCTCCGGTGTTAAAAAGGAAGGATGTTGTACAAAGCTTACTTCGGGATTCAGCTGCTGTAAGCGCTTAACAGCGGCATCCAGCTTGGGTTTGCCCTCATCCTGTGTGGTGTATATCACCTGCCGCTGCAGGTTGGTGATGGACACATTATCCTGCTCCACAATACCCAGTTTTCCTATACCCATAGCCGTTAGATATTGCAGCACCGGTACACCCAAACCACCGGCCCCTACTACCAGCACACTGGCCTTTCCCAGCAGCTGTTGCTTCTCTGCGCCAAAGCCTTCCAGCCTTAGCTGGCGGTCATATCGTTGCATCTCACTGTTTTAAGGTTATAAAGATACGATACAAACTGCTATCCGTAACCGCGCGTTCCGGCAGGGCATGTTCATTAATGTATCGCACACGGTTGTCCAGGTCAGGATGGCTGCTTAGCCATTCCGACGGCTGCAGCCCGCTTTCCTGCTTTAGTGTGTTGAACAGCCACTGGAAACCCCGCGCATCAATATGCCGGGCCTGTAACAGCTCCAGCCCGTGCAGGTCAGCCTCTTTTTCCAGGCGGCGGGAATACTGCAGGCTTTTCAGGCTGTTGGCATTTTCCACTATCACGGCCCCCGCGCCGCTCATATCCCCAAAGATCAGCGACATAAACATATAAGTGCCCATGCTGCGGAAAATGGTTTTGGTAGTATGTTTCAGCTCCACATGCGAGTATTCGTGCGAAAGCAGCGCTGCCAGCTCCTCATAATGCTTCATTTGTTTCAGCAGCTGGTCATACACAATAATATGGCCGCCCGGCAGCGCAAAGGCATTGGTTTCTTTTTGCTGCACCACGGTGATCTGCACGGCATAATTGGAATGGATGTTCAGCCGGTCAAAAAATTCATTTACCAGCCGGGTAGCGGCCGTATCCTCATGGTATTGCTGCATCAGCGCATCATAGCTGCTTTGCCCCAGTTTTTCCTCATAGCTCACCGGGATGTTGTTGGCAATACGCACCGCCACAAAAGGAATGAACCAGAAATATACCAGCGCTACCAGGGCCACTACCACCAAAAAAGTAATACCTACAATGGTGCGTCCGCGGTTGGCAAAAAACCGTGGGCCTTTTTTGTTTTGCAGGTTAAAAGCCACGGCATCTGCAAAGGTGAGGGACGATACCGTAATGCGCTGCAAAGGATAACCGGGGTACTCTAATGTACCGGCAGACGGGTGTTTTACCTGGTCCCAGAACCAGTGGATCTGCCGCGGCTCACCCTGCGCATTTTTTATCTCAATGGTAATTTGTTTGGCCGTTAATGTAATAGCCGCATCCACGCTGCTATCCGTTTGTGCATTGTAATATTTCCCCGTATAGGTTTGCATTTATTTCACCGTTTTACACATCATGATCAGATCCACAAACGTGCCATCCGGCTGCCAGATGGCTTGTGGCTGCCGCCCGTATTCCGTAAAATCAAAGTTGCGGTAAAGCTGTATGGCCTTTTCATTATTGGCCAGTACATTAAAATGGATAATAGTGATCTCCGGGTGCTGAACGGCCCAGCGCATCATAGCCGTCATTAAACGGCGGCCTATGCCCAGGTTCCAGTAAGCGTGCTGCACGGCAATCCCAAATTCACCCAAATGCCGTTGCTTATGGAAAGAGGATTGCTTTACGGTTACAGATCCCACGATCTGCCCGCCCACTTCCGCCAGCAGCAGCAGGTGCCGGCTGTTATCCCCGAAAAATTGAATAAAGCTCCGTTCCGACGCCAGGGTCATAGCCTGCGCTTCCGCAGGTGTGTTCAACAGGAAATCCGTTTCCTTAGTGGTTTGACGGTAGCAGTCCAGCAGCGCCGGTGCATCTTCTGGTTTGGCCGGCCGTATCAACAGCTCCTGCCCATTGGGTAAAAAGTGATGCATGCCTGTAAAGTATTAAAAAAAAGCGTACTGATGAGCAAAGAAAATGAGCTTTTTAACAAAGCCCATTTGAGCCGTACAACAAAGGGCGGCAAGCAGGAAATCTTTACCTTTAGGTACAATTGTAATAATATGGCTTCATCTTCCCGCATCATGTATTCCTGTTACGCGCACCAGACCCGCGAAAATGAATCCTTTGTGGCAGAGCATGTGATGACGCACATTCTGGCCGGCACCATGACCTTCCGCACTTCCGGAACGCCCATGGTATGTGAAGCAGGTGATACCATGCTTATTAAAAGGAACCAGCTTACCAAGGTTATGAAACGCCCGCCGGCGGGTGGCGGGGAATTTAAGTCCATCAGTATTTTCTTTGACCAGGACACTTTACGCAATTTCAGCGTGGAGTACAATATAACAGCGGATAGCCTTTACGAAGGCCCCGGCATTGTTAAGCTGCCACATGATGCGCTGAGCAGCACCTACATGGCCTCTATTGCGCCTTACCTGAATACGGATGCCGCTAATACAGAGATGCTCACCATGCTCAAAGCCAAAGAAGCCATTCTCATTCTGCTAAGGATAAACCCGCAGCTAAAAAACCTGCTGTTTGATTTCAGCGAGCCGGGTAAAATAGACCTGGAAGCCTACATGAACAAACACTTTAACTTTAATGTGGAAATGAAACGTTTCGCCTACCTCACGGGCAGAAGCCTGGCCACTTTTAAACGGGATTTTGAAAAGATCTTTCATACCTCGCCCAACCGCTGGCTGCAGCAGAAACGGTTAAAGGAAGCTTATTACCTGATTAAAGAAAAAGGTAAAAAACCATCGGATGTGTATATGGAAGTAGGTTTTGAAGATCTCTCCCATTTTTCCTTTGCTTTTAAAAAAGCATTTGGTACACCGCCTTCCTTAGTATAGTCTTATACGTTAGCTGATCTTTTCTGCGCCAAAGTATTGCTGTAATACCGGCGGAATGTGAATACCGTCTGCAGCCTGGTTATTTTCCAGTAAACAGGCCAGTATACGCGGAAGCGCCAGGGAGCTGCCGTTGAGCGTATGCACCAGCTGCGGTTTACCGCCGCTGTCTTTGAAACGTATTTTCATACGGTTAGCCTGGTAAGCTTCAAAGTTGGATACAGAGCTTACTTCCAGCCACTTTTGCTGTGCGGCGCTGTATACTTCAAAATCATAGGTAAGGGCAGAAGTAAAGCCCATATCGCCGCCGCAAAGCCTTAAGATCCGGTAGGGCAGCTGCAATGCCTGTATAAGGCCCTCCACATGCGCCACCATTTCTTCCAGCACCTCGTAAGACTTTTCAGGATGTACCAGCTGCACTACTTCCACTTTATCGAATTGGTGCACACGGTTCAAACCGCGTACGTCCTTACCATAAGAACCGGCTTCCCGGCGGAAACAGGGGGTATAGGCCGTCATTTTTATGGGCAGGTCGCTGTCCTTTAAAATTTCATCACGGTAAATGTTGGTTACCGGTACTTCAGCAGTAGGTATCAGGTACAGCTTGTCTTCGCCTACAAAATACATTTGCCCTTCCTTATCCGGCAGCTGCCCGGTACCATAGGCGGTATCGGCATTTACCAGGTGCGGGGGCATATATTCCATATATCCTTTGCTGATATTATAATCCAGGAAATACTGGATCAGCGCGCGCTGTAAACGGGCGCCTTTATTTTTATATACAGGAAAACCACTGCCGGTGATCTTGTTGCCCAGCTCAAAATCTATAAGGTCGTACTTTTTTGCCAGATCCCAGTGGGGCTGCGCATCTGCAGCCAGGGCCGGTTTGGCTCCGCCTGCGCGTACTTCCACGTTTTCTTCCGGCGTTCTGCCCGGGGGCACACTGGCAGCCGGTAAATTAGGCAGCTTGATCAGCGTATCATGCAGCAGCTTTTCAGTTTCGTTCAGCTGCTCCGTAAGCGGTTGCTGCTGCTGTTTCAGATCAGCCACCGTTGCTTTCCGCTGTTCCGCTTCTTCTTTCTGTCCGCCCTTCATCAGTTTTCCGATCTCGTCCGATGCTATTTTGATCTTGGCCTGTGTTTCATCATAGGCCAGGGTTAATTGTTTACGCTTATCATCCAGCGCCAGCACCTCCTCTATCAAACCCAGCTCCTTAAACTGTTTGAGGGCCAGCCGCTCTAATACTAATTCCTTGTTTTGACGAATGAACGGAACCTGTAACATTTTATATCAGTATAAATTTTGTCAAAGATAAATAAATAGTTAGCAGTTAGCTATTGGCCGTTAGCTGTTGCCAGTGATTGAACTACTGCGTTAAAGAATAACTTTCAAACTTCCTTTAGCTTCAATCATCTGCAGTACCGGCCAAAGACTGCCAACAGCTAACAGCTAATAGCTAACTGAGATACTTCCCAACAATCGGCACTCTCCTGCCTACGCCAAAAGCTTTGGACGATACACGGATAATAGGGCAGAACTGGTTACGCTTGTATTCATTGGTGTTCACCAGCTTCAGCGTACGGTCTACCAGCGCAGTATCAAAGCCCTGGGAGATGATCTCACGGGGGCCCTGCCGCCGCTCAATGTACTGGTACAGGATGCGGTCCAGGATGCTGTAATCCGGC
>NZ_DATCRF010000171.1:0-3471 GCF_036569125.1 Chitinophaga sp. | reverse complement strand
ATGCTGCACCCAGCAGCCTTTTGAGTGTGCCAGGTCATGGAGCGACTTTGCCAGTATATCCGGAAAATTATGATACACGGGTTCCGGCCTTGGCAGGTGCAGGTATAGTGATGCCAGGTGCGTTAGAAATTCAGTGGCAATTTCAAACTGATCCTTTGGTGTCTTGTTACTAAAGCAAACAAAGGCATCTGAAATAGTAACCTGCTGGCCGGCAGGCAATGGCTTATCTTTCGTGGATGGTAAAGAAAATCCAAATTCCGGCCACTCACCGCCAACGGTATCTGCCACAGATGTTTGGGTTGCATTACAGTAGTCTGCCAGCGCCGTAAAGTTTTGTAAATACAGGAACGAGCCGGCTGCGGGCTGTGTCATGGAAGCATAAATGATCCCGGAGCGCGTACCTATTTGCCGGATGTGAATGTCGCCCTTGCTGCTTCCGTTTGCCGGTATCACAATATCGCGCGGCCAAAAGGGGATATCCGTATCCTCGGCAGGGATGAAAGCTACGGTATAGCGTAAAAGCGGTGTGCCTTTTTCAGGAAAGCTCACGCTTGCATGATAGGTGCCGATAGCAGCGCTCATTACCATTTTTATACCGTCTTCTTCGTTTGTTACCTCTTCCAGTGTTATGCTTTCCGGCGCATAGGCAATACGGAAGGCCATCCTGGCGGAGTTGGAGCAGGTAGCTACCAGCCATACGGCATCCTGCATGGAATGCACTTCAAATTGAAAATCGCTTATGGTGTTGGTATACACCGGTTCGGTGGTTATCGTTGCCAGCTGTTCTGCAGCGCTGGCTGCCCAAATAGAAATTCCGGATGACATATATTTTAAGTCGTTTTAGTTTCTCATAATAAAAGCTGACTAACACTGGCGCCGCAGGCTGTTACCGGATGCGCGCATGTTATACTGCAGGTCTTTTACCTGTTAACATGGATGTTATCATATATAGAACTGTATACAAATTGTAATCCATGTATAATGCAGAGGCATTTTCCACATTAAGGTTGAATTTGGTTAATGATGGGCTCTATTAAATGAGCAATTAAATGGACAGTTCGATGGAGTACAAGCCCTATTGTACCTTAGTTTGTGCCCGGCTTGTTATAGGAGTAAGCGTATGTTGACAGCTTCTTTTTTTGATGCTATTGAGAATGCCTTTGCGGTAAAAAGAAAGCCCGCTTATTAGCGGGCCTCTTTATTATAAGTTGATGTGACTTATTGCTTCAGGATCTTCACCTGTTTTTGCGTACCATCTTTACGGTCTATAGTAATAATGTACATGCCCGGCACCAGTGAGGATACCGGAATAGTGTTCCCCGGGTTCTTAACTTTCATAAGCTGGTGACCACTCATATCGTAAACGCTCAGCGTTTTAACCTTGTCACTGTTACGGATATGTAATTGCTCACTCACCGGGTTAGGCGACAGTGTAACGGCGGTATTACTATTTTCTGTTTTTACTGTTTGCATGGCCATCCTGGCGGATGAGGCAACACTGGTAATAGTAAGATAATTAAGATTAAATCCGCCGGTGGTTGTAGCAATACCTATGCTATAAGTGCCTGCAGGTAAGGTTACGGTATGTGAAACATTGCTCCAGTTCTGCCATCCGCCGGTATTAGGTATGTTAACGGTGCCCAGCTGTGTGGCGCCGGCATCTTTTTCCAGCCGCAGGCTTGTGTTGGCGTTAGGGCTGGCCACGCGGTAATCTACCCGGTAGCTGCCTGTTGCAGGAATAGTTACATCATAAGACATCCAGTCTCCGGCGTCTATCCATCCAACATTCTGTCCTCCTCCTGCATCGGTTGTTGCTTCCACATCTATGCCGGACATATAGGTATAGCTTTCCGCCTGAATAACCGTTGATGTAGAAGTGGTATTTGATTCTACTTTCAATGAAGTTGTCAGATCGTTCCAGCCATTGTCAACCAGGCAATCATCATCTCCTGTAAGTACAAGTGTTGATCCACTGAAATTGTCATCCTGGTAAAGAGTGACTTTATACCCGGGCTTTACCCTGAGGGAAGAAATATCATCATTGAGAATGCCCAGCGCATTCAGCTGGCTAAGGGTATAGGCGCCGGGATTAAGGCCTGCGGCGTAGCCGCCATAGTTACAATCCTTATAGGCGATGGCCGCGCCGCTTGCCGTGATCCCTGAAAAACCGCCTATGGTAATAGTGGTGCGCAGGGGAGAGGTGGCATTGATGGTGGACGAATGGTTAAATACATCGTCGTAGCAAAAAGCGTAGGTCAGGCTATTGAGGCTGATATCGCTGCGGTGCCAGAATTTGCAGTACCAGTTGTAAGGCCCTGTCTGATAATATTTGGATGCAGAGGAAAAGTCCTGCGTGGCGCCCGTTGCCAGGTTAAGATCAATGGCATGGCGGTTAATGGCAGCGCAGATCTGCGCCTGCACCACTTTATCCCATTGCCCGCCGGTGGCCATAACCCCGCTGCCTTCCATGGCTTCCAGGTTGGTAGGCTTGCGTGAGATGGTGCCCACCTGTCCGTCGGAAGTACGGGTGAATGTGAACACGTTGCCGGATACACGGCCGCTCCAGGTGCCTGCATCACCTGCGTTGAAAACCAGGTTACCGTTCTGGTATTTTGACCAGATGGCATCAATGTAGGAACCAAAATAATTGGCCTGTGCACCGCTTTGAAAAGCAGTTGTTTTTGAAGGGAACTTGATGATGCCATTGGCAGCATCATAACAGCCTGCAAATTCGGAAGGTGCGGTAGACTGCCATTGTGAAAGGATCTGGCTGTGAGGAATAAGCTCTCCAACCTTTTGGTAAAAACCGGAATTGCCCCACACTTCAAGGCCCATGGGATACTGGTAGCTATCCACACGGGTAGTGTTTACCCAAAGGCCGTTGGATGCGTTTGTAAGCTCAATCGTTTCAAACCGGATGCCCTGGTTAGGATCCGTAGGATTGGCAAGATTGGGCGCTGCATAACCACTTGGCGCACCGGATGCGCCGAAGAAATAGAGATACAGCTGTGAGTTGAAAGAGATCAGGATGCGGCAGCCTGCAATGCCGGGAATGTTGATGACCTTATTAGGGATCTCGCTCAGCTTCGCAAAACAGTTGGCATAGCGGCCATTGCCGCCGGGCCCCTGGTTGCCGTTGATCACCGGCCCGGGTACGGTGTTGTTGGACACGCTCATGAGGTTGACCGCACTGGTTTTAGGGTCAATCCATACATGATTGCCGTTGATGATGCCTACCACTGCAACATACACATTGCCATCAGCATACGCTGAGTTGTTGTACAAGGTGAAGGGAACGGTAGTTTGGGCCTGTACTTTGCTCCCGGTGAGGATGGCTACAATAAACAGCAAGGCCATGCGGGCGCATAGCGCCCCGGATAAAGATCTGGTTTTCATTGAACAATAGGTATTAGATTACGAGAGCACGATGCAATGTAAATAAACTTTTCAGTAAGTTATCATGTGATGATG
>NZ_DATCRF010000170.1:0-10052 GCF_036569125.1 Chitinophaga sp. | reverse complement strand
AACAGGCTGTAGGTAACATTGGAGCTGTTTAACGCACAGGTGCAGATGAAGAGGCCATACTGCACCAGCAGAAAGGCCGGTTTGTGCAGGGCGCCTCTCACACCTGTAGTGGCGGCGCGGAACAGCGCTACCTGCGCAGTGACCGGTATCTTTACACCATTGGTGTTTACGCCGGTACCGTCAATAGTAAATTCCAGGGTAAAGGTGCGGGGTTTGGTGCCTTTATATTTCAGGTTGGCTCCCTGTGCGCCCGGGGGGCAGTTGGCCAGCCAGTCAATATCCTCATGAATGGTAAAATTCTCAGGATTGAACATGGCAATAAAGGGGATACCAATTGGAAAACCCGTATCATTTATTGGAATGATCTTGAGATTAAAGGGCAGTTTTGCCAGGCTTTGATCGTCCATTATCTTTCTTTTTTCTCCCGAAGGATTTCCAGAATTTTTTCAGCCAGTTCGTTCTCGCTGTTACCGGCGGCAGCAGGCGGGCATTCCGGCGGATTGGTGTTTCCCGTGCTGCGGGTGTCCGGCCGCGGATCTACTACCGCTTTAATAATAACTTCATTGATTTGTACGGCCATTTTTTTTGAGCTTAAAGGTGAAAGCATAAAGCTGAAAGCTGATTGTGTTTTACTGAAGGCTTTGGGCTTTCAGTATGCAGCTTTTTTGCATACGCTTTCAACGATTAAAAAATGCTATAAAGGCTTTTACTTTTACATTACTGCCAGCCAGTAAAATGCTTGGCAGCAAACGGCTTTAGCTTTTTGCTTTATGCTTTGCGCTTTCAGCCTTTAAAAACCGTATTCTCAACAGGCAGCCGCTCAAAATACTGGTACGCCAGCTCTATTGTTTCCACCAGGATGGCATTCTCCGTAGCCTTCAGATCTGCAGTGCTCCACTTCACCGGGTAAGCCTGTACTACTTTCCATACAGCTACCTGTGCATCGGCTTCGTCCAGTAAGGTTATTATCAGGTCCGCCGGTTTAAAGTCATAGATCACTACAGTGAAGTAGGTCTTGAGCGCATCCTTTAACCAATCCAGCAGCGCAGTGTTGGTTAGCAGTCCACGCTTCAGGATCAGGTTAGGATACTTGGCCCTTTTGGGCAGCTTGTAGGTAAAGCGGTTCTCACCGCCTTCCCGCAGCTCCTCTGTCTCTACTTCAAAAGAAAGGCCGCTGACCTCCTGGAAGCGCTGTTCCGTATCGCTATCCGCTCCGCTGACGCCCATAAATTCAACGCGGAAATGAAACCCCGTTGGTGGATAATAAGCCGACATTGCTTAGGCAGTTTTAAATGTAAGGCCTTCGTGCACCAGGTCTACAGACTCTATGGCAATGTCGTTGCCGGATGCTTTTAAGCCCGGGCCTTCGCATTTCACCGGCCATGCCTGGGCTACGCTCCATATAAATACGGGCTGGCCTTCGTCATTCAGCAGGGTAATTACCAGGTCGCGGCGCTCTACGTTAGGCTGGCCGCTGTTATTAAGCCAGTTGTACAGATCAATATTGGAGGTTACCATCCCTTTTTTCAGGGTAATGTTGCCCGCCTTTTTCAAGCCCGGCCTTTTCAGTGGCAGGGTGGTGCCTGACATTAAACCGTCGCGGTACTCAATTGCCTGCACTTCCTGTGATAAGCCGCTTACTTCAGAGAAACCTATATTATCTCCACCCCAGGATACGCTGAAATGGAAAACTGTTAATGGATACGCCATTGTATAAAGAATTTAATTTTTAGTAATTGTTGAATAAAATGCTGTGAACCGTATTATCAGGAGGCTTGCATGATCTGCACAAACTGCAGGATTATAAATTCACCCGGTCTTGCAACAGCCATCTTAATTTCCACGATCATGCGTCCTTCCAGGATATCCACGGAGTTCATGGTTTTGCCCAGGCCTACATTTACCTGGAATGCCTGCTCCGGTTTTGCGCCGGCCAGTGCACCATCCCTCCATTTCAGGAACAGGTAGTTTTCTATCATAGCCTGTACCTTGGTCCAGGTGCTGGCGGTATTAGGTTCAAATACTACCCAGTTGGTGGATTTTTTGATGGATTCTTCCACTACGCTGAAGAAGCGGCGTACGTTAATGTACTTCCAGTCATTGCTGTTGCCATCCAGGGTTCTGCCGCCCATTACCACGGTGCCGAAACCAGGCATGTTTAAAATAGCATTCACGGATTTGCCGCTGGTGGTGTTAATGTTCAGGGTGTCCTGCTCACCGCGTGATACGTTCACCAGTGGTTTTATTACATCCACCAAACCTACGTTGGCAGGGGCTTTCCATACACCGCGGTCACGGTCTGTTCTGGCGTACACACCTGCAATAGCTGCAGATGGCGGCAGTGCAATGGTGTATTTGCTGTATTCTGCCTGAATAGCATTATACAAGGTAGAGGCAGTTGCCTTCAACGCAGAAAGCAGGCCTTCTTTATTATCTGCGCCGGTAGCATCCACACCGTTTATCTTATGATCATTCAGCTGCAGGTTGTCAAAATCAAATGCGTAGGTGTAAGCAGTACGCACCCAGGGATAGTATACCGCTGCAAAACGGGTAGTATCACCTACCGGGATGGTGCCAATGGCAACATCTACATCTGACTGTACAGATGATGATGTTTTGGGTACCGTAGTAGCCTGGGTATCCAGCACGGCAAAACGGTCTTTCAGGGTAGAGGCCTGGTCGATCATTTTTGAATTAATGCTCTGGTACTCTCCCGGAGAAGGCAGGTACACGGCTTCCGGCACTACCAGTATGGTAGGCACATCTTCCAGCGCTACCAGGTCAAGACCCGCTTCCAGGTCTCCCTTGTTAGGCGCAGTGCTGTAATCGCCTACAGATACAATGTAACATTTACCACCGCCGTTGGCGAAGAACAGCTTTACGGCATGGTAAAGAATGTGTTTGCGCAGGTTAGCTGCGTTAGGGGTAACAGTTACCTTGTAACCGGTGGTCACAGTGCCGGTGCGTAGTTCATTCACAGCTATCGTAATATTCGCGCCATCTTCTTTTTCAGGGCCGCCAAAGTAAGTTACATATTCGCCCCAGCTGCTAATGGGGGTAGGTACTTTCAGCAGGTCGCCGGTTCCCAGCGAATCAGCTTTTTGCGTATAACCAACAAATGCGGGGACTGCAGATTCTACTTCTGCAATGGATGGTGGAAAGGAGGCTATTTCTTCTACATAAACACCAGGGGAACGGTAAGTTGCCATTTTTTTAAAAGTTAAAGTGTTAGAAAAATGTCAGAGTAAATGAATGGGGCGTTAGCGGTATCAATGGCGCCGGTAGCAGGGTAGGGCAGGTTTGCCCTTACCACTGCTTCTTTAGCCGGATCGCCAATATATTTTTTAAGCGTAAGGCTTAAGGTATCATGGGTAGCGCTGGAAGCGGAGTAATAGTTTTCCTGCAGGGCCAGCGCGTTGTCCGATACCATCTCAATAGCAGTATCGGTAGTGGTGGTCCGGTGGAAATGGATATTGGTATCATTGCTTACAATGTTTAGCTGGTTCAGGAAAGCCGCTTTGTCGGCAGGGCTCATGCCGGCCATTTCCAGGAACAAAGGGCTGTTGGGCTGCAGGCTAAGGGTATACCGCCAGATGGTGGGCCGGTTCACCAGGCGGATCTTATATTGCGGGCGCTCCGGCGTTAAGGAACGGTCGGCTTCAATAATGCGGTAATTTGCATCCAGTAAAGCGGACAGGGAGATCTCCACCACCCCGAACAGCGGGCCGGTGCTGATGCTGCCGGGATAATAAAATTCATCTTCCTGCACATGATTGATCCACAGCTGGCAAATGCCGGAGGGTAAGGGGGTAAGATCAAACATTACATCAGATGCGCCGCTTTGCGTAACAATATTCTTTTCACCCAGGTTAGCGCCGCTCAGTAAATGTTTAATGATGGCAGTGCCGGGTGCTACAGGCACTGCGCTATGAAAGGTATAAGCCGCATTGCTGGTTTTAATAGTGTCCGGTTCTGCTGCGCCGGTAGCGGCTTTGCTCAGGTGCAGATTGTTGCGTGTGGCAGCAACATCCACTACACTGTTGCTGAAGTAGTAGATATGATCTGCGGCGGTTTGTACCGGCAGCTCATTGAAGTTTAACAGTTCCGGGTTTTTAAGCAATGCCAGGAAAGTGAGCTTGTTGCCCTTTTTAGCGGCAAAGCGCAGCAGGTCGTTGCCGCCGGGCGTTTGCCCCGATATATTGGCCAGCAGGATAAAGCCGCCGTTAGTTGGAGTGGGTTTAAACAGCAGGTCCATGTTGCTCATGACCGTACGGCTTTCCGGTGTAGGCACAAACGTTATATCCGTAACAGGATCCGTTTTGTATTGCTTACATACTTTATTGGTGTAAAACAGCTGTTCTACGGATAAAGTAAACAGTTCGGTGTATTTAACCTGCATGCCATTCATACACAACAAGCGTTAGTTTTCTTTAAAATTGAGTTCTTTGATGCCGGGTGTTTTATCCTTGCCTTTGGTATCAAATACAGTAAGCATATTCATTTTATACACCAGGCTGGGAAAGTATTTGCCGCCCAGCATAGCCCATAAATTATTCTGCTGTTCAAAGGAAAGATTGTAGAGCTTAAAGGTGAGCCGCTCAATCAGCTGCCAGGGCTTATTTACAGGATCTGTAACGCTGGCGTTCAGTGCGGGGTAACGTTGCTGATCAAATACGGGGTTAGCCTGGAAAAAGCTGGCTACGTCTGAAAGGTCGCGCAGCGCCGTTTCATAATGGCCGTTGTGTGCAATGAACAATACCAGCAGGTCCAGCTCCACCGGGGGATTCAGGCGCATGAACTGTTTATCGTCCGTGGGCACATAGTAGGGGCGCTTGCCTTCGCGGCGCTCTTCTTCCACACCGGCCATCATAATGGTTACGTGCGAGGTGTCGGTAACATTTAATTCACCGGTGGGCTTTATGAGCGGCTTCAGCTCCACAATGTTGCCGGCGCTGTAGTTTGCAGGATCCTGCTCACGTTCCACGATATAAGCTTCCAGCTCTTTTTTAATAAATTCCAGTGAGGTGCGAATCATCTATCAATTGGGATTAATAGTCAAGTGATACCAATAAATTAATTGGATAAAAGAATGGGATTGATCTGTGGTGCACACGATATCACATACGTCCCTTTGGGTAGGACATAGCAATAACAACAACAAACATCATATAGCTTTAGCTACACAATTTTGGGGAATAAACCAGTAAAACCTAGCTGATAATAAATACCTGACGAGTGATTTGGAGTAAACAATCTGTTTTGAAGTAAACAATCTGATTTTTGGAGGTCAACCATTACAGCGCCAATGTCAGCAGCACAGTGGCAATATTACGACAATTTTTTAATTCTCCAATTTTTGATGAAAAATTTTTCCGGCATAGAAAAGTAGAATGAAAGTTGCACGCTATGAAAGTGAATACGTACAATATATAGTTTTGTTTTACTACTAAATTTATTTTACTCTGTATCACGGGTGTAGGCAACTACACCCGTGATACCTGCTGCCCTGGCGGTTCTCACTCCTTACACCACTTCCCTGAACACCACAATACCATTATGGCCGCCAAAACCAAAAGTATTGCTCATCGCTACTTTTACTTTCTTCTCTATCGCCTGCCCGGTAATAATTTGCACACCTGCAGGTATAGTCGGGTCTAATGTTGTAGTGTTTATAGTAGGTGGTACTACGCCATGTTTTATACTCAGGATGCAGGCAATAGCTTCTATTGCGCCGGCTGCGCCTAATAAATGCCCTGTCATGGATTTGGTAGCGCTGATGTGTAAATGGGAAGGATCGTTGCCAAACAGTTTTGTAATAGCAGCTATCTCACTCAGGTCGCCAACAGGGGTAGAGGTGGCGTGCGCATTCAGGTAATCTACCTGCGCAGCATTCAATCCTGCATCACTTAACGCCAGCTGCATAGCGCGTAAAGCGCCTAATCCTTCGGGGTGCGTAGCGGTCATGTGATACGCATCTGCCGTCATGGAAGCGCCCACTACCTCTGCGTAAATATGTGCGCCTCTTGCTTTGGCATGCTCATATTCTTCCAGCACTAATGCACCGGCACCCTCACCCATCACAAAACCATCACGCTCCACATCAAAAGGCCGTGAAGCAGTCGCCGGATCATCGTTGCGGGTAGACATTGCCTTCATTGCACAGAAGCCGCCTACAGATGCTTCTGTTACAGGCGCTTCAGCACCGCCGGTAATGATCACCTTGGCTTTTCCCAAACGGATGTAGTTCAGCGCATCCATAATAGCGGTGTTGGAAGTAGAGCAGGCAGAAACCGTAGTATAGTTAATGCCCATTAAGCCGTATTTAATAGAGATCATACCGGCCGCCATGTTCGCAATCAGCTTGGGTACAAAGTAAGGGCTGAAGCGTGGATTAAAACCGCCTTGCGTATATTCTTTCACCTGCTCTTCAAAAGTTTGCATGCCGCCCTGCCCGGAGCCGAAGATCACCCCTGTATCAAACGGATCCATGCTGCTGAAGTCCAGGCCGGAATCTTTAATAGCTTCATCTGCCGCTACCATGGCGTATTGTGTAAAGGGATCGCTTTTGCGGATGTCTCCTTTATCCAGCAATTCCTGCGCATTAAAACCTTTTAGTTCTCCGGCAAATTGTGTGCGGAAGCGGCTGGGATCAAACCTGGTGATCGTGGCCGCACCGCTTTTGCCGGCGGTGAGTTGTTCCCAGAACGTAGCTGTATTGTTGCCGATAGGCGTTAAAGCCCCTAATCCGGTAATAACTGCTCTTTTCATCTGAAGTGTTTTGATGGTTTATTGATCTGTACAGGCTATTGCCTGTATAATGTAATTGTTGTTATATCAGGTCTTTAGCCAGCTGTTTGCTCATGCGCTGAAAAGTGTTGCCGCCCAATACCCGTGAAAGTAACAGCGATGATAGCAGGTTGGAAAGCACCATCAGGGCGCGGTCATACGCTTCGCCTTCAAAGTGTAAGCGCTGCTGTGCCCTGCCTTTTTCCAGGCATTGCGTCATCCATTGCAATATGCCGGTGCACATTTCCTGTACCTTGGCCTGCATAGGAGCAGGCAGCGTATCATAATCCGGTGTTAAGGAGCCTACCAGGCAAATGGTGCCCAGCTTACTGCGCTGCTGAAATATATCTATGAGCTTTTTAAGCTGCTGGTCCTCCGGCATTTTTTCCCATTTGCGTATGTGCAGCGCAAGGCTTTGCAGCTCCCGCTCAATTACGCTGATCCCCAGGTCGCCCTTAGTGGGGAAATGGTAATGAACAGCGGCATTCTTAATGGCCAGGGGCGCCGAAATATCGGCATAGCTAAAGGCATTAAAACCTTTGGTGCGGATCAGGTGATCGGCCAGGTCAATGATCTTTTCCTTAGTGGTGTCAGCCATAAAGTAGCATTCAGGCCGCAAATATACTGACTAATTAGTAAGTAAGCAAATGCCGGTGCTTTCAACCCCGTTTCAGGGCAACTGCCTATATATAAGAAAATGATAAAATAATGTGTATCTTATCCCATAAATTCCACTGTACAACAGGAACGGATCAACGTTAATCAATCAACCCACACATGAACAAAAAATTATTTACCGGCTGCCTGGTAGCCGCTTTAGGCGGACTCTTATTCGGGGCAGATACCGCGGTGATCTCCGGTGCAGAGCAGGCGATTAAGGAGGTGTTTCAATTAGATGGTTTCTGGCACGGCTTTACCAATTCCATCGCTTTGATCGGTACCATTGTTGGCGCTATTGGCTGCGGTATTCCGTTGGATAAATACGGCCGTAAAAAAGTATTGATCCTGGTAGGCATCTTTTATATTGTATCCGCATTAGGCTGTGGCCTCTCGCACTCATGGCCGGCTTTCCTGATCTACCGTTTTATTGGCGGCCTGGGTATTGGCGCTTCCTCTGTAGCAGGGCCCATGTATATTTCAGAAATAGCGCCGCCCAGGCTGCGTGGCAGGCTGGTGGCGTTGTTCCAGTTCAACATTGTGCTGGGTATCTTGCTGGCTTACTTTTCCAATTATTTTATTAACAAGTGGGTGGCTACGGATGCATGGCGCTGGATGTTAGGTGTGCAGGCCATTCCGTCTGTATTGTTCCTGGTATTATTATACCTGATACCGGAAAGCCCGCGCTGGCTTATGAAACGGCAGCGTACTGCGGAGGCGCGTGAAGTATTGCTTTCATTAGGTAATACGGATGCAGATGTAATTGTAACAGATATCGCAGAATCCCTGAAAGCAGAAAGCAGCGGGCATACGGAGAAATTATTCGCGCGCAAATTCTCCTTCCCGGTAATGTGCGCTATTTTGTTAGCCACCTTCAACCAGTTCTCCGGTATCAATGCCATCATGTATTATGCGCCCCGTATTTTTTCTATGACGGGCCTGGCCCGCGATACCGCCCTGTTACAGGCGGTGCTCATAGGTGTTACCAACATGGTGTTCACCATCATTGCCATGTTTGTGATCGATAAATTTGGCAGAAGAACATTGCTCATCGCCGGCTCCATAGGTATGATCCTGTTCCTGGGCTTAACAGCCCGCGCCTTTTACCTGCACGATTTTGGCGGCTACCTGGTGCTTGTTTACCTGGTAGGCTTTATTGCCAGCTTTGCATTTTCACAGGGCGCTGTAATATGGGTATTCCTGGCAGAGATCTTCCCGAACTCCGTGCGTGCCAAAGGGCAGGCGCTGGGTAGCTTTACGCACTGGTTCTGGGCCGCAGTAATGACCTGGTTATTTCCTATTGTAGCAGAGCTGCCTTTTGGCGGTACCCTGGCATTCAGCTTCTTTTGCGTAGCCATGGTATTACACCTGTTGTTTGCCGTAAAAATGCTGCCGGAAACAAGAGGTAAATCACTGGAAGAACTGGAAAAAATTGTATTGCGGTAAGATCTGCACATTCGCACATCTAAACATCTAATCTAAACATCTGATTGACCTGCCGGTAATACACCGGCAGGTCATTTTCAATTTGCACATCTACACATCTGCCATCTGCCATCCGCCATCCGCCATCTGCACATCTGCATATTTGCACATCTGCACATTATTTTATAACCTTTCCCCGTAATTATATAACAATTATACAAGCCAAACGCCGGACCTTTGTATACACTTATGCCAGCTTATACACACCATATCAAAGGCATGGTTTGCCCGCGCTGTATCTCCACAGTACAGCAGGAGCTTACTGCATCAGGGCTGCAGGTATCACATGTTGAGCTGGGCAGCGCCACCATAGAATCCGCTACACCGCCCGACCTGGATGCGATTGCTGCACAGCTGCAGTCCTTGGGTTTCAGCCTGCTGGAAGATAAGAACCAGCAGCTGGTAAAACAGGTAAAGGAAGCCGTTGCGCAGGTATATTCCGGGGAATTTGATTTTCCGCCGCAGTTCCGTTTTTCAAAATGGGTAGCAGAAAAGCTTTCACGGCCGTATGATCTGCTGAGCGCTGTTTTTTCAGCAGCAGAAGCCACTACGCTGGAAAAATACATACTGGCCTACCGGGTTGAGAAAGTTAAGGAGCTATTAATATATACCCCCGCCACGCTGGCTGATATTGCTTTTCGTTTAGGCTTTAGCAGTGAGGCGCATTTATCCCGCCAGTTTAAAGCACTAACCGGCCTTACCCCATCTTATTTCATTAAGATCCGCAAAGAGAGAAAAGGTGGCAAAGGCTAATTATCCTTTGAAGAAGGTTTAAAAAATCTGCGGTCTAATTCTAACGGCGCATAATTCACTATGTTCACTAAGTCATAATAACGGGGAAAAAGCGGGTCCAGCAGGTAGTTGAACTCACCTGGCAACACGGCAGAACGTACTTTAAAACCCAGGTATTTCTTCTCTTTAAATAATTGGTCCCCGATCTTGCGCAGGGCCAGGGTTTCCGGCAGCCGCCAGTCTTCAACTAATCTATCATCGGAAAGGGTGTAGATGGGGGCGCTATCTGCAATCTCAATTTCCATGGTGTATAGGCGGGGCGGCAGTTCCGACTGATCATAATGAACCAGGTTCTCCAGCAGGGCCAGCGACCGGCTTTCACTGGTATACAG
>NZ_DATCRF010000169.1:0-10136 GCF_036569125.1 Chitinophaga sp. | reverse complement strand
CAATGAACACATCCCGCCCCGCAGCTTGTATTATGCACAGCTGGCCGATCGTTTAGGCAAAGACGTTAAACAGCAGGCGCAGCTGATGCCGGTGGAATCAGAAGCTTCCAGCAGCCCTAGTGTGGAGCAGGCAGCTGCATTGACCCGGGCGTCTCTTAAACCGCTGCCACAGCTGACTGACTGGATAGATGTGGCATCAACCCGCAATCCTGTTACTACAGAAGCAACCGGTGTTAAAACCATTAACGAGGTAGGCTATACGAAGCCAGCAGCGCCTGCACCGGCTGCTCCCATGCATGTAAGTAATGGCTGGCTGCTGCGCGGCAATGCCGTATTAACCGGGGCGCATTTTGAAGTACCCTGGTGGCGGGGCGATGTACGGCCCGATGGTATTAAAGAATCCAAACCCGATGTAACCCGCTTTGTACCCGGCCGCATTGGTGCCGGCCTTACAGATGATCTGCAGGAAGTAGCACAATGGATGAAGGAGAAGCACATTGTATCCCTGGAACATAATTATGGGTTGTGGTATGATCGCCGGCGTGATGATCATGAACGCATACGCCGTATGGATGGCGAAGTATGGCCTCCCTTTTACGAGCTGCCTTTTGCCCGCAGCGGGCAGGGAACCGCCTGGGATGGCCTGAGCCAGTATGATCTTACCAAATACAATGCATGGTACTGGCTGCGCCTGAAACAGTTTGCCAACCTGGCCGACCAGCAGGGATTAGTGCTGGTGCACCAGGATTATTTTCAGCATAACATTATTGAAGCCGGTGCACACTATGCGGATTTTCCCTGGCGCAGCGCCAACAATATCAATCATACCGGTTTTCCGGAACCGCCTCCCTATGCAGGTGATAAACGCATTTTTATGGCGGAGCAGTTCTATGATGTAAGCAACCCGGTACGCCGCAAGCTGCACCAGGCTTACATCCGCAAATGCATGGAGAGCTTTGCCGGCAATACAGGGGTGATCCATTTCATTGGAGCGGAATTTACCGGGCCTTTGGCCTTTGTTCAGTTCTGGATAGATACCATCCTGGCCTGGGAAAAAGAAACCGGTAAAAAAGTGACCATTGGCCTTAGCACCACCAAAGATGTGCAGGATGCTATACTGGCCGATCCGGTACGTTCAAAGCTTATAACAGTAATAGATATACGCCAGTGGCACTACCAGCCGGATGGCAGCGCCTATGCTCCCTTAGGAGGCAAGAACCTGGCGCCACGCCAGCATGCCCGCCTGCTGAAACCTAAGAAAAGCACTTTTGAGCAGGTATACCGGGCCGTAAGCGAATACCGCAATAAATACCCGGAAAAAGCCGTGGTATATGCCGGCAGCGCATACGATGAATTTGCCTGGGCCGCTTTTATGGCCGGTGGCTCTTTGGCGGGCATCCCGGTAATAGGGGATAAGGGCTTCCTGGAAGCAGCTGCCACCATGCATCCTGTTGAAAGCACTGCAGCCCGGTTCACACTCACTAACGGTAAAGCATATATTGTTTACAGCAACGCATCCGGTCCCATACAGCTGGATCTGAGCAAAGCCACCGGTACCTGCAGCATTCACTGGATTGATCCTAAGGACGGGCGGCTGCTGAAAACAGAAGAACAGGCAGGCGGCAAAGAACTCAGCTTACAAAACCCGGGCGCAGGCCCCGTGGTAGTTTGGGTAAGCAGTAAATAAAACATAAACGGAAATCATGCAAAAGATCGGTTTTATACTCTCCATAACATTATTAATGATCACCGGCGTTGTGCAGGCGCAAATGAAGCGGGTAGCCCCGCTGCAGATCTCAGCCAATGGCCGGTATTTTACAACTGCCGGTGGCGCGCCCTTTTTCTGGTTAGGCGATACCGGCTGGCTGCTGTTTAATAAGCTTACCCGTGAAGAAGCGGATACCTACCTGGAAAACCGCCGTCAGAAAGGGTTTAATGTGATACAGGTAATGGTGGTGCACAGCCTGGGCCAGGTAAATGCCTATGGCGACAGTGCCCTGATCAACAAAAATGTAGCCGCCCCTAAAACAACCCCTGGCAATACTTTTTCGGATACTGCGCAATATGATTTCTGGGATCATGTAGATTATATTGTTGATAAAGCAGCGGAAAAAGGCCTGTACATGGCGCTGGTGCCGGTATGGGGCTCTAATGTAAAAGCGGGGCATGTAAGTGAGCAGCAGGCAAAAACCTATGCAGCCTGGTTAGCTGCACGTTATAAGAACAGGCCCAACATCATCTGGCTGAATGGCGGTGATATAAAGGGAAGCGATCACATACAGGTATGGAACACCATTGGTAGCACCCTGCATGCCGAAGATACCGCGCACCTGGTTACCTATCATCCCAGGGGGCGCATGCAATCCTCCACCTGGTTTCATAAAGAGAGCTGGCTGCAGTTTAACATGATGCAGTCCGGCCACCGTACTTATGCACAGGATACCAGCGCAGAAGACATGCGCTATGGAGAAGATAACTGGAAATACATTGTAACAGATTACCGTCTTGCACCGGCAAAACCAACATTGGATGGAGAGCCTTCTTACGAAGGCATTCCGCATGGCTTGCACGACAGCCTGCAGCCCCGCTGGACCGACAGTGATGTGCGCCGTTATGGTTACTGGTCTGTTTTTGCCGGTGCCGCCGGTTATACATACGGGCATAACGCTGTAATGCAAATGCACAAGCCCACTGACAGCAACGGCGCTTACGGCGTACGTGAAGTATGGACTAACGCCATGAACGATCCCGGTGCGCAGCAAATGGTATATCTGAAAAGCCTGCTGTTATCACGCCCTTATTTTGAAAGGGTGCCGGACCAGTCATTGATCGCCAGCGGGCAGGGAAGCCGCTATAACCGTTTGCTGGCCACCCGTGGGCAGCAGTATGCATTTATTTATACGTATAATGGCCGCAACATACCGGTGAACATGGGTAAGATCGCAGGTGACACGGTAAAGGCATCCTGGTATAATCCGCGCAATGGAACCGTAACCATTATTGGTAAATACCCGAACAAAGGCGTTAACACTTTTGACCCGCCGGGTGAGCAAAAAGATGGGAACGACTGGGTATTAATACTGGATACCTATATACCCGGTAAAGAAGTGTATTTATTCACCTCTTTCCGGGAGCCTGCTACAGACGGACTGCACCTGCTATACAGCTATGATGCTTACCACTGGCTGGATCTGGGCCGCTCCTTCCTGCAGCCACAGGTAGGTGAAAAGAAATTAATGCGCGACCCTTCTATGATCCAGGGGGTAGATGGTACCTTTCACCTGGTATGGACCAGCGGCTGGAAAGGAGATAAAGGATTTGGTTACGCCAGCTCCAAAGACCTGGTGCATTGGTCGGAGCAGCGCGCCATTAACGTAATGGAAAAAGAGCCCACAACCGTAAATGTATGGGCGCCGGAACTGTTCTATGATAAGGCAACCAGCCAGTATATTATTATCTGGGCATCCACCATTCCGCGCCGTTTTCCCAAAGGGCAGGAGGATGAGGATAATAACCATCGCATGTATTATACCACCACAAAGGATTTTAAAACCTTTACTCCGGCTAAATTATTCCTGGACCCGGGTTTCAGCGTAATTGACTGTGTGATCACAGAGCAGGCAGCAGGTAAATATGTGCTGATCTTAAAAGACAATACCCGTCCGGAAAGAGATATTAAGGTAGCATTCAGCACGCAGGCTTTAGGCCCGTACAAAAATGTATCAAAAGCATTTACACCCTCTTTTACAGAAGGTCCTGCCGTGGTAAAAGCCGGTCAGAACTGGCTGATCTATTTTGATGCCTACCGCGACAAAGAATATGGCGCAGTTAAAACAGCTGATTTCAAAACATTCACAGATATATCCGGTGATGTGTCGGTGCCGGAAGGGCATAAGCACGGTACTATTTTAAAAGTAAAGGAAGAGGTATTAGATGCGTTGCATTAAACGTGTGCCACACCTCAAAGGTGTGGCACACATAAAAATTAAACCATGAACGGAAAACTCCTGTATACTATTCCACTCTTATTCCTCGCTCTCACAACCACCGCCCAGGACACGGTACGTTATACCGGCCAAACCCGTGTGAACATCGATTACCACCACGGGCAGCTAAGTCCGGCCATGGGCGTACATAACATACAGGTGCTGCGCGCCAACCGTGAGCATCCTGAAATGGCGGAAGGCGCCGGCTGGACATACAACCATGCGCCCATGCTGGCATACTGGAACAACAAATTTTACCTGGAATATTTAAGCGACAGCATTGGCGAGCATATACCTCCAGGCCAAACTTTATTAACCACATCCAAAGACGGTTACAGCTGGAGCAAACCGGAGGTGATCTTTCCGCGGTATAAAGTGCCGGATGGCACTACCAAAGAAGGCCACCCGGGTGTAGCGCATAATTTATATGCCGTGATGCACCAGCGTATGGGATTTTATACCTCTAAGAAAAAGCGTTTGCTGGCATTGGCCTTTTACGGTTTTTGCCTGGATATAGATGATGATCCAAATGATGGAAAGGGTATTGGCCGCGTAGTGCGGGAAATACTGGCCGATGGTAGCTATGGCCCGGTTTATTTCATTCATTATAACCCTGCCTGGAATGCAAAGAACACTTCTTATCCCTATTACACCAGCAGTAAGGATAAGGGTTTTGTGGAAGCCTGTAATGAGCTGCTGGCCGATCCGCTTGTAACGCAGCAGTGGAATGAGGAAGCTGACCGCAATGATCCGCTTATCCCGCTCAAAAAACAATACAAGGCATTAAGCTATTACCATTTGCCGGATGGCAGGGTAGTGGGGCTGTGGAAAAATGCGCTTACTGCTATTAGTACGGATGAAGGAAAAACCTGGCCTGCATCTGCAGTAAGGGCGCCGGGTTTTGTAAATGCCAATGCCAAGATCTGGGGGCAGCGTACTGCTGATGGCCGTTATGCCACGGTATACAATCCCTCAGAATACCGCTGGCCCCTGGCTATTTCCTTAAGCAAT
Organism: Chitinophaga sp.; assembly: GCF_036569125.1. Taxonomy (GTDB): domain Bacteria; phylum Bacteroidota; class Bacteroidia; order Chitinophagales; family Chitinophagaceae; genus Chitinophaga. Next base: position 5,139 of record NZ_DATCRF010000169.1, on the reverse strand, counting down.
AACGGCCTGGAATACACGAATATGCTGCTGGTGCATGGTGAAATTTCTCCCCTGCGTTACCACGGCAATTTCAAAGATTACGGACCGCAATACATCCGGGGTATCACAGAAAAAAATGGTACACCGCCGGATGGTAATCTCTGGGTTACCTATAGCATGAGTAAGGAAGATATCTGGGTATCCCGCGTGAAGGTGCCGGTAATGGAGAAAGCAACAGAGCAGGTAAATGATGTGTTTAAAGAAATGCGGCCGGATACCGCGCTGGATTTATGGAATATTTACAGTCCCTGCTGGGCGCCGGTGAAAATGGAACAAACACCGGACGGCCCTGTGCTGGCGCTGAAAGACAAGGACCCCTACGACTATGCCAAAGCAGAACACCTGTTTCCCGAAACACAAAAAACAGCAGTGGAGTTTTCCATAACACCGGCACAAAATAATAAGGGCCTGCTGCATGTTGAGCTGCAGGATGCTAAAGGCAGCGGCTGCGTACGGCTGATGTTTGAGCCGGATGGTGTGCTACGGGCAAAGTCCGGCGCAAAGTTCAAGAACATTATGAAATACGAAGCAGGTGCTACCTATAATATCCGCATCACGTTAAATACTTACACCCGTTTTTATACGGTGAATATTAACGGTAAGGATGCTTTGAACCAGCTTACGTTTGCACCCGTGCAGAATGTGAGCCGTATTGTGTTCCGCACCGGTATGCCACGGCATGAGCCTAATGCAGATACGCCTGCCGCACAAACCTACGACCTGCCCCATGCCGGTGAGCCGGATGAGCAGGCCGCTTTTTATATCAGGTCATTAAAAACAGCAGCCATCAATTAATGCGCTACTTTGTTTTCATACTAACAGTTATTTTTTACGCTGCAGGTCCGGCCACTGCTAACGTACAGCTACAGAACCTGCGTTGCGAAATGTTATCCAACCCGGTAGGCATTGATGTTACAGCACCCCGCCTGAGCTGGGAGATCAGCAGTGCGCAGCGCAATGTATTACAAACTGCTTACCAGGTGCTGGTAGCGTCATCTGCAGAAAAGCTGGCGGCTAATGAAGGCGATCTGTGGAACTCCGGTAAGGTAAGCAGCGATCAATCCGTACAAGTAGTGTATGCAGGCGCTCCTTTACCGAGCAGAACCATTTGTTACTGGAAAGTAAGAACCTGGACCAACCAGGGTATGAGCGAGTGGAGCGCACCGGCACAATGGAGCATGGCGCTGTTATCCGCAAAGGACTGGCAGGCCGGCTGGATCGGGATGGATCGTGCATTTCCATGGGACAGCGCGCAAAGTAAATTCTCCCGTTTATCGGCCCGTTACTTCCGTAAAACATTTACGGTAAAGCCATCTGTCAAAAGAGCCACGGCCTATATAGCCGGCTTAGGCTGGTATGAGCTGTACCTGAACGGGCAGCGCATCGGTAACCAGGTATTAGCGCCCGCGCCCACAGACTATACCAAAAGCGTATTGTACAATACGTATGATGTAACGGCCGCTTTGCAGCAGGGCGATAATGCAATAGGAACTATATTGGGCAATGGCCGTTTCTTTACCATGCGCCAGGCTTATAAGCCTCAGAAGATCCGCACATTTGGTTATCCTAAAATGCTGCTGCAGCTGGAAATTGAATATACCAACGGCGCCCGCGAAACTATTACCAGCGATGCATCCTGGAAGGTAACTACCGATGGCCCCATCCGCACCAATAATGAATACGATGGTGAGGAGTATGATGCCACCAAAGAAATTCCCGGCTGGAATACTGCCCGCTTTGATGATCATGCCTGGATGCAGCCGGAACTGGTACAAGCCCCTGGTGGTGCAATAAGGGCACAGCTGAATGAAAAGATGCAGGTGATGGAAACCTTGCATCCCAGGTCCATAAAGGAATTAAAGCCTGGTGTATATATTTTGGATATGGGGCAGAACATGGCTGGCTGGCTGCAAATGAAAGTAAAAGGCCCGCGGGGTACTCATGTTACACTTCGTTTTGCAGAAACCCTGCAGCCGGATGGCTCCCTTTACACCGCTAACCTGCGCGATGCAAAAGTAACAGACATCTATACACTAAAAGGGGAGGGTACAGAAACCTGGCATCCGGCATTTGTATATCATGGCTTCCGGTATGCGGAGATCAGCAATTACCCCGGCATGCCTACTGTACAGGATTTTGAAGGGCAGGTGATCTATGATAATATCAGCACCACCGGTACCTTCACCTCCTCCGACACTACACTGAACCAGATCTTTAATAACGCTTACCAGGGCATTCGCAGCAATTACAAAGGCATGCCGCTGGATTGCCCGCAGCGTAATGAACGGATGCCCTGGCTGGGCGACCGTGCTACCGGCGCCTATGGAGAAGCTTACCTGTTTGACAATGCAAAATTATATGCCAAATGGCTGGATGATATTGAGGAATCACAAACGCCGGAAGGCGCCATACCGGATGTAGCGCCGGCCTACTGGCGCTATTACAGTGATAATGTTACCTGGCCGGGCACCTACATCCTGGTGGCGGATATGTTGTATGGGCAGTTTGGCGATCAGCGTGCTATTGTCAAACATTATGATACCATGAAAAAGTGGCTGGCCTATATGCGCGCTAAGTACATGAAAGATTACATCATCACTAAAGATAAATATGGTGATTGGTGTGTGCCGCCGGAGTCATTACAGCTCATTCATTCCAGGGACTCTACCCGCAATACGGATGGTACCTTACTGGCCACCGCTTATTATTACCGCCTGTTATTTTTAATGCAGCGTTTTGCAAAAGTGCTGCATAAACCGCAGGATGCACAGGCATTTGCAGACTTGTGTGTGCACATCCGCACAGCCTTTAACAAGAAATTCTTTAACCCGCTTACGGCGCAATACAGCAACAATACAGTAACCGCTAACTTATTGCCATTGTATTTCGGAATAACGCCCGCTGCAGCTGAAAAGCAGGTGTTTAACAATATTGTAAATAAGATAGAGCAGGAATATAAGGGGCATATCAGCACCGGGGTAATAGGCACGCAATGGCTTATGCGCGGTTTAAGCCGCTGGGGTAAGCCGGAGCTGGCCTTTCACATTGCTGCTAACCGCGATTATCCCAGCTGGGGATATATGATAGACCGTGGCGCCACCACTATCTGGGAGCTCTGGAATGGCGATACGGCCAATCCTGCCATGAACTCCCATAACCATGTAATGCTGCTGGGTGATCTGCTGATCTGGTATTATGAAGACCTGGCCGGTATCCGCAGCAGCACAGCAGCTCCGGGCTTTAAGCAGGTTATTATGCAGCCGGTTTTGCCGGAAGGCTTGCAAACAGTGAATGCCTCCTATCAATCCATTCACGGTGTTATCAAAAGCGAGTGGAAGAACACGAACGGTACGTTTACCTGGAATATTTCTGTACCAGGTAATACAACCGCATTAGTATATATACCTGCTGCAGCTGCTGCACAGGTAAAGGAAAGTGGTAAGGCGGCTACCAGAGCAGCCGGTGTAAAGTGGCTGCGTATGGAAGGTAACCGGGCCGTGTTTGAGGTAGGCTCCGGGAATTATGAATTTGAAAGCAGTAAATAACTATGATGTATAAACGTATTTTTTGCGCCGGGTTTCTATTACTCGCAGCGCTCAGCAGCCAGGGCCAAACAGGTAAGCCGCGTACTTTTAAAGAAGGGATCGTAACAGACGAATTTATTTTTGAAAAAGCATCCTTCCCATCCTGCCACGCGGCCACCATTGCAGAAACCCCGAAGGGCCTTGTAGCAGCCTGGTTTGGCGGTACTAAAGAAGGCAAACCGGATGTAAGCATCTGGGTAAGCCATAAAGCAACCGCCAGCAGTAAGTGGACAGCGCCGGTGGAAGTAGCTGATGGTAAAAAGAACGACACTACCCGCTATGCCTGCTGGAACCCGGTATTATACCAGGTGCCCGGCGGCGATCTGTTATTATTCTATAAAATAGGTCCTAAAGTAGCGCAATGGAAGGGCTGGATGATCAGCTCAAAGGATGGCGGTACTACCTGGTCGGCTCCCAAAGCCTTACCCGATGGTTATTTAGGGCCTGTTAAAAACAAGCCGGTATTGTTAAGCGATGGTACTTTGCTCTGCGCGTCCAGTACAGAAGGTGATGGCTGGAAAGTACACTTTGAGCTCACAAAAGACAATGGTAATACCTGGGAAAAGATAGGCCCTATCAATGATGGAAAAACTTACAACGCCATACAACCCAGCGTGCTGTTTTACAAAGATGGCAGGCTGCAGATCCTTTGCAGAAGCAAGAACCGCGCGATCCTGGAATCATGGTCAACAGATAACGGCCGCAGCTGGTCTGCCTTAGCGCCTGCTGATCTGCCGAATAATAATTCCGGTACAGATGCAGTAACCATGAAGGATGGCCGGCAGCTGCTGGTATATAATCATGTGCTGCCACCGGATGGTAAGCCCAAAGGCCCGCGCACACCGTTGAACGTAGCTGTATCTAAAGATGGTAAGATATGGAATGCCGCGCTGGTGCTGGAAGATTCACCCATCAGCCAGTATTCCTATCCTTCTGTGATCTGCGCAAAGGATGGCGCTATTCACATCGTGTACACCTGGCGCCGGGAACGCATCAAATATGTGAAAATAGATCCTAAGCAATTACAGCTTACAGAGATTAAAAATGGCCAATGGCCGAAGTGAATTACGAATTATTCAATTACGAATTACGAATTGAGTAGTTCGCATTTATGGTGTTCGCATTATTAAATGCTGACCGGAATTTGTAATTGATAATTCGTGATCAAATAATTGAGCTAATTCTATTAGCCGTTATGTGAATAACAATTCAGAGTGTAAACCCAATTCGTAATTCGTAATTGAATAATTCATAACTAAAAATGCATCGTCGTCACTTCCTTCTCAATACTTCCCTCGCCCTTACGGCAGGGTTACTACACCGGCAATTCGCCTGGGCCGCTACCACAGCTGCCAGTACAGATCAGCGTTATAAAATATCCGTGTGCGACTGGATGATCCTGAAAAGGCAGAAGCTGGGCGCATTTCAGCTTACCAAAGATATTGGCGCCGATGGGGTGGAGCTGGATATGGGCGGTTTAGGCAACCGGGAAACTTTTGATAATAAGCTCGTAGAT
>NZ_DATCRF010000168.1:0-9863 GCF_036569125.1 Chitinophaga sp. | reverse complement strand
GTCCATAATACGGCGAAAGCTATACACCACATCCTGCGCGGTCATACGCCGGCCCTTGCCGTTCACAAAAGCATCATTATCATGGAAATATACATCCGGCCGCAGGTAAAAGGTAAAGGTGGTATGGTCGGCGCTCTCCTCCCAGCGGGTAGCCAGCAGGGGCCGGATGATCATCTGGGTATCCGGCTCTACCAGGGTGCTGTATACCTGGTGAACGGCCCAGATAATAGCCTGGCTTTTGGCAAAAGCAGGGTCCAGGGATGACAGTCCATCCGTATGATTAAACCGGAACACCTGGGTATTGGAACGCTGATCCGGTTGGCAGGCCGTTACAAAAGTAAAAGCAGAGATAACACAATTTATTAATACAATAACGGAGGTACTTTTACGTTTGTTAGCCGTCATTTACATGTAAGGTTTTACATTTTACACTGTAAATTAATATCTTTCGGGTTCAAAATACGATTCTGAATATGACGCGTGGCATACCTATGTTTCTATTGGCTTTGATAATGGCGCTGCATGCCGGAGCCCAGCAACAACAATCGCATTTTAAAGAGACGATCCAAACCAAATTCTCTCATGCGGATACCCTCCGGGGTTCCATTACCCCCCAGCGTGCCTGGTGGGATGTGGTAGGTTACGACCTGTATGTAACCGTTACCCCCCAGGACAGCTCCTTTAAAGGTTATAACACCATTACCTATAAGGTGCTGCAGCAGGATAGCGTTATGCAGATAGATCTGCAGTATCCTATGATCATGGACAGCGTGGTGGTGGACATCGATAGCTTAAAGATCACCAAGCAAACCAAGCTGGCCTTTGACCGCGACAGCAACGCCTACTTCATAAAATTTCCCAATGCACAAAAGAAAGGCACCCAGCGTAAAGTAACTGTGTTTTACCATGGGCAGCCCCGCAAAGCCATTAACGCCCCCTGGGATGGCGGTGTGGTATGGGCCCGCGACTCCCTGGGACGCCCCTGGATAGCTACTGCCTGCCAGGGCCTGGGCGCCAGCGTATGGTGGCCTAATAAAGATCACCAGAGCGATGAGCCGGAATACATGAACATTAACGTAACCGTACCCAAGGAGCTCACAGATGTATCCAACGGCCGCCTGAAACTGCGTATACCCAATGCCGATAGTACCGTTACTTATGTATGGGCGGTGAACAGTCCTATCAACAACTACGATGTAGCCCTGAACATTGGCTACTACAAAGAGTTTAAGGATGTGTATAACGGCGAAGGCGGTAAGCTGGACCTGGATTACTGGGTACTGGATTACAACCTGGAAAAAGCCAAAAAACATTTTGAGGTAGTACCCAAAATGATGCAGTGTTTTGAGTACTGGTTCGGGAAATATCCTTTTTATAAAGACAGCTATAAGCTGGTAGATGCGCCCCACCTGGGCATGGAGCACCAAAGCGCCGTGGCCTATGGCAATGGTTACCAGATGGGCTACAAGGGCCGTGACCTTTCCGGCACCGGCCAGGGGCTGAAATGGGATTTTATTATTGTGCACGAAAGCGGCCACGAATGGTTTGGCAATAACATTACCACCAATGATATAGCAGATATGTGGGTGCACGAAAGCTTTACCAACTATTCCGAAACCCTGTTCACCGAATGTGAATATGGCAGGGAAGCCGGTACGGAATACCTGATGGGCTGCCGTAAAAATATTAAGAACGACCGCCCTATAATCGGCATCTATAACGTGAACAACGAAGGTTCGGGCGATATGTACTACAAAGGCGGTACGATGATCCATATGATCCGCCTGATCATTGATAATGATGAAGAGTTCCGCCAGCTGCTGCGCGGTATGAATACGGATTTTGCGCACAAAACAGTGAACGGCAGCGACATAGAACGTTACATTTGCGCTAAAACCGGCAAAGACCTCCGCAAAACCTTTGACCAGTACCTGCGCGATACTACCCTGCCGGAGCTGCAGTACCGCATTGTAGGCCAGGTGCTGTACCACCGCTGGAAATCCTCTATCCCTAACTTTGATATGCCGGTAAAGGTAACGGTGGGTGAAAACAACTACCAGTTCATTCATCCCGGTACCCGCTGGGCTACCGATAACCTGAGCTATATAGATCCGAAACTGTTTAAGGTAGATAAGCAGTTCTATATTAAAGTGCGGGAAATGAAAACGGTGAAGGAGATGAAGGAACCGAATTAGATGTGCAGATGTGCAAATATGCAGATGTGTAAATAATAAAAAATGTCCGGATAACATCCGGACATTTTTATTTAACAATATAACTTCTTAATATATGCTGCATTCATCATCTGCACATCTGCATATTTGCACATCCGCACATTAATCAGTTTTCTTCACCAGCTTAAATGCATGGCTCCAGTTGCCGGTGCGGTAGCCGTAAGCGCTCCATAAAATGCCCAGGGGCTCTATATAGCGGCTCATCACGATCTTTCCCATATCCGCCACATCTTCCCAGCCCATCTGGTGCAGCATATCGGTCACCACTTTTTTAGCTTCATCATTATTACCACAAATAAACATGGTGGGGTTTTCACTGGTATCCTTGTGCTGGAACATGATCTCATGCCCCACACAGCTCAGGGCCTTTACTACACTGGTATCGGGCGGTAACCAGGCCTGGATCTGCTCCCCGGAAGACTTTAGCCCGCTCACAAAGGATAAGCGGCCTTCCTCATCCGGCCCCTTCCCATCCAGCGGGTTGGTAACATCCACCACTATCTTGCCTTTGAAGTTCCAGATCCCGGCTTGTTCTATGGCGCTTTTAGCGCCGATCCAGCTTACACATAAAATAATGATCTCCCCGGAGGCGGCTGCTTCCCGGAACGGCGCAATGCTGGCAAGAGGGCCCTGCCGCTTTAACCATTGCTGTAATGATTCTTTAGCGGGATTACGAGTTCCAATAATGACATGATGGCCCATTCCTACAAACCCGGCGCCTAAAGTGAGCCCTACGGCCCCACTACCCAGGATACCGATCTTCATGACGTAGTATTTGCAGGAAGATAAGAAAAAAATAGCTAACCTGTATTCCTATAAGGTTTAAGAGAAAAGCCGGGCACGGGTTGCGCACGGGTTGCACCCGAATTGCGCACGAATTGCGCACGAATAACAAACCAGGTACCGGCCGGCCGGTTTAGGGTCACCGTTCCATGAACTTCGCGGGTATTTCCTATGAGTTTCTCATGTCTTTCCCTACTGGATCCCATGTTTTTCTCTAGTCCATCCCTAGTGAATCCCATGAGCATCCCGTATTAAAAGCGCATACATCTTATAGTAAAAGCGCATGATGTTCAGGGTAAAAGCGCATTACTGCAAATATCCCAGGAACTTTTGCATGCCCTGCCGCTTGGCCGGCGTTAGCGGGTAGCTGATATATTTTGTGTAATAAGCCGTAAGATCGAACAGCGGGTATGGGTTTTCCGCTACTACGGCAGGTATATTATGAATGCCTATGCTGTTGGCATTGTTAAACTCCTGTATAAACTCCACCGGCAAGGGTTTGTTGCTCACCCAGGCCGCAAATACAAAAGGCAGGCTGGTAAACCGCATCCAGGCTTCAGCCAGGTCGTATATGTAGGGGGAGTTATGGCGTTGAGCCAGCGCCCGGTCGCCTATTACCAAACCGGCATCCAGGTCTTTGATCAGGTGCTGGTAATCGCCGCTGGTTTCCACCAGCTCCACATCCAGCCGCCAGAAATCGCGTATCAGCAGCTTCAGTAAGGCTACAGAGGTACGGCTCTGGTAATCCAGGTAAATACGTTTAATATGCTGCAGCGGCACTTCGCTGAACAGGCATACGGAAGCCACCGGCCCCTCCGCTCCTATGCAAAAATCTGAAATAATATGATGCTCCTGCATTTTGGGGATCACGGCCACCGGTACCAGCGCCACATCCACATTGCCTTCAATTAACTGCTTGGCAATCACCGCCGGGTAATCCATCGATAACTCCATCATCTTCATTACTGCATGTCCCCTGAAACCGTACAACAAAGGCTTGGTATTCAAATAACTTACTGCCGCTACTTTTACTTTCCGTTCCAATTTCTGTATTTTTGTGGCCCGCAAAATTAAGCTAAATTATTATGCAACTACAACCTTTAACCGCCATTTCACCATTGGACGGTCGTTACCGTAAACAACTGGAAGAGCTGGCCCCCTATTTTTCCGAATACGCGTTGATCCGTTACCGTGTACTGGTAGAAATAGAATATTTTATTGCCCTGGCGGAACAAAAGGTATTTGCGTTGCCAAAAGCAAAAGTGCCTGCCCTGCGGAAAATATACCAGGAATTTACCCTGGAGCACGCCCAGCTGATCAAGGATACAGAGAAGATCACCAACCACGATGTAAAAGCCGTGGAATACTTTGTGAAGAACGAGCTTAAAAGCCTGGGGCTGGAAGATAAGCTGGAATGGGTACACTTTGGCCTTACCTCGCAGGACATTAACAACACCGCTACCCCCCTGCTTTGGAAAGAAGCCGTAGAGCAGCTGTACATGCCTGCCATAGCCAACCTGGTGCTGGAACTGAAGAAATTTGGCAAAAGCTGGATGAAGATCCCCATGCTGGCCCGTACCCACGGACAGCCCGCATCGCCCACCATTCTGGGTAAGGAGATCCTGGTGTTTGTGGAAAGGCTGGAAGGACAGATAAAACTGCTGGGCGAAATACCCTTTGCCGCTAAATTCGGCGGCGCTACGGGCAACTTTAATGCCCACCACGTAGCTTTCCCTAAAATAAACTGGGAAAAGTTTGCCGATAAATTTGTGAACACTACCCTCGGCCTGCAACGTATGCGCTACACCACGCAGATAGAGCACTACGATAACCTGGCCGCCCACTTTGATACCCTGAAACGTATTAACAATGTGCTGATAGATCTTTGCCGCGATATCTGGACCTACATATCCATGGATTACTTTAAGCAAAAAGTAAAAAAGAACGAAGTAGGTTCCAGTGCTATGCCGCATAAGGTAAATCCCATTGATTTTGAGAATGCAGAAGGTAACCTGGGTTTAGGCAATGCGCTGTATGAGCACCTGAGCGCCAAGCTGCCCATCTCCCGCCTGCAGCGCGATCTTACAGATTCTACGGTGCTGCGTAACGTAGGCGTACCTTTTGGCCATAGCATGCTGGCCTTGCGCTCCATCCAAAAGGGCATGGAAAAGCTGATCCTGAATGAGGCCAAGCTGAAAGAGGACCTGGAAAACAACTGGGCGGTAGTGGCGGAAGCTATTCAAACGGTGCTGCGCCGGGAAAACTATCCCCAGCCTTACGAAGCGCTTAAAGAGCTTACCCGCGGCGGGGATCAGATCAATCAAAAAACCATTCATAAGTTCATTGATGGTTTAAAGATCAATGCTACGCTAAAGAAAGAGCTGAAAGCCATTACGCCGGAGAATTATACGGGCGTGTGGAGTTAATTTTAATTATGAATTATTCAATTACGAATTACGAATGAGTGTACTTCAACAAGTTCGTAATTCGTAATACTTACAAATACAAAAGCGGAAGGTTTGAAGTTAAAGGCGATTAATGCCTGCTTCAAACCTTCCGCTTTTTATTTAACCCTAAATAGTCATTAAGAATTAAAGTAAACGTAGAATTGAAAATTTTGACATTATTCCAAAGGCCGGTAAACCATTCTCGTCGTTTCATAGCAAGGGATAATTTGAGTATTCGTTGAGAACCATTTTTGACAATATATCCGCCAATAGCAAACACCTGATAGCGCAGGGTTTTCATTCGTTCATGCACTTTGGTTCGTAATACGGTCTGGCAGAACAAATAAAAACATTCAAATATTTCGATATTTCCCTTTACCTTTGTTCTGAAATCATCTGTTTTGTGAAATGGACAAGTGGAAAATTGAAAAGATATCGCGGTCGTTAAGCGATGTAAGCAGGATTTCCATCTTAAAAAAATTTAAAACAAAGAAAGGCTGTGTTTATTGCTCAGAAATAAATGAAATGCCTGAGCTTAAGCTTACGCAGCCGGCTGTTTCACATCACCTGAAACAATTGGTAGACGCCTACTTGCTAATCTCCGAAAAAGAAGGCCGCATCCTTAAGTACAGTTTGAACCAAAAAGTACTTAATGATTACATTGATTTTCTTAATGCTTTGAAGGACTAATTTTTTAAGAAAAAGAATAATGGAAAAACGCTTTAAATACATCGAAATATTTAGATATTTGAATTAATAAATTAAAACAATCAACTGTTTTCTGGTAATCAAAAAACACAAACAACATTTCTTAAATTTTAATAAAGTAATCAAATGAAAAAGCTAAACAACAAAGTGGCAGTGGTAACTGGTGCATCTAAAGGTATTGGCGCATCTATTGCATTACACCTGGCTGCTGAAGGAGCGAGTGTTGTAGTTAACTACGCATCAAGTAAAGAAGGCGCAGACAAAGTGGTGAATGAAATTGTAAGTAATGGTGGTAAAGCCATCGCTGTGAAAGCGGACCTGGCGAAGCAGGCTGACATCGACCAATTATTTACCGAAGCAAAATCTGCATTTGGCAGGTTAGACATTCTTGTAAACAATGCAGGTGTTTACGAATTTGCTCCTTTGGAAAGCATTACAGAAGAGCACTATCATCGCCAGTTCGATCTGAATGTACTCGGATTAATATTAGCTTCTCAAAAAGCGGCAGGGTTGTTTGATGAAAACGGCGGAAGCATCATCAATATCAGCTCTATCGTTGCCCAGGGCCCTATTGCAAACGCATCTGTTTATAGCGCCACCAAAGCTGCGGTAGATGCAGTAACAAAAGCCTTGTCAAAAGAATTGGGTTCACGCAAAATTCGTGTAAACGCTTTATCACCCGGATTAATAGAAACAGAAGGCACACATTCAGTTGGTCTTATCGGCAGTGATTTACACAAACAAGTGGAATCAAGCATATCATTAGGCCGCACCGGCGTTCCAAGCGACATTGCCAAGGTAGCCACCTTCCTTGCCTCAGACGACGCAGGCTGGATTACCGGCGAGATATTACTTGCATCCGGTGGTCAAAACTAACGCTGCATTTAACATAGCTTACAAAATTTCTCCGATAAACAAAGACCGGTGTTAAAGTGCCGGTCTTGTTAATTACTCCTATCATAATTACTTTCAATGGCATTCCGCGTTTGGCAGGCTATGCGCCGCTTTGAGCAGGGGCGTAATTGAATAATTCGTAATTCTATTTAGCCGTGTCCAGATAATAATACGCGGTGGCAGATACATCATCGGAACGGTAAAAATTCGTCCAGGAATCAGGCTGCGCGGCGGTTTTCAGGCGTACAACCTTATCCTTTTTATACAAGGGCTGCTGGTGGCCGCCAAAGTCGCTGGTAATGGGGATCATAAGCGCGCCGGCCTCCTGCAGCGCCATAACAGCAGCGGTAGGCCCGCCGCCAATTTGCTGCAGCGTAACGCGGCAGCTGTTCGTAAAGAATATAGGGTCCGGGATGTGATAGCGGTAAAAGCACCATTGCCGCAGGGAATCGCTGGATACCAGGCAGCCGCTGTACTGGTTGGCAAAAAAGCCCTGTCCCCAGCCGGTGCCAATATAATCTTCCGTACCGGTGCCTACCAGCGTGGGTAATGCCTGGTCGCCATCCAGGAACATTTTCACCTCTCCTTCTCCCCACCAGAGCTTACCATATGCAGGGTTGGCGTTTATGCCTACATTCACACCCAGGAACCGGCCTTTGCCCTTTACAGCCGGCAGCAGCTCAAAGTCGGTACCTGGCTGCGTGGCAGTATCGCGGCGCCAGTAAGCATGAAAGTACAGGTTACTATCGTCCCATGTTTTTACCAGGCTATAATCTACATCAAAAAAGAAATGGCTCAGCGGCCTGCCCGATCCATTGGTTACTGTAATGCGGGCTGCCTTTTTGAATGGCATTGGTATAAAACAGTTAAAGGAGCGGCCTTCCGGGCTGGCAAACAGCGCATTCTCAAATACCGCTGTTCTGCCCAGGCCCACGCCAAAGAAATCGCCCAGCGGTACAGATACAGCGGGTGTGCGCTCATTATCCCAGAACATTTCCAGCTTCAATGCGCGCAGCATTTCCGGTGAGCGGTCTGAAAGCGTGATCCAGATGCGGTGAATGATGCCAGCTTCCTGTATATTCAGCAAAGTAACAGTGGCGCCGGCAGCAATAGATTCAAAGGGATGCCCTTTAGCGCCGTTATTGGCTTTGCCGCCTGCGCCCTTTACGCCGTTCAGGTTCTCAGGACTGCTCCACCGGGGTGTAAGGTTACTGTCAAACTGGTAATAGGGGTGGCTCTGGGCCTGGCTCCGGCTGCATTGCAGCAGGCAGGCCAATATGATGAACAGGCAGGATCGCAGCATGTTTAATTACGATTATCAATTACAAATACTATAAATTCCCTCAAAACGCATCCTCAAAATGCATCACCTCCATCCCTCCTTCTTCTCCAAACGTAATGGCAATAATATCAAAACGTATAGCCAGCGGCGTAAGGCCGCTTTTTTCCATGAACACTTCTGCAGCGCCTTGTAAATACTGCCGCTTTTTAAAATCCACCTTTTCTTCGGGCCAGCCGAACACACTATTGATACGCGTTTTCACCTCCACAAATACCAGCTGCCCGTCTTTCTGCGCAATCACATCAATCTCTTTCCGCCCCCATTTCCAGTTAATGTGTAAAACAGTATACTGTTGCTGTTGTAAGTAATTTTGTGCGATCTGCTCTCCTTTTTTACCCAGCTCATTATGGGAAGCCATTTTTTCAACTATTTTTGGGATTGGTTTTTATGGTTCATCAATAAATAAATCTACTTAAATGGCTGCAGTTGATAAAAAGTTATTCCGGCTGGATGGGAAAGTACAACATTATGCATGGGGCGGTTTTACCTATATCCCGGAACTATTAGGCATTCCCAAACAGCAGGAGCCCAGTGCGGAATACTGGATGGGCGCGCATCCCAGCGCACCGGCCACCATTCACCTGAATGGGGAAACCACCACGCTGGATCAGCTGATCAAACAATCACCCGCGGCCATTGTAGGTCAGCAGGTATGGGACCGCTTTGGCGAGCTGCCTTACCTTTTTAAGATCCTGGACGTAAAAGACATGCTCTCTATACAGGTGCATCCCACCAAGGCAGAAGCAGAGAAAGGATTTGCCCGGGAAAATGAAGCAGGCATCCCCTTAAAAGCTGCTAACCGTAATTATAAGGATGCCAACCATAAACCGGAGATCATGGTGGCTTTAAGTGAGTTCTGGCTGCTGCACGGCTTCTTGCCGGAAGCAAAGCTGAAAGCCATCCTGGAAACAGTGCCGGAGTTTGCCTCCCTGAAAGGTGTATTTGAAAAAGACGGCTATTATGGCCTGTATAAAACCGTAATGGAAATGCCGCAGGAGCAGGTGAATACCATGCTGCGCCCGCTGGCCGACCGTATACTGCCTGCTTACCTGGCCGGCCAGCTGGAAAAAAGCAATCCTGCTTTCTGGGCCGGCAGGGCTATTGCCAACGATCCGCAGGGCTTAGAGCGCCTGGACCGTGGTATCTTTTCCATTTACTTTTTTAACATTGTACAAACCCAGCCCGGTGATGCCGTTTTCCAGGATGCAGGCATTCCGCACGCTTACCTGGAAGGGCAGAACGCAGAGCTGATGGCCAACTCAGATAACGTGCTGCGCGGCGGCCTTACGCCCAAACATATTGATGTACAGGAGCTGCTGAAGCATACCCGCTTTGAAGCCGTGCATCCGCACATCATGACCGGCGAGCCTGCGGCCGACCCTGCAGAAAAGATCTACCATTCCCCTGCACCCGATTTTGTGGTAAGCAGCATTACCCTGCGGCCCGGTGTTACGT
>NZ_DATCRF010000167.1:0-2574 GCF_036569125.1 Chitinophaga sp. | reverse complement strand
CTGTAGCACCCTGCCCTTCCGGCTCCGGTAATCTTTTCTTATCTACTTTACCATTGGGCGTTAAGGGTAATGCTTCCAGCTGCACAAAATGTGCAGGCAGCATATAAGCAGGCAAGGTTTGAGCGAGGCCAATACGCAGGTCTGCAATATTTTGTTCCAGCGGACTAACGAAGTACGCTACTATTTCCCTTTCACCATTGCTGTTTGACCTGGCTATTACTACTGCAGCTTCAATACCAGCCTGTGTTTGCAGGGCATTTTCTATTTCGCCCAACTCTATGCGGTAACCACGTAGTTTCACCTGCTCATCCCTGCGGCCTATGAAGGCGATGTTGCCATCCGGCAGCCAGCGGCCTAAATCGCCCGTTCTGTACAGGCGTTCACCAGCTTGGTAAGGATTATCTATAAACTTTTGTGCGGTTAATGCCGGTTGGTTCAGGTAACCCTGCGCCAGGCCGTCACCGGCAATGCAGATCTCACCTGCTACACCAATGGGCTGCAGCTGCAGCGCTTCACTCAGGATGTAGATTCGGGTATTAGAGATAGGTTTGCCTATCAGGATCTCACTATTATTCCTGAGCCGGTAAACAGTGCTGTAGGTAGTATCCTCTGAAGGACCATACAGGTTCCTGATCTCAATCTTTGCTGCATCCAGCTGTTCCAGGTAGCGCGGCGGTATGGGCTCACCGGCCATGTTCAATACGCTTACGGCGCTCAAATCAACCCCTTCGCTTAATAAAGCGCCTACCACACTGGGCACGGTGTTGATCAGTATTTTTTCTGCCGTAGCTAAGTACTGCGGAATAGCTAATGCGTTTGTTAAGAAGCGTACCGGTTTACCAATGCTTAGCGGGTAAAATATTTCAAAAACAGAAAGATCAAAACAGATAGAGGTTACGCCAAACACCACATCAAAGACAGAGCTCTTAAACTCCTGCTGGCTCCAATTAATAAAGGCAACGGCGTTGCTGTGGGTGATCATTACACCTTTAGGCTTACCGGTTGATCCGGAGGTGTAAATAATATAGGCCAGGTCATCCGGCTGGTTCAACACCGGTCCGTTGTACTGCGGGTACTTATTGGCTTCTTCCCTGAAAACAGAGAGCTCCATGGCATCTATCACCACCTTACACTGGCTGTCTGCTATGATATAATCAATACGTTCCTGCGGATACGCGGTATCAATGGGCACATACACGCCACCGGATTTTAATACCGCCAGTATAGCGATGATGGTCCATTCGCTGCGGTCCAGCTGAATGCCGATCCTTTCGTTGGTTTGTATGTGATAGTTCCTTTGCAGGTAACGGGCAAACTGGCTGGCTTTCTCATTCAGCTCCTGGTAAGTAAGGGTGCTGGTGTCAAAGAAAACGGCAATATCGTCCGGTGTACGGGCGGCCTGCGCTTCAAAGAGCTGCACCAGTGTGCCTGCCTGCGTGTAAACGGCAGCGGTGTTATTGAATGTATTTAATAATTGCTGCTTTTCTGTGGCCGTTAAATAGCTTAAACGGTTCAGGGGCAGCGCGGGTTGTGCGATAACAGCAGTCAACAGCTGTTCCAGGTGATGGGCAAATTGTTTCACCGTATTCCGGTGATAGATATCACTGTTGTATTCTACGATACAATGCAGCCCCTCTCCTTTTTCTATAAAGTTAAACGTGAGGTCAAACTTGGTGAACTGAGCGTGTACATCGCCGTAGCTGCTTACAAAGGCTTCACCCACGGGCGTTCCATCTGAAAGCAGGTGGCCGGTGTTCTGCAATATTACCATCACATCAAACAAAGCGCTGCGGCTCATGTCACGGCGCAGCTGCAATGCATCTACCAGCTCATCAAAAGGATAGGCCTGGTGTTCATAAGCGCCCAGCGTAGTTTGCTTTACTTTTTGCAGCAGCGAGCTGTAACTGTCTGTGCCACTGAACTGGTTTCGTATAGCCAGTGTGTTTACATACAACCCTATCTGATCATCCAGGTCGCTGTGCAGACGGCCGGCCACGGGGCTGCCAATAATAATATCCTCCTGCCCGGTATAGCGGTACAGCAAAGTATTCACTGCAGCCAGCAATCCCATAAACAAGGTACTGCCCTGTGCATTTACCAGGGTTTGTAACCCTTGTATGATCTCTTTATTGAGATTTAAGCTGATGGTGCTGCCATTGTAGGTTTTTACAGCCGGCCGCGGACGATCACCCGGCAGGTCCAGCAGCGGTAATTCACCTGCCAGCTGGTGCAGCCACCATTGCTTGTGTGGTTCCAGTGTTGTTTCGCCTGACCGTGATTGCTGCCAGGCTGCATAGTCTTTATACTGGATGCGTAAAGCCGGCAAGCTGCTGCTGGTGTTATTCACCTTTGCATTGTACAGGTGCAGCAGCTCTTTGATCAAGACTTCCATAGACCAGCCATCACTAATGATATGATGCATAGTAAATGCAAATACCCATTTATGGTCTGCTACCTGGTATAAAACAGCACGCAGCAAGGGTCCCGCGCGAAGATCCATGGGGGTAATGGCTACCTGCCGGATCAGCAGCGGTAATTTTTCTTCCTGTGCATGCTCCTGCCGCAGATCAAAAT
>NZ_DATCRF010000166.1:0-5089 GCF_036569125.1 Chitinophaga sp. | reverse complement strand
TTTGTGCAGACCAGTAAGGGGCCAGCATTTCAAAGGTCTTGCGGCCGAAGAGGATGGCATCGCTGCCCAGGATACCGTCACGGATATACGTTTGGCGGCTTTCACTGTCATAAGGGTTAAACCACTGCCCCATTGTTTCTGCGTCAAAAATACCGTCTAAAGACATCCAGGTTGATACTACTAATTTTCTCATATGTTTCGTTGTTTTATGCATACAAAGTAACAGCACCCTGCTTCCCTGGGATAGAACAAACCCGACATTTTTGGAAAGGGGGCTTTTTAGCCGGCAAAATCGCTGGCGCCTTTTAAATATTCGAGGGGAGTATAATTGGTGAATTCTTTAAATGCGCGGATCAGGTGGCTCTGGTCTGCATAGCCATTTGCATAGGCAATATCCGCCATGCCGGCGAACTGGCCCCGGCTCAATTGCTGCAGTGCTGAATGGAACTGGCAAATGCGGCTGAAGGTTTTGGGGGAAACACCTATATGCAGCTCAAACATGCGCTGCAAGGTACGTTCTGTTACATACAGCTCCTTCTGTACATTTGTGAGGGATACCAGCCCTTTGCTCTGCCGGATCACCTGCGTGGCAAAGGAAATGGAGTTATTTACATCGGGGTTGTTCATACCGCTAAGCTTTAACACATAACTATCCATGAGCTGCAAACGCTGTTTTAAAGTAACGGCGTTCAGCAGCTGTTCTTTGAGGCGCATGCCCCTGGCGGGTTCTGAAAGGCTCAGGTCAATACCCAGGTCTGTGAGCTCCCGGGCATGCCATCCGAATAAGGGCTTTAATACAAAGGGGTACAGGAAATAGGCGATCATGGTCACCTGACCGGCTATATGTAATTCAATGGGCTTAATGTTTTGTCCGTACAGCACCAGGTTATCTGGTTGCATAGGGCCGCCCGTAAGCTGGAAGGTGATGCTGGGATAGCCTCTGGCAATGAGCGGCAGCACGGTTTCACGCCGCACATGATCATGTTCAATGACCACGATATCACTTACATAACGGGCAATGGAAGGAGGAGGAAGCAGGGTTTGTATATTCATCCCCGGTTACATTTATAAATTTTCGCTAATTTAAACATATCAGCCGAAAAAAGAGAACGAATGAACACTGATCCTTACGCAATTTTACAAACACACCTGCAATCCAGGGCGCCTTTAACCACGGAGGAATGCGACATGATAATTTCCAGGTTCCGGTTAAAAAAGGTGAAAAGGAAACAGTTCATTATTCAGCCGGAGTATGTGGCCAAACACCGTAACTATGTGGTGCAGGGCGCCCTGCGGGCTTATGTAACAGATGAAAATGGCATAGATAATACCATACAGTTTGCAGTGGAGGACTGGTGGATCACAGACTACAACAGCTATATATACCAGCAGCCGGCCACCATGTTTGTAACGGCTATTGAAGACAGCCTTATTTTACAGCTGGATTTTGAAAGTGAAAAAATGCTCAAGGCAGCGAACCATAAATTTGAAACCATTTTCAGGATCATGGCTGAGCGCACGGCTGCTTTCCAGCAGCGCAGGATCATCTCCGCCCTTACCCGTACCGCCAAAGAACGTTACCAGGATTTTGCAGACCGGTACCCTCTGGTGCTAAACCGGCTGCCACAGTACGCCCTGGCCTCTTACCTGGGTATGAGCACCGAGTTCCTTTCCAAAATACGCAACAATAAAGTGTAGGAAAAAATTGAAGTAGTTCAAGCAATTTGCATTAACTGGTTCATTTTCCGGATGGCTGATGAGCGGCAACTTTGTGTTATCAAAAATGCAAAGTATATGTCAGCAAAACTTAAGAACAAAGTAGCCATTGTAACCGGCGGCAGCAGTGGTATTGGATTAGCAACCGCAAAATTATTTGCCGCAGAAGGTGCAAAGGTGGCCATTACCGGCCGTAACCAGGCCAACCTTAATAAAGCAATAGCAGCTATTGGTCCCGATGCCATAGGCATCCAGGGCGATGTGGCCAACCTGGCAGACCTGGACCGCTTATATAAGACCGTGCACGAAAAATGGGGTAAGGCCGATGTGCTGGTGGCCAATGCTGCGGTATATGTATTGGCGCCCTTAGCCAACTTCACGGAAACAATGTTTGATACCGTAAGTGACATTAATTTCAAAGGCACCTTTTTTACCGTGCAAAAAGCATTACCCTTCCTGAATGATGGTGCTGCTGTCATACTGATCTCCTCTACCGTAAATGAAAAGGGCGTACCTAACCATGCGGCTTACGCTGCATCCAAAGCAGCCGTACGTTCCCTGGCGCGCAGCTTTTCCGCGGAGCTGCTGGACCGGAAGATCCGTGTGAACGCGCTAACGCCCGGTCCTGTAGATACGCCTGTTTTTGAATCGGTGAGCGGCAGCAAAGAAGAAGCCCGGGCAATGGCCGATGGCATGGCCGCCTTTACTCCTGCCAAACGAATAGCTGCTCCTGCTGAAATAGCTGCAGCGGCTTTGTACCTGGCTTCAGATGAATCTGCGTACATGATCGGTGCAGAACTATTGGTGGACGGCGGTTTACGTTCACTATAAAAAGAGGGCTGATTGCTGTGTTTTTCAATATAGCAGTCAGCCCCTTACCCCCTGATTCCTGCCGGCAAGCGTACCCCCTCAGCCACCTGAACTGTAGAATAACTTACTCAGTTTAAATGCCTTCCCAGGCTCTAACCCTGTAAATGCCGGCCTTTACAGGAATGGTATATGAATTGCCCCTTAGCATTTATACATCTACCTAACACCTGTTCATTTGAATAAAAAAACCACCAGGGGATCACGCATTAAAAAGTTCCTGAGAATATTAGGACCGGGATTGATCACCGGCGCCAGTGATGATGATCCCTCCGGCATTATTACCTACACACAGGCCGGTGCAGGTTTTAAGTTCACTACCCTGTGGACGGCCCTGATCACTTTTCCATTAATGGCTGCTATACAGGGTATGTGCGCCCGCATTGGCATGGTAACAAAGGAAGGGCTCTCCGGCATTCTCCGTAAACATTATCCCCGGGTTATATTATTTGCAATGATGCTCTTCAGCTTCCCGGCTATTCTTTTAAACATCGGTGCTGATATACAGGGCATGGGCGCTGTGGCCAACCTGCTGCTGCCGCGCGTTCCGGCATGGGCGTTCAGCATCATCTTTACAGGCATCCTGCTGTTCGTGATCATTAAATACCCTTATGGTAAAATTACGCGCATCCTCAAATGGCTGTGCATTACCCTGTTCCTGTACATGATAGTTCCTTTTATGGTGCATGCCGACTGGAAAGATATTGGCAAGCATACCCTTATTCCAACCTTTCATGCAGATAAAGAATACCTGCTTATCCTGGTAGCCATACTGGGTACTACTATTTCGCCTTACCTATTTTTCTGGCAGGCTACTATGGAAGCGGAGGATATGAAACACGAAAAAAAGGTGATGGTGAATAAACGCATCCTCAGCGATATGACAACAGATGTGAACACCGGTATGTTGTTCTCCAACCTGGTGATGTTCTTCATGATCGTTACTACCGGCGCGGTGTTGTATAAAGCAGGCGTGCGGAATATTACTTCCATTGACCAGGCGGCGAAAGCGCTGGAACCACTCACCGGTAAGCTTACCTACATACTTTTTAGCATTGGCGTGCTGGGCACGGGCTTCCTGGCTATCCCGGTATTGGCGGGCTCTATGTCGTATGTACTGGCAGAAGCTTTTAACTGGCAGCAGGGGCTTGACAAAAAATTCCAGCGGGCCAAAGGTTTTTATATTTCCATTATTGTTGCGCTGCTGGTGGGTTTGCTGCTGGAGTTTTCGGGCATCAGCCCGGTGCATGCCTTGCTGTACACGGCAGTGTTGTATGGGTTAACGGCGCCGGTGATGATCGCTATCATCATCCATATCTGCAACAACAAAAAGATCATGGGTAAACATACCAATACCACGTTGTCGAATGTGCTGGGAGTATTAACTTTTATACTGATGCTGGTGAGCGCCGTGGCGCTGGTGTATTACCAGTTTAAATAAGTGTGCTTAATCCACCAAACCATCTTCCCTTAATTTTTCAAAAGCTATTAATACGCCCGGCACCTGCTGCGGCTCTTTTTTATAATCAGCCAGGCTGAAATATTTAACTGCACCGATCTCTGAAGAGGGTACCGGTGTTTGTGTAAGCTGATGTATGAAACAATCCTGCTGCATTTGCAGCGCATTTTCTCCAAAAGCAGGTGCGGAAATATGATGATACCACTGCAGCTCATCCAGGGGGATGTGGATGTTCAGCTCTTCTGCTACTTCCCGTTGCAGCCCGTTCACGGCGGTTTCACCGGCATCTACCTTACCGCCGGGCAGGTACC
This sequence comes from Chitinophaga sp., assembly GCF_036569125.1. Taxonomy (GTDB): domain Bacteria; phylum Bacteroidota; class Bacteroidia; order Chitinophagales; family Chitinophagaceae; genus Chitinophaga. Next base: position 736 of record NZ_DATCRF010000166.1, on the reverse strand, counting down.
AGGCCTGTTTGTTGTTACTGAAAGCCAGCAGCAATTGCCTGTCTTTTACTACGATCAATCCCGCGCAATGCAATTCCTTTTTCATGAGTGCAATTTTATAACTTAAAGCCGGATCCTGCAAGCCGGGAGATACATGAAAATATTGTCTATATTGCAATGCTTTAATTTTAACCCATGAAACTCAAACATTTTATTATTCTCCTGTTTATCAGCTTCCTGTTATACTTCACGGCTGCGGTTTTCAAGATCCAGCATTGGCCAGGTGCAAGTAACCTGCTGATGGCTGCCTGGATCTCCAACATCCTGGCTATTGTGGGTATACTTTATAAGTTAATTACCCATCCGAAATTAAAGAATTTCCTGAACTGGTAAATAGTATGATCCGCTAGGGCGGCCCGTTTAAGCTCCTTGCTTATCACTCCATCTACCAAACCATCTTATTCCATAGATCAATAGCCTAATTAAAAGCATCAAAAAATGAAAAAAATTATTTTAAGCATTCTCACGGTATGTACGGTACAGGTTACATTAGCCCAAAGCCTCAACAAAATGTTATGGTTCAATGAACCGGAAAAATGGGAGGTCAAAAACAATAGCCTGAGCATGACGGTAACGCCGCAAAGCGATTACTGGCGCATATCCCATTATGGATTTACGGTAGATGATGCTCCGTTCTATTATGCCACTTACGGAGGGGAGTTTGAAGCAAAAGTGAAATTAACCGGCGCTTATAAAG
>NZ_DATCRF010000165.1:0-19273 GCF_036569125.1 Chitinophaga sp. | reverse complement strand
GTATCTGATATGAACGATAACCAGACCCGTATGGTGCTGAACCCCGATGTGGTAGTACGCAGCCGCGGTGTGATGGAAAAATGTACCTTCTGCGTACAACGCCTGCAGGACGCTAAACTGACTGCGAAGAAAGAAGGCCGCCCTGTAAAGGATGGTGAAGCTAAGACCGCTTGTCAGCAAGCTTGTGCCGCAGACGCTATCGTATTCGGTAACGTAAATGATAAAGAAAGCCGCGTATTCAAGATCCGTAACGAAGAGCAAACCGAAAGGCTGTTCTACGTACTGGAAGAAACCCATACGCTGCCTTCCGTTAACTATCTTGCTAAGATCAGGAATAAAGATGCCGCTCCGAAAGCTGAAGGTCAGCACGAAGAAGCTGCGCATCACTAAAACCGGGATCCGGTAAGGAAGTAAGCAGAAACCGGTGAAGGAGATTCATCGGGTCCGTTGAAAAAGACGGAAAATTGTGAGATAAAGAATCAGAGATCATAACAAAGACAAGGGCTGCTAGCCAGCAACTAACAGCTAAAAGCTTTACGAACTATGCATTTAAAGTACGAATCCACACTGAGAGAACCTTTAGTTGATGGGGTAAAGGATTATCATAAGGTAACGGAAGATATCATCGGCCCCATTGAAGCCAAACCGGGTAAGCTGTGGTATGTTGGTTTCTTTATATCGCTCTCATTGTTAGCGTTTGGGGTGTTTTCTGTAACCTGGGAAGTGTACTTCGGTACCGGGGTGTGGAATCTGAACAAAACCGTAGGTTGGGGTTGGGATATTACCAACTTCGTATGGTGGGTAGGTATCGGTCACGCCGGTACGCTGATCTCCGCCATCCTGTTGCTGTTCCGTCAGGGATGGCGTACAGGGGTGAACCGTGCGGCAGAAGCCATGACCATCTTTGCGGTAATGTGCGCCGGTCAGTTCCCGATCTTCCACATGGGTCGTGTTTGGATGGCCTTCTTTGTACTGCCTTATCCTAACACACGCGGTCCGCTGTGGGTGAACTTTAACTCCCCGCTGCTGTGGGACGTGTTCGCGATCTCTACCTACTTCACCGTATCACTGCTGTTCTGGTACTCCGGTCTGCTGCCCGACTTTGCTACGGTACGTGACCGCGCTAAAACCAAGCTGCGTAAGCTGCTGTATGGTGTTGCCTCTTTCGGCTGGACCGGTTCCACCAAACACTGGCAGCGTCATGAATCCTTATCACTGGTGCTGGCCGGTTTATCTACTCCGCTGGTACTTTCCGTACACACCATCGTATCTTTTGACTTTGCTACTTCCGTAATACCCGGCTGGCATACCACCATTTTCCCGCCCTACTTTGTGGCAGGTGCTATCTTCTCCGGCTTTGCGATGGTAAATACACTGCTGATCATTACCCGTAAAATATTACACCTGGAAGATTACATTACCATCGGGCACCTGGATGCCATGAACAGGGTAATTGTATTAACCGGTTCCATTGTAGGTTGCGCCTACCTGACAGAACTGTTTATGGCGTGGTATTCCGGATCTCAATACGAATTTGCAGAATTCTATAAATACCGTGCTGCAGGTCCGCTGGGCTGGTCATACTGGATCATGATGACCTGTAACGTAATTACGCCGCAGGTGTTCTGGTTCCGTAAAATGAGAAGGAACATCATGGTATCTTTCATTATGTCCATCATTGTGAACATTGGTATGTGGTTCGAACGTTTTGTGATCATCTGTACCTCTCTGTACCGCGATTACCTGCCTTCCAGCTGGGTGTATTACCGTCCGGCCTGGCCTGAAGTTGGTTTTTACATGGGTACCTTTGGCCTGTTCTTTACCTGCTACTTCCTGTTTGCCAAATACTTCCCGGTAATTGCTGTTGCGGAGATCAAGCATGTGCTGAAAACATCCGGCGAAAGCTTTAAGAATGATATGACGAAGTACGATCAGGAAAGCGCAGAAAAATTTGCGCACGACCTGGAGCATGCGCACTAAGATAGTTGGCAGTTCACAGTTGGTAGTTTGCAGTAACTGTCAACTGGCAACTGCAGACTGGCAACTAACATTATCTAATTTTTGAACTTTGTAATAGTTATGGCTGCAAAAAAATTTGTTGTAGGTTGTTTTGGAGAAGAGGCGGTGTTGTTTCCGGCAGTAAAGAAAGTACGTGCCGCAGGGTACAAGATCCATGATGTTTACACGCCGTTCCCGGTGCATGGCCTGGACCATGCCATGGGCCTGCGCGAAACCAGCCTGCACACGGCCGGTTTTGTATACGGTATTACCGGTACCACTACAGCATTATCTTTTATGAGCTGGGTGTTTACCTCAGACTGGCCGTTGAACATAGGCGGTAAGCCGCACTTTCCGTTGCCGGCTTTTATACCCATTACCTTTGAGCTAACAGTATTATTCTCTGCAGTAGGCATGGTGATGACCTTTTGCTACCTGTGTCAGCTGATGCCTTTTGTAAAGAAACATATCTTTCATCCAAGACAAACCGATGATAAGTTTGTAATGGTTATTGAAGTAACCGGCAAAAGCGGTGCAGGAGAAATTAAAGATTTCCTGGCCAGCGTAGGCGCTGATGAGATCAATGAGCAAATTGCTGAACCAGGCTGGTGGTATGGTCGCTTTGACCGTGAAGACCGTTTGTACGCTGAGCAGCCGGCACCTTTGAATGCATAATTAACGACTTAACAGAAAAGACGAAGAATTTTATATAAATGAAAAGGACTTCCAACATATTAGTAGTAGCTGCTTTGGCAGGCGGAGCTTTGCTGGCGGCCTGTAATACAGGAGAACATCACAGAAAGCCCGGCAGGATCTATATGCCAGATATGTATGAATCCCGTGCGTATGAGTTCTACAACGAGCGTGTAGCCAGCATGAAACCGGTAGATGGTACTGTGAAAAGAGGCGAGCTGCTGCCCTATCACCTGAAAGCAGAAGATACGGCCCAGGCTAACCTGGTAAAGAATCCGCTGGTGATCGGTAAAGCAGATGTGGAGGAAGGAAAACGTTTATTTAATATCTATTGCGGTATTTGCCATGGTACTGCCCTGGATGGCAATGGCCCCCTGTACAAAGGCGGCGACGGTCCTTACCCGGCAGCACCTGCTAACCTGGTAAGCGGTCCTAAAAGCACTTACTCGGAAGGCCGCCTGTTCCACGTAATGACCTATGGTTATAATGCCATGGGTAGCTACGCCAGCCAGCTGGATCGTGAGCAGCGCTGGAAAATAGCCGCTTACATTAAAACCATGCAACCCGGCGGTTCCAAACCGGCTGCAGATACTGCTACTGCTGCCCCGGCCGCAGGCGCTGCTGCACCTGCAATAGACAGCACCGGCAAAAAGAAATAAGATCAGAACTACCCTAAGGAAGTAAAAGATATAGTGACTCGAATAAAAATTTTCAAATGAAGGACCAATTTGTAGTACCGGCAAAATTAAAAACGACCAGCTTCGTGTTAATGGGCATTGGCGTACTCACTTTATTGATCGGATTAGTGGCCCTTGGAGGCGAGCATGGCGCTACCCGTTTTTGGGCAGGCATTTTACAGAACAGTACCTTCTTTCTGCTGGTGGCACTGGCAAGTACTTTCTTTATTGGCGCTACAACCCTGGCGCATGGCGGCTGGCAGATAGCTTTTCGCCGTGTACCGGAAGCTATTTCCATGGCAGTACCTGTACTGGGTGGTATCCTGTTCATAGTATTAATGATATTGGTTTTCGGACATAAAGACGGTGTGTATCACTGGGTGAATGCTGAACATGTAAAGCATGATCCTATCCTGAACGGCAAATCTGCCTTCCTGGGTAACACATTCTTTACCACTGCTACTGTTATTACCATCGGTTTGTGGATCTTCTTTACCATCAAGCTGCGCAATATGTCACTGGAAGAAGATACCTGGGATCTGAGCCCTGAAACCGGCCGCCGTATCCTGTGGAGGAATTCGTTCTGGTGTGGTGGTTTTATTGTGATCTATGCGCTGAGCGTAGGTTCTACCACTCCCTGGCTGTGGCTGATGAGCATTGATCCTCACTGGTTCTCTACCATGTACAGCTGGTACACTTTTGCCAGCACCTGGGTATCCGGCCTGTCACTGATCGCATTATTTGTGATCTACCTGAAAAGGAACGGTTACCTTTCCTATGTAAATGAAGAGCATTTGCATGACCTGGGTAAATTCATGTTTGCGTTCAGCATCTTCTGGACTTACCTGTGGTTCTCACAGTATATGCTGATATGGTATGCCAACATGCCGGAAGAAACCGAATACTTTAAACCCCGCGTTTGGGGTGAATGGCGCCCGGTGTTTTTCCTGAACCTGATCATCAACTTTATTTTGCCGTTGCTGCTGTTAATGAAACGCGATACCAAGCGTAACTATACTGCAGTAACCTATATTGCCATCCTGATCATCTTTGGTCACTGGCTGGACTTTTTCCAGATGGTAATGCCGGGTTCCGTTCATGAGCTGAACTTCCCCTGGTATGAGCTGGGATTAGGCCTGGGTTTTGTGGGGCTGCTGATATTTTTAGTTGCTAACCAGCTGACAAAAGCACCGCTGGCGCCCAGGAACCATCCTTATCTGAAGGAAAGTATCATACACCACACCTGATCAAAGGAAGTGAACCTAGTAACAACGAAAAGCATTAGATAACTTAATTATTTCAAATAGCAATGTCAGGTTTTTTAGCAGTCTTAGTTGTTGTGCTCATATTCATAGTCATCTTCCAGATTGCGAAGGCGAGCGAATATGTGTCCATTTTGAAGGGAGAAAAGAAGGCCCGCCAGCAGAATAACCGCATTAACGGCTTTTTGCTGATCGCTTTCCTGGTGCTGGGACTCATTGGCGTATATTACTGCAATGAGCTGTTGAAAGGTAAGATATTGGGCGAAGCAGCATCCGAACAGGGCGATTCCATTGATAACATGATCATGTGGACCCTGGTAATTACCGGGATAGTATTTGTAATTACGCAGATACTGCTGTTCTGGTTCGCATTCAAATACCAGGAGAAAGAAGGCCAGGCTGCCTTTTATTTCCCGCACAATAACAAGCTGGAAGTGATCTGGACCGTGATCCCTGCCATTGCGCTCACCATACTGGTGGCCATTGGTTTGCGCCACTGGTTCGCCATTACCTCCGAAGCGCCTAAAGATGCTATGGTGGTAGAAATTACCGGCAAGCAGTTTAACTGGCTGATCCGCTACCCCGGTAAAGACGGGCAGCTGGGCAGCAAATTCTTCAAGAATATTAATGATGCTACCAACCCGGTTGGCCAGGATTGGGATGATAACCTGAATAAAGATGATTTCATGGCCACTGAAATGCACCTGGTAGTAGGTAAGCCGGTAAAGCTGATCATTGGCTCCCGCGATGTGGTGCATGACGTAGGTTTATCTCACTTCCGCCTGAAAATGGATGCGGTGCCCGGTATCCCTACCACCCTGTGGTTTACGCCTAAGTTCACTACTACGCAGATGAAAGACAAAACCGGTAACCCTGATTTTGTATACGAAATTTCCTGCGACCAGATGTGCGGCGCCGGTCACTACTCCATGAAAGCCAACATTGTAGTAGAAACCCAACAGGAATTTGATGCCTGGGTAGCCAAGCAGAAATCACAGTATGCGCTGGCGCATGAAGCAGAAGGTTCCGGTAAGCCGGCACAGCCTGTTGCTCCCGCTGAGCCGTCTAAGGACAGCACCCAGAAAGCAGTAGCGGCATTATAATTCGCTAAATTTGTGAACAGCATTATTTAAGACATAACAGTAAGATACTTCCAAATAGATCCGATTATGAGTAACGAAGCAACCCTGCACAGTCATCATGAGGTAACGCACGGCGCAGCGGCGCATGACCATGGCAACGGGCATGATGAACATCATCATGAAGACAGCTTCATATCGAAGTATGTTTTCAGCATGGATCATAAAATGATTGCCAAGCAATTCCTGATCACCGGTATCATCTGGGCGATCGTAGGCGCTGGCTTTTCAGTATTGTTCCGCTTACAGCTGGCTTTTCCCGACTCCACTTTCCCTTTCCTGGAATCTATCCTGGGTCATTGGGCTAAAGGCGGCCGCATTACACCGGAGGCCTACTACGCCCTGGTAACCATGCACGGCACCATCCTGGTATTCTTTGTATTGACGGCAGGTTTGTCCGGTACTTTCTCCAACCTGCTGATACCCCTGCAGGTAGGTGCACGCGATATGGCTTCTCCCTTCATGAACATGCTGAGCTACTGGTTCTTCTTCCTGGCCAGCATTGTAATGACCTGCTCCCTGTTCGTACAAACAGGACCTGCTTCCGGCGGCTGGACATCTTACCCCCCGCTGAGCGCCCTGGGCGATGCTTCTATCGGTTCTAAAATAGGTATGGATCTTTGGTTAACCAGCATGGCGCTGTTCGTAGTATCGCAGCTGCTGGGTGGCCTGAACTATATTTCCACCATTCTGAATATGCGTACCAAAGGTATGAGCATGACGAAGCTGCCGCTGACTATCTGGGCATTCTTCTTCACCGCTATCCTGGGCGTATTATCCTTCCCGGTACTGCTGTCAGGTTTCATCCTGCTGCTGTTTGACCGTCATGCAGGCACCAGCTTTTACCTGAGCGAGCTGTTTGTAGCCGGTAAAGCCCTGTCTAACGAAGGCGGTAGCGCCATCCTGTACCAGCACTTGTTCTGGTTCCTGGGTCACCCGGAAGTGTACATCATCATCCTGCCTGCAATGGGTATGGTATCTGAAGTACTGGCCATTAATTCCCGTAAACCTATCTTTGGTTACCTGGCAATGATCGGCTCCCTGTTCGCCATTGCGATCCTGGCCTTCCTGGTATGGGCGCACCACATGTTCGTAACAGGTTTGAATCCCTTCCTGGGCGCGTTCTTCGTACTCTTAACCTTACTCATAGCCGTGCCATCGGCCATCAAGGTATTTAACTGGCTCACCACCATCTGGAAAGGCAGCATACGGTTCACCCCGGGTGCGCTGTTCTCCATCGGTTTTGTGAGCACCTTTATCTCCGGCGGTTTAACCGGTATCTGGCTGGGTAACTCTTCCATTGATATTCACCTGCACGATACGTACTTCGTGATCGCGCACTTCCATATAGTAATGGGTGTATCTGCCTTCTTTGGTATGTTTGCCGGTATTTACCATTGGTTCCCGAAAATGTATGGCCGCTACCTGAACGGTACGCTGGGTTACATTCACTTCTGGATCACACTGGTAGGCGCTTACTGCATCTTCTGGCCCATGCACTATGAAGGTATGGCCGGTATGCCCAGAAGGTATTATGATTACTCCAACTGGGAATCTTTCAAACAGTTTGCAGAGCTGAATAAGTTTATCAGTATCGTGGTATTCATTGTGTTTGCTACGCAGCTGCTGTTTGTGTTCAACTTCTTCTACAGCATTTTCAAGGGCCGTAAGCTAACCACTACCAACCCCTGGGATGCAACTACACTGGAATGGACCACCCCCATACATCCGGGGCATGGCAACTGGCCTGGTGAAATTCCGGAAGTACACCGTTGGGCGTATGACTACAGCAAGGACGGAAAAGACTTTATTCCGCAAACCGTGCCGTTGGGCCCTGACGAAACAGCGCATTGATAAACAGCTGTTAGCTGTTAGCCATTAGCTTTTAGCAGCTAACAGCTAATAGCCAAAAGCTAAAAGCAAGAATAAGTGTTGCAAGAAAACTCCATAAAATTGTCGTTATCGTATGCAGTAGCCAGCAAGGCGAAGGATTACTTCCAGCTCATGAAGTTCAACCTCACGTTCATGGTTGTATTTTCCTGTGTGGTAGGTTACCTGCTGGTGCCGGGAGTGGAGTTTAACCTGGTAAAAGTTCTTTTATTATTTGCAGGCGGCCTTTTGGTATCCGGTTCGGCCAACACTATTAACCAGGTGTGGGAAAAGAATACGGATAAGCTGATGGCCCGTACCGCTAACCGCCCTTTACCGGCCGGCCGGCTCTCTGAAACAGAGGCCTCCGTGGTAGCTGTGGTTACCGGTTTAGCGGGTATTGGCATTATGGCCTATAGCTTTAACTGGCTGAGCGCTGTTTTAAGCCTGATATCCCTGGTATTATACGGTTTTGTATATACGCCCTGGAAAAAATGGAATTCGCTGGCCGTACTGGTAGGCGCTATTCCCGGCGCCTTGCCCCCGTTGATCGGGTGGGCAGCCGGCGCTAACCAGCTGAGCGAAGGAGGCTGGTCCTTATTCGCCATCCAGTTCCTGTGGCAGTTCCCGCACTTCTGGGCTATTGCCTGGATAGCGCACCAGGACTATACCAAAGCAGGCTTTAAGCTGTTACCAGCTGCAGGCGGCCCGAATAAAATGACGGCATTGCAGTCCGCTACTTATGCGCTGTTACTGATACCGGCAGGCCTGGCGCCTTACCTGTTAAAGATCAGCGGTAGCATCTCTGCCATCATTTGCATACTGGCCGGCATTTTTTACCTGTACCGCGCAGTTACGCTGTACCGGAAATGTGATGTGCCTGCTGCCCGTAAGCTGATGTTTGGTTCTTATATTTACCTGGTAATAGTACAGCTGGCGTTGCTGGCTGATAAAGTATAAATTGAAAAGAGCGTGATGCAGGCAATGAGTGTACAAAGAAAGAAAATACATCCGCATAAATATTCCCTGTGGATAGCTATGGGCAGCATAACCATGATGTTCATAGGTTTTACCAGTGCCTATGTTGTAAAACGGGCACAGGCGAACTGGCAGGTCTTTGATTTACCCCACATCTTCTGGATCTCTACCGCGGTGATACTCATCAGCAGTGGAACCATCCAGTTAGCCGTGAAGCAGTTCAAGCAAAGGAATATGCAGCGCTACAAGCAGCTCATAACCCTTACAGCGGCTTTGGGTGTGGTATTTGCGGCATGTCAGTGCCTCGGTTTTTCGCAGCTGAGCCAGCGCGGCTTACCGTTGAGCGGGCCCGTATCGGCCTCCTTTATTTACGTGATCGTAGGCATGCATATGCTGCACGTGCTGGGAGGTGTGGTAGCCCTGCTGATCATGTTTGCCAGGGCTTACAGAACAAGGGTGCGTGTATACAGCGCCGTACCTATTGAGGTCGCATCGCTCTACTGGCATTTTGTAGATGTGTTGTGGATCTACCTCCTGGTGTTTTTAAGCATAGCCAGGTAAAACGAAGGTTCATTCAAACAATTGAATAAAGACATAAAACGCCGAAATAAATAACAACGAATTAAATTAAAAATGGATACAGCAGTTACAGCGAAGAAAAAATGGTGGGGCGGAGGATATTCTCCCTTTAATGTGAGCTATGGAAAGTTGATGATGTGGTACTTCCTGATGTCAGATGCTTTTACTTTTGGCGCATTACTGATCTCATACGGTACTATCCGCTTCATGAGCACCTCCTGGCCTGATCCTAACGAGGTTTTCCGCTCATTCCCGCTGATGGGGCATGCACACATGCCATTGGTATTTGTGAGCTTAATGACCTTCATCCTCATTATGAGTTCTGTGACCATGGTATTAGCTGTACATGCCGGTCACCACAGGAACCAGAAAGATGTGGCCAAATGGCTCATCTGGACCATCATTGGCGGTATTGCCTTCCTGTCTTGCCAGGCCTGGGAATGGACACACCTTTTCCATGAAGGCGCCTGGTGGGGCCGCAATCCGTTCTCTAATGTGAATGGTACGGTAGCTTCTACCAACTTTACTAACTTCTTCTTTACCATTACCGGTTTCCACGGCCTGCACGTAACTTCCGGCGTGGTGCTGAACATTGTGATCCTGGCCAACGTACTGAAAGGTACCTACGAGCAGCGCGGACACTATGAAATGATCGAGAAAGTAGGTTTGTACTGGCACTTTGTAGACCTGGTTTGGGTATTTGTGTTCACCTGTTTTTACCTGCTGTGATCGCGGCAAAGGGAATGGAAGTTGTTATTTTAAATTAGAATCTTAAAAAATTATTGATAATGGAACATACACATACAGTAGAAGGGCATGAGCACCAGGAGCACGAAGGCTCCACGAAAACCATCTGGAAAACGTTCTGGATCTTATTGTGTGTGACTGTAGTGGAAGTAGCGCTGGCTTTCTTACACCTGGAAACCGGCTTCCCAAGCCGCCTGGTGCTGAATGCTATATTCGTAGGCTTAACCGTTGTAAAGGCCTTTTTCATTGTAGCTGAATTTATGCACTTGCGTCATGAGATCAAGAACCTGATCCTGACCATCCTGATACCTTTGATGCTGTTCGTATGGTTCATTATCGCCTTCCTGGCAGATGGTGATTCCTGGAAGAACATGCGTAAGGACCTTGCTCCCGGTGCACCCCGTCAGGAATTACCTGCGGTGCATACTGAGGAAGGACATCATTAAAAGACACAACGCGTTTTGGATTTATAAAACGACATGTTATTAAACGCAGGGCAGTTATAGGATTAATGTTGGCAATTTTGTTGCCGCTTGTGGGGTACCTGATAGTAGATCATTATGGTAAGAACGTGGTACCTGTACCACGTTTTTACATTCCGGAAAGGGTGGACACTGTGGTGAAGGATGGTAAAACCAGCTACGACACCGTGTTTCACACCATCCGCGATTTTACCCTTACCAACCAGTTAGGCCAGCAGGTAGGCCTCAAGAACCTGCCCGGTAAAGTGGTGCTGGTTGATTTCTTTTTTACTTCCTGTACCAGCATTTGCCCCACCCTTACTAAAAATCTGAAGAAAATACAGGAAGCGTACGTGAAGAACGATACGCTGCTGCAGCTCCTCTCTTTTTCTGTAGACCCGGAACGCGATTCATCCGAACGCCTGCGCTGGTATGCAAATAAGAACGGTATTAACCCGGATAACTGGTGGCTGCTGACGGGGCCTAAAAAAGAGATCTACGACCTGGCCCGTCATGATTTTTTTGTATCGGTAACAGAAGGCAGCGGTGGCCCGGATGATTTTATTCATACGGAAAAGCTGGTGCTGATAGATAAGAACGGCCATATCCGCGGTTATTACAATGGGCTGGATAGCAATGCCATCCGCCAGTGCGCCAATGATATTGCCGTATTGCATTTAGAGAAAGACCGTAACCGGCCGCCCTTCTGGAAGCGGTTGTTTGCAGGTACTGAATCGGTGAAGTGATATTTTAGATGTACGGTTTACGATTTTAGATCTCATGCCGCAGTTCGCTTAAAAGATCCAAAATCGTAAATCTAAAATCGTAAATCGAAATGAGTAGTCTTAAGAACAAGAACCTTAACCTCCCTATAACCATCATATCCATCGTAATACCGGTGTTGGTGGCCATCCTCTTTTACCTGCCCCGCCCGCATATGGAAGCAGGGTTTAATGTGCAGCTGCTGCCCTTATTCCATGCCATTTTAAATTCCACTACTGCGGTGCTGCTGCTGGCCAGCCTGTATTTCATCAAGAATGGGCATATTAAAGCGCATAAAGCCGCTAATCTAACCGCGGTGGTACTTAGTGCCATCTTCCTGATATCGTACGTTACATACCACTTTTTTACCGAAAGCACTAAGTTTGGCGACAGCGATCATAATGGTGTGGTAGATGCTGTGGAAAAGGCAGCTGTGGGAGGCAGCCGTTATTTTTACTACTTTATTCTGCTTACCCATATTGTGCTGGCGGCCGTAATTGTACCACTGGTATTGTTCACCTTACTGCGCGGCCTGCAATCTGATTTTGTGAAACATAAGAAAATAGCCCGTATAACCTGGCCTATTTGGTTTTATGTATCCGTAACCGGTGTAGTGGTGTATATAATGATCTCCCCGTATTATTAATGGGCGTAACTTTGTAACCGCACTTTAAAGGACACACATGAAGCAGCTTGGATTATTTTTAATGATATTATTGTGCAGCGTGCAGGCTATGGCGCAGTGCTCTCTTTGTACCAAAACCGCACAGCAGCTGGGAGAAGGCCCTGCCAAAGGGTTAAACAACGGTATTCTTTACCTGGCCTTAACGCCCTTACTTATTATCGGTATTTTAGGTTACCGCTGGTGGCGCAGCAACCGTACTAATGAATAATTAAGTCACCCTCACCCTCTGTTATAGTGCTTCATTCCTGATTATTAATTAGCCCGCACTTAGCCTTAGTCCCATTCTCTTACACCACTTATACCATTTTCATTAACGGTCCCATAAACTTAGTAACATTACCCGCACTCTCTCCCCGCGATTATTAATTATTCATTCTTAATTATTAATTACTCCTCCGGAGGAAACTGAAACTCCGGGCAATCCAACCTCAGATCCCCGGATTTTAGCGGAGACTTTACCAGGTTGCAATAATGGCCGCCGTTCTTTTGGGTATAGAACCGGCAGTTCAGGCACATGGTCTGCGGGGTGATCACTTCCACCTGGTTCAGCTTGTAAATGGTCTGCAGCAGTTTTTCCAGCAGGGCGGCCTGGTCATCATCCGTAAACTGGCTTACAACATCCAGCATGGGATTGGCAAAGCGCTCCACCTTCCGGGCCATGACCTTGCCTTCTTTGCTCAGGTGCAGGCTATGGCTGCGGGAATCGCCTTCCGTAATTTTACGGGTAAGCAATTGTTTGCTTTCCAGCGATTTTATGGCATCGCTGATGGTAGCCTTGGTCATGTTGAAATAATGCGCCAGGTGCGTTACCGTTCTTTTTCCTTCAGGATAGTAAAGTAAGAATATGAGGAGCTGTACCTGTATAGGGCTTAGTCCATACTGCTTGGCTTCATTCCATAGCAATACACGAAAGGTGGCTGATAGTCGTTCTAAAGCGGCTACCACCTTACTGGATAAATTTCCGGCTTGTTGTTCGGGGCTGAAAATTGAAGTTTTCCCCATCCTGCTTCCTGCTTACTTTTTGTAACCGGCTAATATACAGAAATTTTGGATCGTGGAAAATACAATCAATATATTACTAACAGCCTTCAATTTCATGAATGTAATATCCCTGCCGGGCAATTGTTTTTTCCCATACCGGTATTACCTCTTCCAGGTGGCAGAAACGGCAGTCCCGGGTAGTGATGTGTGGAGAAGCGCGTTGTTTGGATTGCAGGTAAGCTTTACCAAAAGTAAGCACGTGATCATAGTGTGTACCGGCAGCAACAATAATATCAAAATGCATGTATCCGCCGTTCTTCTTCTTTACATAGGTGTCAAAAACAGCAACTTCCATAGTTTATGGTTATGGTTCAAATAGTTTTCAGCAGGATTTCAATAAGTTGATACGGGTAAATAAGGAAGGAGTATTAGCAGGGCTGTTGTGCAACGGGATCTGGATACGTCCACAGGATTACGCTCAGGCTTACGGCTTTAAACCAGGCCTGGTGCATTTTTTCAATTTCCTCGGGCCGGTGGCCGTTCTTACTCAGGAAAGGGCGGATAGCATTGGTGACCGGGTAAATAAAGGTGACCATGTAGCGTAAAAAAACAGCCGGCAGGTCGGGCATTTGCGGGGTAGGTACCGCCTGGTCCTGGTAGCGTTGCGCAATAGCCTGTTCAAGCTGGGCCCAGGGATTATCGGCAGGCCGCTGGCATAATTGGCGGATCCAGCTGCCGAAACGGGGCCGCAAGGTACGCAGGTATTCGGCATCCGGCTTACCATCGCGGGTAAAATAATGGGCCAGGTAATCGTTGGCAACCATGTGATCGTACCAAATGTCCAGTATTGTTTCTGATTGATCGGAAAGTATTTCACCGGCCATTTGTAAATACCGTTCATCTTCACGGGTAAACAGTAACATACGTTTTATTAAAACTAGCTCCCGTAAACTCAAAGTGGATGAGGTAATACCGGCCGACGTACTTTCATAACGCTTGCCATTTATCATAGATGTATTTTTAGGTGGGGTCGTAACCCAGTTTCGTACCTTACAAATATAATAAGGGCTCCTAACTAACAAAATCTTTAACATTTCGTTCACCGCGTTAATTTCATTGTATTCAGCTTTTATCGTATGTAAAATCAATTTATATACAGTTTATAATAATGAATACCGCAGTAGTTGTCCAATCTAGCTATGCATTTCGCTTAACAATTCATTAACTCATTTTGACACCTATTTCACGACAAATGCCGGATACATAATGCTGATTATTTATATATAATACTGCCGGCAAGCCCATTTTATTTGCGGTTGTGGTGACCAGTATATAGTTTTGAAGTCACTTACAGATGTACCCGCGCTTTCTGATACAAACTATATTACGAGATCATTGACCATGAAGAACATTTTTTTTACGCTTAACCGGAGTGGTATTCCGGTATCTCCCTCTATGGACCCTGCGCTGGCAGATGCTCATGTGGCACAGCCTCCCGCGGGGATCAACCCTAAAAGGGTTTTATATTTATCGGCCTTAACCGTGGCAAATGCGGCCATTATCAGTTTAATTGCCAAGCTGCTGTTACTCCTCATTAACTTTATCACCAACCTCTCGTTCTATGGCCGGCTTTCTGTAGAGGAAAGCACTCCCCTGCACAACCAGCTGGGCTATTGGGTAATAATTGTACCCGTGATCGGCTCCGTGATCGTAGGCTTAATGGCGCGTTATGGTTCTGCCGCTATCCGCGGGCATGGCATACCGGAGGCAATGGAACAGGTGCTGGTGAATAAAAGCCGTATTAAACCTATTATCACTTTCCTGAA
This sequence comes from Chitinophaga sp., assembly GCF_036569125.1. GTDB lineage: Bacteria > Bacteroidota > Bacteroidia > Chitinophagales > Chitinophagaceae > Chitinophaga. The sequence continues at coordinate 4,616 of NZ_DATCRF010000165.1, read as the reverse complement.
GCCCCTTTCCGCCGCCATTTCCATCGGCACCGGTGGTCCCTTTGGTTCAGAAGGACCTATTATTGCTACCGGGGGCGCCTGGGGTTCTTTTATTGGCCAGCTATTAAAGATCACGGCCAACGAGCGTAAAATATTGCTGGCCGCCGGCGCTGCAGCCGGTATGAGCTGTATATTCGGCAGCCCGCTGGCGGCCATGATCCTGGCGGTTGAGCTATTGTTGTTCGAATTTTCTCCCCGCAGTATTATCCCGGTTGTACTGGGTTGTATCACCGGTTCGGCCTTTCATCATTTATACTGGGGCAGTGCGCCGGTGTTTACCATGCCGGATGTTACAGCGCCCACCAATACTGCGCTGCTGGCCTATTCCGTTATTGGAATAGTGATCGGCTTACTGGCTGCATTGGTTACTAAGGCAGTGTATGCGATCGAAGATGGTTTTGAAAAGCTGCCCATTCACTGGATGTGGTGGCCCACCTTTGGGGGCCTGGTGGTAGGGTTAGTAGGTTATTTTGCACCTGCCACTTTAGGCGTAGGGTATGTGAATATTAATAATTTGCTTACCGGTCAGGTAACCCTTCACATGTTGTTTGTGCTGGGCGTGCTGAAGTTTATATCCTGGTCTTTTTCTTTAGGCAGCGGTACCTCCGGTGGTACCCTGGCGCCCCTGCTTACCATTGGCGGCGCTTGCGGCGTATTCATTGCATTGATGCTGCAAATGGTATTTCCCAACGTAGCTATCAACATATCTGTAGCAGCCTTAATAGGCATGGCGGCTATGTTTGCGGGATCTACCCGCGCGCTGCTTACCTCTATTATTTTTGCGCTGGAAACCACCCGTGATGGAGATACCCTGCTGCCGTTGATCGGCGCCTGTGTAGCTTCTTATTTCGTTTCCTTTTTCCTGATGCGCAATACCATTATGACGGAGAAAATTGCCCGCCGCGGCATTCTCACACCGCATACCTACAAACCGGATCCCCTGGAAGGTATTCCGGTAAAAGAAGCGCTGGTGAACAACCTGGTAATGATAAGCGAGGAGAATACCATTGGCGAGCTACGGAACTGGTTATACGAAAATAAGCTGGGCGGTTATGAGCTGGCCTACCCGGTGGTAGATGCGCATCAGCAGCTGATAGGGATACTTAAAATGGAAGATGTGCTGCTGCCCGATACGCCGGAAGATGCCTCTGTTACCTATGTTACCAATACCAATATGGTAACGGTGCAGGAAGATAGCTCCCTGCGTTTTGCCGTAGACCTGATGGCCCGCCACCAGCAGGATATTTTACCGGTGATCAGTGGGCCTGATAAGATACTGACAGGGTTGATCAGCTACCGTACCGTGTTTAACGCTTACCACCACGCGAAAGATGCAGATGAAACCAGCAGCCGCAATATTTCCATTAAACGGCAGGTAATGAAAGTGCTGATCAAAAATGGCGTGTTAAGATAATATGTACGTGTGCCACACCTTTAAGGTGTGGCACACATTTTACCAATTATTAACCAGCTTATACAGGTTAAACGTACCCTCTTCCAGCTCCCGTAATATTTGTTGCTGCAGCGCTTTTTTATTTACATCCTGCATACGCCGGTGCTGGATCAGCTGCCAGGCCTTTTCCGCCAGCAGCAAGGCATGCCGCTCTTTATGATCCATTTGTTGCTGGTGCCGGTCAATGGCTTGTATCAATTCCTGGATGCCTTCATCGCGGGTGGCAATGGTTTTAAGCACCGGTATTTGCCAGCCTGTGTTATGGTGCCGTTCTGCAGATAACAAGCGCAGGTTTTTTACAAACGCATCTGCATTATCACGGTCCGCCTTGTTCACCACAAATATGTCGGCAATCTCCATCAGCCCGGCTTTCATCGTTTGTATCTCATCACCTGCTTCCGGTACTACCACCACAACGGTAGTAGTGGCAATGCCCGCAATATCCACTTCACTCTGGCCTACGCCAACTGTTTCTATAAACAGGTAATCGAATCCTGCAGCTTTTATTATATCACTTACTTCAATGATCTTGGGGCTCAGGCCGCCTAATGCACCCCGGTTGGCCATCGAGCGTATGAACACCTGCTCATTGTTAAAGTGCTGGCTCATGCGGATGCGGTCGCCCAGCAGGGCGCCAAAGTTAAAAGGGGAAGATGGGTCCACGGCAATAATAGCTACCCGCTTTTGCTGATCCACCAGCGTTTGGATGAGCGTATTCACCAGCGTGCTTTTGCCGGCGCCGGGCGGGCCGGTGATGCCTATTACCCGCGTGGGGCTGCCGGGGGGCAGTTGTTCCAGCAGCTGTGTATAGCCCGGCGCTTCATTTTCTACCAATGAAATGCGGCGGGCCAGTGTTTTCAGATCAGGTATCTCTGCCGGATGGTGCAACATAGGTGCAAAATAAAGATTTCCTTTATACCTTCGCTCCGGCACATTAATCATCATTACATGAAAGTAGCGGGATTTACCTTTGTACGTAACGCCATAAAATATGATTACCCGGTGGTGGCTTCCATACAATCTGTGTTGCCCCTGTGCGATGAGATGGTGGTAAGCGTAGGTAATTCTGATGATAATACGCTGGAGCTTATTCAATCCATCGGCTCCCCCAAGATCCGCATTATACAAACCATTTGGGACGATTCCCTGAAAGAAGGCGGGCGCGTGCTGGCTGTAGAAACCAACAAGGCTTTTGATGCTGTGGGCGCTGATGCCGACTGGGCTTTTTACATACAGGCCGATGAAGTGGTGCATGAAAAAGGCTATAACAACATACGTGCTGCCATGCAGCAATACAAGGACGATAAACGGGTTGAAGGATTGCTGTTCAACTACGTGCATTTTTACGGTAGCTATGATTATGTAGGCGATTCACGCACCTGGTACAAAAACGAGATCCGTGTGATCCGTAATAATAAACAGATCCGCTCTTATAATGATGCACAGGGCTTTCGCAGGGACGGGCAAAAGCTGCTGGTAAAACCGGTGCAGGCGGAGATCTATCACTATGGCTGGGTAAAAGATCCCGCATTGCAGGCGCAAAAACAAAATAACTCTCACCACTTATATTACGGTAATAATGAGCAGGCCTTGCAGGAACGTTTGTTAACCGGTGAATTTGACTACGGCATGGTGGATTCCCTGGCCCTGTTCAAAGGCGCCCACCCGCAGGTAATGCAAAGCCGCATAGCTGCGCGTAACTGGCAGTTTGAGCGCGACATTAGCCGTAAAAGCTTTTCTTTTAAAGACTCCCTGTTGTATTGGATTGAGCAGAAAACCGGCAAACGCCTGTTTGATTACCGGAACTATAAAATACTGAAATAGCTTAGTACAGGCTGCGGTATACGTGCAGGTATTCCCGGGTCATACGGTCCCAGTTAAACTGGTGCGCATGCGCTATGATGGCCTGTTGCGGGTGTTGGGTGGCATATTGGTGCATCCCTTCTTCAAACACCTGCTGCATATGCCGGGGATCAAAATCGCGGAAGTAATAAGCATGGTCACCCCCTACTTCCGGCAGGCTGGTTTTGTCTGACAAAAAGACAGGCTTGCCAAACTGCATAGCCTCAATAGGCGGTATTCCAAAACCTTCTGTAATGGAGGGAAACACGTATGCATAACAGTTCTTCAGGTACCAGTACTTATCCTGGTTGCTGATGGGGCCTAAGAGTTTTACACGGTTGCTTACGCCAAACAAAGCGGCTTCTTCCTGGATCTTCTTAATATAGTCGCCATGCGGCGCACCGGCAATCAGCAGCTCGTACTGGTTATGCTGCAGCAGTGCAGGCAGCACATGAAAATTCTTCTTGGGCATCAGCATCCCTACGGAGAACAGGAAGGGCGCCGCCGGCCGGTAACAGGGCTGGTCAAAGGAGGGGTATTCCTTTATATCGGCACCGTTGTATATAATGCAGCATTTTTCTTTTGCCACGCGTAAATGTTCCTGCACGGTATTAAACGTGAACCGGGAAATAGTAACAATGCGGTCCGCCTCATCTACCTGTTCCTGCAAACGGCGCAGCAGCAGGGTTTTGGTGCGGTCGTCCTTTCTTTCGTCCAGTAAAAAATTAAGATCGTGGATGGTGAGCACCAGCTTGCCTGTACGTTTGCGGGGATAAACATTGGTATCCTGGTGCAGCGCATGCCATACGGCGGTTTTGGGCGGGTGAAAAAAATAGCGGTGGTACCACTGGTAGTATAATGCTTTATAGCACACATTATTCGCAAACCCTTTAAAGCCGGCGGGCAGGTAGTACAATAGCTCCTCATCCTGCTCCAAAAGCGCGGGCAGGCGTTGGCCTAACTGCCAGCAAACTGTAAACAGCCCATTATGCGGATATTTTAGTTTTTCCAGGTCCAGCCCTATTAGAGGCATAATTGTATTGTGCTATTGAATAATGAAGATATAATTTTCAACGTTTAAGTTCCACCAAGGCGTATTTTTTGTTTAAATCTTAACGAATAATAAGGAGGTGCATTTAACGCTATCATCCACGCAATACGCGCATAAAAACCGCCTTTGTAGCACTTTTTCAATAGTTTAAAGAAATACCACCACTTCAATACATGATAAGCGGGGGCGGAAAAATGTTTTGAAAAAAAATACATAAGCGAGTAATAATAC
>NZ_DATCRF010000164.1:0-2400 GCF_036569125.1 Chitinophaga sp. | reverse complement strand
TTCCGAAAGCTGGTAAAGTGCTGGTTTCCAGATCGGAACAGGCTTTGTCGCAAGTAGTGATTGATGACCGCACCGCAGTAGTGCTCATGACGCACAACTATAACTACGACCTGGCCATGCTGCGGCAGCTGCTGCCTTTGGAGCTGCCTTACATTGGTTCTCTGGGTCCTAAAAAGAAGCTGGACCGTATGCTGGAAGAGCTGCGCGCAGCCGGCGTAACTATTACCCCGGAACAGCTGCAGAAAGTGTATGGGCCCACCGGCCTGGATATTGGTGCAGAAGGCGCGGAAGAAATTGCGCTGTCGGTAATGGCGGAGATCAAAGCTGTGCTATCCAACCGCAGTGGCGCCCCGCTGCGCGATAAAAATACCCCTATTCATGCCCCGCACAACGGGGAACCTGCTGTACTGCATTAATCCATTCACTATGACAGGCATTATCATCTTAGCCGCAGGCGCCTCCACCCGTATGGGAGCTCCCAAACAACAGCTTATTTACCAGGGCAAAACCCTGTTGCAGCATGCCATACAAACAGCCCTGAGCTCAGGCTGCACACCCGTGATAGTGGTGCTGGGCGCGCACGCCATGATCATTTCCCCGGAAGTTCCTAAAGAGCTGGTGACCATGATAGAGAACAAGGATTGGGAAGAGGGCATGAGCTCCTCCATCCGTACCGGCATATCGGCCCTGCAGGAAAAAGCGCCCCTGGCCACCGGTGTGATCTTAATGGTATGCGATCAGCCCCATGTGAGTGTTGAACATCTGCAGCAGCTCATGCAGCAAAAGCTGGACACCGGCAAAGGCATTGTAGCCAGCTACTATAAGAACACCATGGGCGTGCCCGTACTGTTTGATAAGCTCTTCTTTCCCGAACTGCTGGCACTAAAAGGCCAGGAAGGCGCTAAAAAGCTGCTGCTGCAGTTTGAGCAGGAAGTGGCGGCGGTGCCGTTTCCGTTGGGAGAGGTGGATGTGGATACGCGGGAGGATTATGAGCGGTTGTAGGCAATTATTGATCAAATCCCATTTTCTGGATAGCATAGGTATAAACCCAATCCGGAATATCATCATTATGAATGATGACTGTTTCATTGTCCTCAATTTCTGCTATCAGACGATATTTTCCTTCCAGTGAATTGTCGATCAGGTAACACCGGTGGCAATAAGGTATCATGTCAGCTAAAAGATCCAGGGAGCGGTAATAACGTTCTTCGATCTTACGTGGATCAACAGCATGCCCTCCCTTTTTTACCCTTGCCGCTACGCGGTCAATATTGATCTTAGGCGATACTGTTGCAATAAAGTACAGGTAATTTTTAAAGCCGGCTGCATGGGCATTTCTGAATATATCCAGTTTGGAGGGATGCGACATCACCGTTTCAAAAGAAAATGTATTGCCTTCTTCAATCAGCAACTGGCGCAGGAACTCAGCAATTAAAGCTGCTTCATAAGAATGAGTATCCTTTCTTATTCTTATGATATTGTCTGAAAATGCAAGATCTATTGGAAACCCTTCCTGGTTGGCTTTTTGAAATAGGGTAGATTGTTGGAGGAAATTAGTGAAAGTTGTCTCATCGGTGGTTAAACCATAGTCGCCCAGGTTAATAAAGCCTTTTTCCCGCCCGGTTTTTTCTATATCGTCTGCATTGATATAAACGCCCGTATAAAAATTGCGTTGAACTTCTTTAACAGTGGTGCTTTTACCGGATCCGTTAGGGCCGGCGAACACCCGCATACGGCTAGTGTGTTTTTCTGACATGAAGTACAGTACCTTTCCTGAATTGTTTTTCCCTGACCTGGGCTGCCTGCTGAAGCCGTTCAATACTACCGTCCGGCATTCTGCGTACTACCCATCCATCCTGCCAGAAGGTAACAGGAATTCCTAATGCTTTATTTTCATTGATGGCATTGGTAGCAGCACGTTTTCCAATATTTGCAAATATTGCTTCAAAGCCGTTTTCTTCCAGCTCACTGAGATCCTGTTCCTTCAATTTTTTATAAGCAGAAAGCCGGAAATAATGGCGTATTTTATCTACCCCGGTTCGTAATGCCATCCCCCTATTGGTCCTTCTTTTCATTTTATTCTGATATTTACTTATCATGGAAGGTACAAAAATTCCCAAATATGGGTTATTGGCAGGTCTAGCCTCTGCTTCCCCCACCAATTTATCCATACATCTGTACGATTTTCCATTCTTTCCACCCCGCCTTTCCGCTATTTTAGCAACCACGTTATGAACATGTAGCAGAAAGTATCAACCTTTTCCTCGCACCCAAAATCTGAAACAATATGCGTACTTCCACGAAACGCAACGGGATCGCCTTCCTGTTTGCGAAAGCCCTGCTTTTTACGTTATTTGTCTGTTGCAGCCATTTAATTTCTTTTGCGCGCGAAGCGCCTGC
>NZ_DATCRF010000163.1:0-7832 GCF_036569125.1 Chitinophaga sp. | reverse complement strand
AGGTACTGCTGTTTTACCGGGCCGCTAAATTGTTTGGGGATGATGGCCTGCTGCGCTTAGCCAACCTCATTGGTATGCAAAGCATGATGCGCAAGGACAGCTCATCTACCCAGGCTACTACTGCCGCCTTTTGCCATGGTGCTGCCGGGCTGGCGCAAAGCTGCCGCATATTATACAAGGAAACAGGATTCCCCGTGTACCGGGATGGCTATGAGCACTGGTTGCAAAGAACCATTTTGCTGCTGGAAGATGAATTACCCAAAGGCGTATACGCAGGCAAAGAAGAAGGCCTGCTGGATGGATTAACAGGCATTGCATTAACATTACTCTCCTACATATCTGATAAAGCGCTCAATTGGAGCAGCGTGTTATTGTTGTAGTACCCTTAAACTTATGCACAACATGAAAACCGCAATTATTTTAAAGCAGAATATTAACAGTGCAAAGCTGATAGCAGAATACCTGAAAGAGAAATGTATCCAGGTGCTGCATATCACGGATAACCCCGACGTTATAGCACGGCAGGCGGTATGGCAATGCGATATAGTGATCATAGATAAAAGCCTGCCGGAAAGCTTCAGCGGGCTTGAGCTGGCGCGTACTATCAAAAAAAGATCGCCCAAAACCTATTGCATTGTTTGTATACTGCCGGAAGACTTTCACGCCAACCTGGCCCTGTACTATGATGTAAATGGCTACCTGTCGGTAAACCACTCCCTCACCGACCTGGTATCCTGTATAGAAACCATACAGGAAGGTTACCGCTACCTGTGCCCTGCAATTAAAGAACATATAGGCGAACCTGTTTTGCAGGAGCATGCCTTACAGGAACCCATATACGATATTTCAGAGCAGGAAAAAAAGGTGCTGCAATTAATGCTTTCAGGCATGAAAGCAAAAGATATAGCAGATCAATTGTACATCAGCGTAAATACATTGAACAATCATAAAACAAATATCCGCAACAAGCTGAAACTCCACAGCAACAGGGAATTGCTGTCATTTGCAGTGAAGAATAACATTGTAAAGCTGAAGTATGCACAGGTGTTCCGGTAGTAATATTTTACTATCACGCAGCAGGAAATGGTAAGTAATTGCTATTGTTTCAGGGCTGATAAAATGCAAAATTTGAGTATTGATTGAAACGGAACTTTTGAGGTTAATATCGATATAAAAGTTAGCGCTAAAACAAATACCCAAAGACCCCATCAGATCATCAATTGCATTTATCACCCTTAAAACCCATCAAAAATGGAACAGAAACAACAACCTTCCAACATGAAGGAATTCCTGGGAGCAAAGATCATCTCTCCGCTGGAACAGGAAAAATTAACCGGCGGTAACGTTAGCGAAGACGAAGTAGCTGGCGAAAAAGAGAAAAAGAAAGACTCCAAGCTGAAAATCAAAGTAGGCCTGGAAACTGCCTGAGGAATTAAAACAATTATTTACCACACCCACCCAAAAAACAACACAAAATGGAAAACAAACAAAACTTCGACGCAAAATCCTTCCTGGCTGCAAGAACCATCTCTCCCCTGGAACAGGAAAAACTGATCGGCGGTAACGTTGAATCAGTAGAAGATACCAAAAAGAAGAAAGACAAGAAATCTGAAACAGAGATCGAGATCAAAATTCCGATCGGCTTATAATTTACCCACGGATGGATTGGCGGATAAAGCCAATCCATCCTTCTCAAAAACAATACTGTTATGGAACCCAGGACACAACAAAAATTTGACCCCAAAAGCTTCCTTAAAGCAAAAGTGATCTCTCCCCTGGAGCTGGAACGGCTGGTAGGCGGTAATGTAGATAAGGTACGCGTAAAGGTGCGTAAAGAAGGCGGAGAAACCGTAAAGGAAGTAGAGGTTAGCCAGTTTTTTTAATACTTCATTTTGAAATACTCTTTTAACCCTTAAAACCCAAAGAAATGAAAACTCCTGAAAAAGAAAAGTTCAATCCCCGGGCATTCTTAAACGCCAGAATTATTTCTCCGCTGGAACAGGAAAAGCTGGTAGGCGGTAATATAATAGAAGATGATGAGGCAGACAGTGAAAAGAAAAAAGTAAAGGAAAAAAAGAAAATAAAAGGCGTAGCACCCACCCAGCCAACCACAGGCCTGATCTAACAGCCGGCTAAGCTCACCGGTTCCTTTATCACAAGCTTAAAATGTAAAACTATGTTGTCAGAAATTATACCGTCCGGTAAGGTAGCACCAGCAGCGCCGTCTAAAATAGACAGCGCCTGGTGGGACGAGTTCCTGAAGAACTCTAAAAATTTCACCGAGACCATTGTGGTGAAAAATGTGCTCTCCGAAAAGGAATGCCATGAAATGACGCAGATGGCCCTGGAAGTGATCCGCGAATTGTGCACGCGTAAAACCAATGCCTACGATTTCAGGATCTATATTGATGGCGCGCACAAGAACGGGGATTACATGAACAACCATGTATACCCTTACGCGCCTATGGTGGATGAAGATGTGCCCACCTGGGTGAACCGCGCTTTTGGCGATCAGAAGTTCGGCATGATCATTAACTACGGGGAAAAGTTTTCGCATGCCCTTTCACAGCGCCTGGCAGAATATGCTGCGCCCCTGTTAAAGAAAATAGGCATGCCGCTGAACGGTATGTGCGTAACCATTTTCCTGGGTAACTATGCCTACACGCCACTGGGCATTCACCAGGATCATAAAGGGGAGAACGTGATCCACTTTCACCTGGGCCCCGGCGGTAAAGTAATGTACAACTGGGAACCGGATGAGTTTAAAACCCTGCCCAATGCCAAACAGAACTGCATGGAAATAGAGCCTTTGCTGCCTTATGCAAAGAAGTTTGAATTTGGCCGCAGCGATGTTTTTTACATGCCCTGGGATAAGTTCCATGTAGGCAGCTCTGAAGAGCTGTCGCTGGGAGTAACGCTCTGGTTCAACAATCCCACGCGCAAAGCGCTGATGTCAAAAATACTGGACGCTATAAAGATCCAGTATGTAAATACCGAAGACCTTACCATTACCACACCGGAAAAAGACCTGAAAGGTTTTAGCGGCTTCTCTAACATAGAATCCCTGCTGAAGCTGGAGGACCGGCACAGGCAGCTGCCCTTTAAAACCTTCCTGAAAGAAGTTTACCAGGAGTATATGTATGCGCTGTACAGCAATGGCGGCTGGTGGGCGCGGCCCCTGTCGCTGGAGCAATCCATTGAATATAACGAGAACGAGTATGAGCACCTGGCAGATAAATATATCCGCGCTATTTCCCCGTTCCGCGTTTATTATAAAGTATTAACGGCAGAAGAAAAGCTGCTGGTATTTACACGCGCCTCCAAGATCGAGATCAGGTACCATCCCGCACTGGTGAATATCCTGGAAAAGATCAACACCGGCGAAACCCTGGAAGTACATGCGCTGCTGCAGGAGCTGGCGCAGGACTGGCCGGAGGAAGCCGGGCTGTATTTCCTGTCGCTCATTTACAATAAAAGAGGAATTGAAATTGTGTAACCCATAACCCCAACATACAAACTTATGGAAACGCTCACACAAGTCCCACAACCGGTAGCTGTTATGAATGAAGCCTGGTGGAATAATTTTATTGACAGCACAAAAGGTTTTACTGAAACAGTAGTAGTGCCGGATGTGCTGCCCGCAGCAGAAGTGCAGTATATGAATAACCTGGTGCTGGAAGTAATAGGCGAATTATGCCGCTTTAAAACCAATGCCTACGGGCTGCGCGTATACCTGGATGGTAAGCAGCAGGATGGCGCCTACCTCGACAGCAGCCTTTACCCGCAGGCGCCCGCAGCAGGGGAGGATATTACTCAATGGTCTGCCCGCGTGTTTGAAGATAAAAAGTTCGGCATCATCATTAACTATGCTGAAAAATTTTCTCCCGCACTGGCGCAGCTGCTTACCAGCCTGCTGCAGCCTTTACTGCAAAGCACCGGCCTGCCTTTGGATGGTATGCATACCACCACCTTTATTGGCAACTATGGTTACACGCCTTTAGGCATTCACCAGGATCATGATGGCGGTAATGTGATCCACTTTCACCTGGGCCCCGGCGGCAAGATCATGTACAACTGGGATGCTGCAGAATACGAAAAGCTGCCCGGCGCAAAGCAGAACAATACAGATGTGGCTCCCATGCTGCCCTATGCACAGCAATACCCCTTTAAAACCGGCGACCTGTATTATATGCCCTGGAATAAATACCACATTGGTTTCAGCGATGAGCTGTCAGTAGGGGTAACCGTGTGGTTTGATAACCATAGCAAAAGTGATGTGCTGAATAACATCCTGGAATCGTTCAAGCGCCAGTATGTGGATATGGCAGACCTTACCCTTACCTCCCCTGAAACAGGCCCCGATGGCTTTACCGGCTTTGCACATGTGGAAAGCATGCTAAAGCTGGATGAGCGCCTGGAAGGCCTCAGCTTTCATGATGTGCTGGAAGAGGTGTATAAAGAAGTGATGCAAACCCAGGCCAGCAACGGCGGCTGGCGTGCGCAGCCTTTATCGCGCGAACAGGCGCATGGCTATAACGAGAACGAGTATATGCACCTGCAGGGAAAACAGGTGCGCCTGGCAAGCCCTTTCCACCTGTATCCCGTACACGTGGAAAAAACAGATCAGCTGCTGGTATTTTCCCGCGCTTCAAAAATAGAGATCAGGTATCATGCAGGTTTTGTTAGTATGGTAGAGCAGCTGAACAGCGGTGAAGTGCTGGCGGCGGATGAGCTGCTGAACTACCTGCCGGTAGAATGGCCGGTGGAAGCAGGCCTGTACTTCCTTTCCCTGATCTATAATAAGAGAGGTATTGACATTGTTTGATCAAACAACACTGGTTATGCACGCAACCTATAAAACCTGTTGCCAACAGTGCACCGCTAAAAGTAACTTCTCCTGCAAATGGTGGGAGGAGTTCCTGGAAAAAAGCGCACACTTTTCCCGCACCGTGGTAATACCGGATATTTTAAGCCCGGAGAAATGTGCGGAAATGAGCCTGGACACACTAGCCATACTGGGCAAGATCTTTACGGCGCAGGAGCTGTTTGCCGGCTTCCGCCTGTATGTGGGCAACACACAGCAGGGTGAGGCCTGGTTAAAGCAGCACGTTTTTCCACACCCGCCGCAGCCGGGTGAAGATGTGGTGCATTGGGCAGCCAGGGTGTTTGGCAAGGAAAAATTCTGTATTGCCGTAAATTATGGTGAGCGCTTTTCAGATCCCCTGGCCACTTACTTAGGCAGCTGTTTGCAGCCCCTGCTGAAAAAAATAGGCGTGCCTATGGATGGGATGGAGATAGATATCCTGATGGGCAACTACGGCTACACGCCGTTTGGTATTCACCAGGACAGGAGAGGGGAGAACGTGATCCACTTTCACCTGGGCCCCGGCGATAAGATCATGTACAACTGGGATAAGGATGCCTACCAGCAGCTGCCCAATGCAAGCCAGAATAATATGGATATTGAAGCCTTTTTGCCGCATAGCCAGGCATACCCCTTTAAAGCCGGCGACCTGTATTACATGCCCTGGGATAAATACCATATCGGTTACACCGGCGAGTTATCCATTGGCGTTACCGTATGGTTTAATAATCCAACGCGTGCATCCCTGTACAATAAAATGAATGCACGCCTGGCGCGCCACATTGATATGAATGATGTAACCCTCACCACACCGGAAAAAGATGCGCAAACCCTGGAAAGTTTTACACATATAGAAGACCTGCTGCAAGCCCTGCCGGAAATGTCCACGCTTACTTTAAGCGAGCTGCTGCAGCAGGAATATACGGAGCGCATAACCGCTATCAGCAGCAATGCAGGCTGGGGTGCGCGCCGCCCGGCCGATGAAGGTGTGGCTTTAATGGACCCTGCTGAATGGAGAGATAAAGCAGTGCGCGTTATACACCCTTTCCGCATTACATACCGCCTGCTGGAAGCGCGCAGCCAGCTGCGCCTGTTTGTACGCGGCAACAGCACGGATATAGCCTATTACCCCGAAACCCTGCAGCTGGTAGAAAAGATCAATGCCGGAAAACCCTTACAGGCAGCTGCATTGATGGAAGACCTTTCAACCGTTTACACACCGGAAACCGGCGCCTGGTTATTACATACACTCTTGGCAAAAGGAGGAATTGAGCTATGCGAAGTATAAAATATTTCTTTGTCCTCATGTGCATACTGGTAACTATAGCCGCGCATGCGCAAACAGATAGTGCTTACCTGCAGCAGCATCAGAAGCAGCTGAAAGAAATTGAGGTCACTAGTCAGAAAAAGCTGGTGGAGCGTAAAATAGACCGTATTGTGCTGAACATTGCCGCCAGCCCGCTGGCATCCACCGGCACGGTGCTGGATGCCTTATCTACCGCCCCCGGCGTAATGGTGGATAATGACCGCATTTACATCAAGGGCAGAACCGGCACCATGGTGATGATGGATGGCAGGCCCCTGTACCTGTCAGCCGCAGAGATCAGCCGCATGCTAAAGAACATGCCTGCAGGCGCCATTGATAAAATAGAAATTATTACCAACCCCTCTGCCAAATATGATGCAGCCGGTAATGCAGGTATTATTAACATCCGCACCAAAAAAAGCCGTATCAAAGGTATGAATGGTACTTTGGGGCTTACCTATGCCACTGGCTTTTATCCCAAGTATAACACCAATGCAGACATTAATTACCGCAACAATAAAATATACCTGTTTGCAGGCTTAAGTGACAGCTACAATAAGAACCGTGCTATTTTCAAAAGCCATAAGACCATCACCGGAAAGGACCCGCTGATCTTTGATGAGGCGGGCCTTTCTATTGCCAATGGCCGGGAAGATGGTATACGCGCCGGCATGGAATATTATATGAATCCCAATAATACATTTGCCTTTTCAACCAACACTACCCTGCTGCATGCGCCCACCGCCGAAACCTACAACACAAATTTCAGCAGCAATGGCAGCAGTGTGGATTCCAGCCTGTATGTGCGGAACAACCTTTCATCCCGCTACCACAACATTACCGGCAATATTAATTACAAACATACTTTTGATTCCCTGGGCAGTGAGCTGGCAGTGAATGCGGACTATGCCGCTTTCCGCTCCCGTAACAAAGGATCATTTGTGAACAGTTATGCAGATGTGCAGGGAAAGCCCTCCCGGCCCGATGAGCAGCTAAGGAGCAATAGCCCGGTAACCATTGACATCTTCACCGCCACAGCAGATTATACTAAAATATTACCGCACAGCTGGAAGCTGGAAGCAGGCGTAAAAACCAGCAGTGTGCGTACGGATAATGATATTCTTTTTGAAAACAAACAGGATGCGGACTGGTATACTGATGCCGGTAAAACCAACCATTTCCGGTATAAAGAAAATATTAGCGCCTTCTATTTCAATTTTTATAAGAAAACAAAATTTGCAGAGCTGCAATGGGGCCTGCGGGGTGAGCAAACCAGCTATAACGGTTACTCATTAACCACCGGAACGGAGGTGCGTAACAGTTACTTTCAGCTGTTCCCCAGCGTGTTTATTACCAAAGAGCTGGGGGAGGATCATGTGCTGAACTTTTCTTACAGCCGCCGTATTGACCGGCCCTCTTACCAGGATCTGAACCCCTTTATTTATTACAACTCGCCCTATGCTTACTACCAGGGCAATCCCTATGTACAGCCACAGTACACGCATTCGCTGGAAGCTTCCTGGACCTTTAAGGAAGATTATACCCTTACGCTGGGCTATGCCGCCATTAAGGATTATTTCACCTACATCTCTTACCTGGATAGCAGCACCAACATCACAAAAGAAACCATTGCCAACTTTAACACAGCACGTAATATAAGCC
>NZ_DATCRF010000162.1:0-2759 GCF_036569125.1 Chitinophaga sp. | reverse complement strand
GAACTGGGCTATTAATTCTGTTAAGAAGGGCGGCATTGTTTCTGTTGTAGGCGTGTACGGCCCAACCGGAAACCTGGTAGCTATAGGCAATGTGGTGAACAAAGGCATTACCATCCGCGCTAACCAGGCTTCCGTAAAACGGTTGCTGCCAAAGCTGATAGAGCATGTACAAAACGGTTTTATTGATCCCAAGGCCATCATTACCCATAAGATCCCGCTGGAAGAAGTGGCATATGCATACCGCATATTTTCTTCAAAGCTGGACAATTGCATAAAAACAGTTCTTGTTCCCTAAAAACATTTCGTATGGAAAACATGGAGGATAATTTCAGGCATATCAAAGGATGGGGCGTGGATGCAGATCCCAGGAACGAGCCCACCTATCCTATGAAGCACTACACCGGTGATGATCACCGGCGGCTTAACTATGAACGGCCTGCACAGCAACCGGCTGATGTGGAAATATTGAAGTCCAACGAAAGGCCCGGCCTTAGCGCTGTGTTTGGGACATCCACACCTCCCTCAGGATTAAGCGGTATGATACGGCGGAAAGCCTTTTCACAAAGTGAAGGCAGGCTGGGACACTGGATGCCATTGATACTGGCAGACCGTATGAATGTGATAGAAGGCCTGATTGATGATATCAGGAATGGTTATCTCCCGAACTTCTTCGTGGAAAAAGGCTGGAAAGCAGAGGTGAGATACAATCCAGTACGCTTTTTCGGGAAAATTGTTGTTGCTGCACTGGTAACTACAGCTGTTGTTACACTTATGGTACGTAAGAAAAGGCGCAGGCATATTTAAGGAAGGGAGCCGTTTGTTGAACACATGGCGTTCCGGTTACGGCCATACGGAGCAACCAAACCAATCCTCTCTTTTACCGTAGCACGCCGGTCGCTGTACCTCCTGGATGGAGAAGCACGGAGCGCATGGCAGCGCAGCATTGCCCCGGTAAAGCAGGAGCGATACTCTATTGCACTAAGAACTTTATTGTAAACCGAAAGATCTCACAGATCTGGCGCCGCTCTCACAAAAGCGGACGCAGACTGTCCGTTTCTGTACATATTCTCACCAGGTTTTTTATTTTACAGCTCATTGTCAGTGCTTTATAAGAGCGGCATAATATTTAGTTTATGCGAAAGCTAAAATCGTGGACACCATCTCCCGAAAAAAATTGTTACTTCTAATCATTTAAAATGACCTTAAGAACACTGATCTTTATTTCACTCTTTACCCTGACCTGGCTTTTAGGATCCGGCCAAACCAAGCCTGAACAATTGCGGATTAAAGCAGTGGAGAACGGTCTCATGGAAACAAGACAAGTTGTTTTTGCAGACAGCATCACACCTAAGTATAATATTACCGAGCGGATGAAGTTTTACAAAGTGCCCTCCGTTTCTATAGCCGTAATAAACAATGGGAGTATGATATGGGCAAAAGCTTATGGATACGCTGATGCAGCAGCACGGCAGCCTGCAAATACCGGCACCCTTTACCAGGCAGCCTCCATCAGTAAATCAGTAAATGCATCCGGCATCATGAAGCTGGTACAGGATGGGAAATTATCCCTGGACAAGGATATAAGGGAATATTTGAAAACCTGGACGTTTCCGGACAATGAATTTTCAAAAGGCAAAACAATTACCCTCAAAAATTTACTGAGCCATACTGCCGGCCTTAGTACCGGTGGTTTCATGGGGTATACAATGAGCGACAGTATACCCGCTATTAACCAGATCCTCAACGGGCAAAAACCGGCCAATAGTGAAGCCGTTAAACCGGTTCTCCCGGTTGGCGCCCAGTTTAAATACTCCGGTGGCGGCACTGTCATCATCAGAAAGATCCTGGAAGACAATATTTCAAGTAATTATGACAGCATTATGCAGGCGGCTGTACTGAAGCCGCTTAAAATGACAAGCAGTACATTTTCCCAGCCGCTTAATCATCAGCAATACAAAAACTTTGCTGCCGGGCATGATACCAGTATGCAGGTGCTGCAGGGGAAATTCAATATTTATCCGGAGCTGGCGCCGGATGGGCTTTGGACAACAGCCACTGATCTTGCGAAGTTTGTTATTGCCATACAGCAGTCTTTAAAAAATACCAGGCCTTCATTCCTTGAAAAAGCGGTTGCAGAAAAAATGCTAACACCGGTGCTTAGCTCTTCCGATGCTGCCTTAGGCACCTTCATCCTGGAAAAGGGCGGGGAGAAGTATTTTACGCACAGCGGGGCAAATGTTGGTTATAGAACCGATTATTATGGCAGCTTTACCACAGGAAATGGCGTGGTGGTTTTAACCAATTCTGAAAATGGACAGGCCTTAATAGATGAGATCATCAATAGCGTGGCCACCGTGTATCAATGGAAAGACTTTTACAATCCTATGGTCATGAAGTCCATTCATGTTCCGGACACACTGCTTGAAAAATATGCGGGGGACTATTTCTCGGAAGATCCGCAGATAAAGATCTCCATAGTTAAAAAAGGGAACAGTCTTGAGCTAACCGCACGAAGACCGGAAAAAATGTATGCTACAGGGTTAGATACTTTCTTTCTGATGTCTTCCCCAACGGATAAGTGCATTTTTTCAAGCTCGCAGAGTGATGGTGTTATTGACCTGTTTGAAGTGAAGCAGGAGGAGAAGGTGGTTGTAAGAGCGGTGAAGAGGAGGTAGGACATATAAGAAAATGAAAGTATGCGGGTTTCTTAATAATTTCGTGTATGTGAGACAGTTAAGAACCACAAACTATCATTAATC
>NZ_DATCRF010000161.1:0-20409 GCF_036569125.1 Chitinophaga sp. | reverse complement strand
AGACCGGGGAGTGCAATATTGCAGCGAGGACTATATTGATCTGCTAAATGACAAGGAAGTAGCCATCAGTATGACAGAGAAAGGAGACCCTTATGAAAACGCAATAGCAGAACGGGTGAATGGCATTTTGAAATCAGAGTTTGACCTGGCCAGACAGTTTAATAGCTACGAAGAAGCAGCTGGCGCTGTAACAACAGCTATCCGGATCTACAATCAGCAACGGCCTCATGCCAGCTGTAATTACCTGACACCAGAGCAGGCAGCTACTCAAAATGGGACGCTACCAGCCCGATGGAAAAAAAGAGAAAAACCGGATTGTAAACCCAAATCAGGATTACCACCGGCTATTGTAAACTTCAAACAGGATTATTTAACCAAGGTGTAAACCTATTCCAGGACAAGACAGTCTCTTATAAGGGATAGCTTATAGATAGCTTAGATATGGCTTACATATGGCTTATATACGGCTTATCTGACAAATGGCGGGCATAAAGTGGACAAGTGTGCCACACCTTTGAGGTGTGGCACACATAAAAGCACACAAAAAAAAGGGAAGCCTTCCGACTTCCCTTTGTGAATATTGGGTGAATGATCAGTTATCTTTCTTAGGCGGCGGGGGCGGATAGGTTGCTTTGGGCTGCCCTTCTTTTTCTTTATCCTTTTCTTTCTGTTGTTCCTTTTCTTTTTCTGTTTCCTTCTTATCTTTTTCAGCCGGGGCAGGTTCTTCGCCGTACTGGCTTACATCAATATAATCGCTGGCGCTGCCGGAACCTACATCCTCCGCTTCTGCACCTGGTTTTACGTTGGAATCGTAGTTCAGGTAAATATCATTATTCAAAGTGGGCGGCATGGAGAACTGTGCCTTGGGATCTATTTTCAGCGTTTTATCTGCATACACCTTCTGGAAAAAGTAAGCCCATATAGGCAGGCCGGTATTGGCGCCCTGGCCGGCAGCAGTGGTATTAAAACGCAGGAAGTTGTTCTCACAACCTACCCAGGCGCCTGCCAGCAGCTGCGGGGTATAGCCCATAAACCAGCCATCGGTATTATCATTGGTAGTACCGGTTTTGCCGGCAATCTCACCTTCCATCTTATAACGGAAACGCATACGTGCACCGGTACCGCCGGGCCCTACTACGCCTTCCATCATCTTTACCATGGTGTAGGCTTCGTTCTCGCTGATCACTTCACGTTTTACCGGGGCAAAGGTTTCCAGTATGTTACCGTTACGGTCTTCTATGCGGGTAATATAAATAGGTTTGGTAATAATGCCGCGGGCCGGGAACATGGTGTAGGCCTGCAGCATTTCATACAGGGATATTTCCGGCGTACCCAGCGCAATGGAAGGGTAGGGCGGTATATCGCTGGTGAAACCTATTTTGTTCTTGGCAAAATCTGCAAATGCCCGTGCACCCAGCTGTTTGATCAGGTAGGCCGATACCAGGTTCAGGGAACGGGCCAGCGCGCCGGCCATGGTTATTTCCCCGCCTACGCTTCCTTCCGAGTTACGGGTCAGCGTCCAGTTGCCAATGGTAATAGGCTCATTGGGCAGCATGGTATTGGGCGACATGCCATTCATAATGGCAAAGCAATACAGAAAGGGCTTAAAGGTAGAACCTACCTGGCGGCGGGTTTTGGATACGTGATCGTTCTTGAAATAACGGAAATCCGGTCCGCCTACCCAGGCTTTTACCTCACCGCTTTCAGGATCCATGGCCATAAAGCCCGCCTGCAGTATGGCGCGCATATAACGGATGGAGTCCATGGGCGTCATCACCGTATCAATCTCATTCAGGTCTGGCTCAGAGGAGCTTCTCCAGGCAAACACCTTCATTTTGGTGGGGGTGTTAAACGCCTTTTTGATCTCATCGTCAGTAGCGTTAGCCTCTTTCATATCCAGGTAACGGTCTGATTCTTTTACGTAGCGGTCCAGGTACTTTTGCCAGTTCTTCCACACGCTGCCGGATTTAATGTTGCTTTGGGCAGCAAATACCTTCTGCAGGTCCGCGAGGTGCTTGGCCACCGCCTCCTCTGCATACAGCTGCATGCGGGGGTTGATGGTGGTGTATATTTTAAGGCCGTCGCGGTACAGGTTGTATTCAGAGCCGTCGGCTTTTTTATGTGCCTGGCACCAATCCTTCAGCTCATCGCGCAGCACTTCCCTGAAGTAGGGAGCAAGGCCCTTGTTATGATCTATTTTATTATAGCGCAGTACAATGGGGCGGCTTTGGGCGGCTTCTGCCTCTGCCTTGGTAATGTACCCGTTCTTCTCCATCTGGTCTATTACCGTATTACGGCGCAGGAGGGAGGCGGCCGGGTTACGGCGGGGGTTAAAGATGGTGTTACCTTTTAACATACCCACCAGGGTAGCTGCTTCCTCTATGGAAAGGTGGCCGGCATCTTTACTGAAAAAGGTGCGGGCGCCATTCTCAATACCATATACGTTATCGCCAAAGGCTACGGTGTTCAGGTACAGGGTAATGATCTCCTGTTTGGTGAAGTTGCGCTCCAGCTTAATGGCTATAAGCCACTCCTGCAGCTTCTGGAAACCACGTACTACCGGGTTGCTGGCGCGTTTTTTACCTGCATTATCGGATTGCAGGTTCAGGGCCAGCTGCTGGGTAATGGTGCTGGAACCACGTTTTTTCCCTACCATCAGGTAAAAGGGAATGGCAATGGTGCTGCGGGCATCAATACCGGAGTGGTCATAAAAGCGCTCATCTTCTGTAGCGATCAGGGCATTGATCACATTCTTGGAGATCTCGTTGTAATCAGAGCTGGAACGGTCTACCTGGTAATATTTTCCCAAAATGGTCCCGTCTTCTGCTATCACCCCGGAAGCTAAGGCTGCGCGCGGGTTTTCCAGCTCCTCCATGGAGGGCATATTGCCTATTACCCGGAAATTGATCAGTAACAACAGTAAGACAAAAACCCCCAACAGACCCAGTAACACGGTCCAGAGTATTTTTACGGATCGTTTCATCTGATAATATTATAAATAAATTAAGTGCAACAATCAGGCAAAACTATGAAAATTTGCCAGGATTTATGGGCTATTTAACAGTGCCTTAGGGAAATCAATGAATTACGAATTATTCAATTACGAATTACGAGTTAACCAGCGTCCCTATTTCCCACCATTGCAAAATAATAATAATCGATAAAGCCGACAATAATCCCCTGTCTGCCTCCATTCGTAATTTACCCTATTGTTGTGTAACATAGTTCTTATTAAAAAACTCCTGGTATCCCGGCAGGTCTTTGGTGCTGTTCAGCAATATGAAATTGTCCCTGGATATAATGAACATATTATAATCAGTGGGGCGTATGCGGGGAATAATATCTACAGGCGCCTTGGTGCGTACCTCGTCAAAATAATCCAGCGCTTTGTTCTCATCCGGGAACAGGCGGAACACCAGCATGATCTCATTGGGCGTTAGCACAAAGCTGCCTACCTCAATATGGTCTGCTGCGTGCCGGGCTGCATTGTAACGGGTAAATTTCTCCAGCGCTTCATCTATCAGCGCTTTATTGATCCGCTGGAAAGAGAGCACTACGAAATGCGGTACAGGTGTGTTCACCAGCTTATACGGCGTTACCGGCTTCATGGGCGGCGGTGGTGCAACCGTTACTTTATTAGCCACAGCTGGGTTTACCGGCTGGTTGGTCTTTAAGCCTACAGAATCTGTAAAGTTGGGTTTGGGTGTTTGCCAGGGGTAGCGGATGGAAACATCTTCATCTACCATGGCGCCGGCTTCCCGTTTCTGGATCTGCAGCTGGGCCAGGTAAGCTACCAGGTCCTTCTTATGGTTCAGCGCATCCAGCAGGGCCTGTGCCTGCTGCTGTACGGCACTGTCGCCGGGGTATTTGGCCAGTACTGCCTGTACGGCCTTTTTACCCAGGAACAGGCTGTCGGTGGCTGCATCGGTGGTATCTGTTTTTATAATGATCATGGCTTCCAGCAGGTCAAACTTGGGCTGCAGGTAGTTAAAGCCGTAAGCGGTATCGGCCTGGCGTTTTCTTTCCAGGGCCAGGTCGTACCGGCCGGTTTTGAAAGCGGTGTAGGCCGAATCATAGGCCATGGCTATGCCTTTCTTTTTATCGGCATCCACATCTTTCAGTGCGCCGTATTTAATAATATTGGCAAAGTTGGTGTTACCATACTGGGTCAGCATCATATCCTTGTACTTAGCGGCCAGCGCTTCATGGCCTTTCAGGCTGTTATGCCATACGTACAGGGAGTAAATAACCTCCGGTTTCTTGGGATGGTCGGGGTATTTAAGCAGCAGGCTGTCGTACGTTTCAATGGCCAGCTCTGTGGCGTCCAGCTTATCGTGGTAAAGTTTGCCAAGGTCAAACCAGGCATTCATTTGCAGTGACCTGGAGGAATCCATCTTCTCGGGCGTTAGCGGCAGGTCGGCCAGCAGCAGGCTGCTGTTCACACTATCTGCCGGTAAGGCTTTCAGCTTTTCGGCAGTGGTCATGTGGGCCGAATCGGTGCTAACCCCGGCTACGTCTATGTTATTATTATTGGTAAAGTTGGCTGCGGTGTTGGAGCTGCGGCGCCAGTTATCATCCAGCTTGCGGTTACCCCAGCGCCTTCTGAACTCTGAGTAGCCGGAGGATTTGCTGGCCTGGTTGTAAAAATACCAGTCGCCCTGGTCATTGCCCTGGTTATTGGCAGCGCCCGGGTTATTACGGCCGGTATTATTGCCAAAGGCATTATTGGCCAGCATACTGTTCTGGTTATTGCTGTTATTATCTGCTTCCTGCTGGGCTGCTTCTGCTTTGGCTTTTGCTTCAGCGGCCTTTTTAATATCGGCCACCATTTTATCCAGCAGGGTTTTGCGTTCTGCTTCGGGCAGGGCGGCAATGCGCTGCAGGCTGTCTTCCCGGTGTATTACGTTCACTTTCTCTGCCACATCGCCCAATACGGCTTTACGGGTGTTCACCACAGCAGCATCGGCAAAGTCGGGCGGCATTACGCTGGCGGTGCTGTCGTAATAGTTCTTGGCCAGCTGGTATTTGCGCTGTACGTAGTAAATATCTGCTACGAACATAAACGACAAAGATCTTTGTACGGGGTTTACAACAGGCTGGCTCAGGGATTTTTGTAAATAACCCAGGGCGGTTTCGGGGCTCTTGGGTGCTACCAGGGTAGCCATGGTATAATAAATCGCATCCCGGTAGGGGATGAAACGTTCTTTCTTTAACATGGTGCGCAGGGCGGCCAGGCTTTGTTCTATACCGGCATCCCCGTTCACGGTGTTCAGGCGGGCTATCTGCAGGCGGGCCTGCAGGTCCATCATGGGATCCGGCTTTTGTTTGATCACTTTGCGGAACATGTCCATGGCGGAATCAGGCTGCTGGTGCCGGGCATAGAGCTGGCCCAGTATAAACGACATGCGGGCGCGGCTTTCCTTGTTGTGCGAGGCGGTAATGGCCAGGCGCAGGGGGGCCATAGCCTCTCCATACATGCCCTGTTTGTAACGGCTGTAGGCGCGTACCTCTGCCAGCTCACCGTAAAGGCGGTGGGGAAAGTTAGGATCGGCTTCCAGTACATTCAGCAGGCTTTGTACCTCATCATACTCCTTTTCCTCCAGCAGGGTTTTGGCATTCCACAGAAAGGCATCGTTCCGCACCTTTTTGTGTTTAAAGCGGCCCAAAAGGCCTTTACGTTTTTCCCGGGTGGCAATGGAAATAACATCGTTGCGGGTAGATCCTATGACGGTATTGTAATCGGATTTATTCTTGGGCGCAAAGGCCAGGTTCATGTACTGGAAGGTTTTGCGGGCATTTTCCCAGTCGCTTTTATAAAAGTAGGCGCGGCCTATGAGCAGGTAACAATCATCTATCCATTTACCACGGGGATCGTGCAGCTGTATGCCTACGGAAGATTTCAGGATCACGGAATCCAGCTCTGTTTTGCTGAGGCCCAGGTCCTGCAGGCTGTAAGGGTAAAAGGGGAGCAGGTCGTTATAATTATCCAATCCCTGGCGGGCAATGTTTTTCACTACCGCATCCAGCTTAACTTTTGCGTGAAAGTAGTAGTTGTACCGCGTTACCATGTTCTGCATGAACCGGCGGTTCCAGGTAAACTTCTTTTCCGCCATCTTTTCGGAAGGCGTTCTCCGGTCCTGTACATGCGGCACAGGCGGCTTTCTTACAGGAGGTGCTGAGCGCCTGTTATTGGGCATTCTGGTAGAATCCTGTGTGCTGCGGGGCGATCTGCTCTGGGCATTCACCGCTATGGAACCCGTAATCAATAACACCAAACCAACAGCGCAGGGGAAAAAGAAGGATACTAAAAAAGGTCGATAGCGATTCATGGATGCCGGGTGTATAGGCTACTACTATAACTGTTTACGTGAAAATTTATTTTAAAGATAGGATAATATTTTTCTCGGCACGTATTCTTTCAGATTTACATATTACCTTTCACTTCTTATGATTTAATTGTTTAATTTTATCCGGAGTAAAGAGAGAGTAAACAAAATGGGTAAACAGCGCAATAAAAAAGGGAGGGACGGCCGCATTCATCATAAATACCGCCTGGTGATCATGAATGATGCTACCTATGATGAGGTGACCTCTTTTAAATTATCCCGTATGAGTGTGTATGTAGCGCTCAGCACCCTGTTTGTATTGCTGGTGGCTATTACAGTAGCTACCGTAGTATTTACGCCCCTGCGTTATTACATTCCCGGTTATGGAGATCTGAAACAAAGAAGGGAGTTCATTAAACTAAAAATGCGTACCGATTCGTTAGAGAATGCGATCATTGCCCGCGACCAGTACCTGAACAATATTAAGCAGGTGATAAACGGTGATTTTACCGGTAAGCTGGATACCACGATGATTAAAGTGCCTAAAGTGGATAACAGTACTTATTAGGTTAATTAATAATATTTATTTATCTTCAGTCCTATATATTGAAAAACCTCCTAAAAAAAATCTAAGATCCTATGTTTAACAGCAACAACCGCAACACTAAAGGCGAAAGCAAATCCATTCTGCCCTCTTCGAACGTGAACATTATTGGCAGTGGAACATCTATCCAGGGGGACATTGTCTGTGAAGGCGACATTCGTATTGACGGCCAGGTGAACGGCCTGGTATCTACCAAAGCAAAGATCGTAGTAGGGCCTGAGGGTGAAATTACGGGCGACCTGGTATGCCAGAGCGCAGATATCCTGGGCCGTGTAACCGGTATTATTAAAGTAGAGGAGCTGCTGTTCCTGAAAGCAAATGCACTGGTAAAAGGTGATGTGTACACCGCTCATTTTGAAATGGAGCCTACCGCTAAATTTAACGGCCGCTGTTACATGGAGCCGGATGAGGCGCCCGCTGCAAGCAGCAGAGAAGTAAACAATGGAAGATCCTTCGTTAAAGAAGAAGCCGCAACCGGAGAAGAAGCGTAATCGCAACGTACTGTTACGGTACGCCGGACTGGCTTTTCAGATGATGGCCACATTGGGGTTGGCAGTATTCGTTGGTTATAAACTTGACCAATGGATCGGGTGGTCATTTCCTATACTGATGATCATTTTTTCTTTACTGGCTTTAACCCTACTTTTGTGGCAAATTATTAAAGACACCCGGCGGAATGAGTGACCGTTTTTTAATTCGACTGATCGTAGTTTTTTCCATCCTGAATGGCGTTTTCTTTTTATTAAAGTCTCAGCTATTGAGCGCTGGTATGCACTATACGGTGCTGCTGGCGGGGAATGGGGTGCTGGCTGCCATCACCTGGGTTTCCTATGTGATGGCCCGTAAGGGGTTAGGGGCAGCCAACAACCAGGTTTTTGTGCGTATGGTATATGCTTCTACCATCAGTAAGCTGTTCCTGTGCATGATAGGCATTACCGTATATGTGCTGGTAAAAAAGCCGGATGTAAGCCGGGCTACTATTTTTACCTTAATGTTCCTGTACCTGGTATATACGGTGCTTGAAACACTGAGCCTGTACCAATTGCTTAAAAGAAAAACCTGACCCCGTTGTGAAGCAGGAGGCGCCCTTACATGCATTAGCTGCATACCTGCCGGAAGGTACCTTTGAGCCGGTAATGGCCTACATTACTGCGCATAGGGTGCATTTAACCGTTACCCGCGAACGCAAAAGCCTGCTGGGCGATTACCGCCACCCCGATAGCCGGGGCGGGCACCGCATCAGCGTAAACGGCAACCTGAATAAATACGCTTTTCTTATTACCCTGCTGCATGAGCTGGCCCACCTGGTTACGTATGAGCTGTATGCCAACCGCGTAGCCTCCCACGGGAAAGAATGGAAGCAGGAGTTTTCCAAAATACTCCAACAATTTGTAGGGAAGGATTTTTTGCCGGCCGATGTGGAAGCAGCAGTGCGGCAAAGTATGCACAACCCCGGCGCCAGCTCCTGTGCAGATGAAAATTTGATGCGGGTGCTGAAGAACTATGACCGGCGCAAAGAGCATTATTTTTTTGTAGAGCAGCTGCCCCTGCACCAGCTGTTTAAAACCAAAGACGGCCGCATTTTCCGCAAAGGAGAAAAGATCCGCAAGCGCTACCGCTGTGAGGAGGTGGATACCCGGCGCATTTACCTGTTTAGTCCTGTGTATGAAGTGGAGCTGGCAGGATAGGGGTCACTCATAACTGCTACTGTCATGGGTTATTTTTCCTGCTGTGTTTTAACTAAGTTGCGTGGAGTATCAATGATTTTTTCTCCCAATGTTTTTTGCATCAGCCAGATGGTGGATAAGGTAAAGTTATGTGTACCCCGCATCCATTTGCTTATTTCAGATTCTTTTTTACCTAATAATTCAGCAAGGTCTTTTTGTGACATACCTTTCTTTTTCAGGATAGCGGTTATCTGATCTATAATATCAAAGTTCCAGGATACCTCTTCCTGGATGTCCTGCGGAATATCGTTTAATGCCTGCTCAAAAATATTCTTACTCATAACAGTCTCCAATTTCAAAATGTAAATTTCCTTCCAGCTTTTTATTCACTTCCCGAAGCATTCTTTCTGCTGCCCTTTCATTTATTTGTTTCATTAATGCGTTCATCAGATCAAAATGAGGTTTGCAGTCTGGACTTGTTTGCACGAGGCGGGATGTTTTTATACCCCCATTACATAAGATCACAATATTCCTGGAATACCTGCCGCAATACAATCTTAAGCTGCCACTTTGATAGGGTGGAGGCAATGCTTCTCCATAGGTTTCACCTCTGAAGTAGGCAAGATCTGCACCCCTTTTTATGCCCATTTCTTTGATAACGGCCATTATTATATTAAAATCATGGCCATGCAGCTTGTGATCTTTAAAGCGTTGAATAAAGTTTTCCGTTTCTGTGTAGTCACTGCCTTCCTGCAAAAAGGAATAATAAGTGACCTTTTCCATTTCCTGCTGTAAAATTAGCCTTCCTTTATAGCACTTCACCTTTAAGTTAAGTTCAAAGTTACACAAATTAAATTAAAAACACCCCTCCCTTCGCGGCCAATATCACCGGCCACGGAAAGGGCTCGTTATTAAATTGCAGTGTATTTAGGAAAGTTATAATGGGTGCTTCCGGAGATGGGTTAAAAGCACCCTTAACAGCTAAGTTAAGTGAATCATGCATAAAAGCCGCCGCAGAACTAATTATTTGCTGCTTTCCTTCCAGCTTTTTAAGTATGAAGTGGAGCTGGCAGGATAGGCACAAATTGTTTTATTTTGCAACATGCCTGCCCCCGGAAATACACGCCCCATACCTTACCCGGATGTTATTTTCTTCCTGTTATTCATTCCCTGCATCAGCGCACTGAATTATTACCTCACTTACACACATATCAGGCTTAGCTGGCACACGGCCCTCACCTATACCCTGGATACGGTAGAAGGTTATGCTGCCTGGTGGGCCCTGCGATCCATTATTATATGGCTGGACCGTAAGCTGCCCTATGAAGGCGGCCCGTTGCGCAGAATAGTGATACAGTTCATACTTACCACCCTGGCAGGGCAGGCGGTTATTATCCTCAGCACAGAGCTAAGTAACTGGATAGCGAAGGATACGCCGGTGGTGATCAGCTTTTATACGTTCGATGTTTTTATTTTCCTCATCTGGTTCTTTGTGCTGAATGCTATTTATGTTGGCTGGTATTATTATTACCGTTTGCATCAATCCGAACAATTGCGGGCAGCGGAAAAGAAATTGCGGCAGGAGGGCATCCCCGTAAAACAGGGCAAACAGCACCTGCAGGTAGCTTTTGCAGATATAGCGGGTGTGTATGTGGAAGGAGAGTACGCCGTGCTGGTTACCACGCAGCGTAAAAAATACCTGCTGGATCAATCCCTGGATAAAGTAGAAAAGCTATTGCCGCCGGAGCTGTTCTTCCGCCTGAACCGGCAGTACATTTTACACCGGCATATGATCACCGGTTTTGAGCGGGCGGAGAATAGTAAGATCAATGTATTGGTATTGCCTTCCGATCATTTGCCGGGCAGCATACCCGTAAGCCGTACCAAGGCCCCTGCTTTTAAAGCCTGGCTGCAACCGGGCGGTTAAAGACCATCATTTCAACGGGAAAACTGCTACACTTCGGCGGGAAAGTGGCTGCCAGGGCTTGTTTGCAATTACACCCCACCGGTACTTTGCAAACAAAAACAACCGCATGAAACAAACTTTTTGTATCCTCATTTACCTGTTTGCCACCCTGAATAATGCACCTGCGCAAACGAAACATTTCTCCAAAGCAGATTCCTTGCAGGCTATTATGAACCGTTACACAGCGGCCGGCATACCCGGTGTTTCATTAGCCGTGTATACTGAGGCGGAAGGCTGGTGGGCCGGCGCTGCCGGTTATGCCAAAACGGAAACTAAAACGCCCATGAACACCCGCCACCTGCAATACATTCAAAGCGTTTCCAAAACCTATATGGCCGTGGTTATTCTAAAGCTGTATGAAGAAAAACGTATTCAGCTGGATGCGCCCATTACCCGGTATTTGCCACGGCAGTACAGCCGTTATATTCCGGGAGCGGAAAAGGTAACCGTACGTATGCTGCTTAGCCATACTTCCGGGGTACCCGAATACCAGACCCACCCCAGATACATATCCTGGGAATTGCTGCATCCCACCAGCATTTTCCCGATAGAAAAAGCTATTACTTTCCTGGAAGGGGAGCCTATGCAGTTTGCAGCGGGCAGCAAATACCTGTACACCAACACCAATTTTTTGCTGCTGGCCATGATAGTGGATGCCATTACCGGCGACCATGCAAAATATATGAGTGAAAAGATCTTTCGCCCGTTGCAGCTGCAGCAAACCTACTATCATCACGAACCGGGTTACCTGCATTATGCCAACCTGCCGGATTGCTACTGGGATGCGCTGGATTGCGGCCGCCCTGCCAACATTACGGAATTACAGCGTACAAGCGTAGCTGCTACCAAGGGGGATGATGGTATTGTATGCACCCCCACCGATGCCGTACATTTTTTGAAGGCCTTAATGGAGGGAAAACTTTTACACGATACTACTTTAGCCCTGATGCAGCATTGGGTGGATGACAGCAAAGGCCAGCACCGCTATGGTTTAGGCCTGGCCTATTACTCCCTGGAAGGGTTAACAGGGTACGGCCATGGCGGCGGCGGTATTGGCGCCGGTTGTATACTGCTGTATGTGCCTTCCAAAAAAACTTACCTGTTCCTGGGCTGTAACCTGGGCGTATTGGTAGCCGGCAAACTGCCTGAAAAAGCAGATGCGCTGAAGAATGAAGTGCTGGCCACTTTATTAATGGGCCAGTGAACCTTCTTCGGGTAATCCCTTTTCCTGCTCCATACGCTTTTCGTAGGCCAATTGCCGTAATTCCATTTTTTGTTTGCGGTGGATCTCAAATGCATGCTCATGTTCCTGCAGCAGATCATCATACGGGCCGCGGGGCGAGATGAGCTTTACAAATACCGGCGCACATTCTATGGCTATGAACAGCAGCATAATAAACCAGTTGGCCCAGCGTATAGGTGTGCTGCGGGCGGTAAGACGGCCAAGGGCATCCAGCCGGGAGGCCAGCCCGTCCAGCCGGCTGCGGAGCGGTATGCTGGCTTTCATGGCGCTATCTACGGATTGCAGCTGCTGCCGGTATTCGTTAATGCGTTGCTGGTTACGGATGGTAATGGCCTGCAGCTGTGCGGCGGCGGTATCTGCATCTGCTTTCTTGGCCTTGTAAATGGGGCCCAGGTTGCGGATGCGGGAGCCGCCGGTGCCGTCGGCCTCCTGCTGCGCCAGTAATGCCAGGGTATCCCTGCGGGCGGCCTGCCGGCTGATCTCTGCATTCAGCAGCGCAATGTTGGCCTTTAGCTCATTAATGCGGGCCTGGTAGCGTACCTGCACCTGGTCTTCCTGGGTTTTGAACACCTGCTGTTCCATGGTGATCAGCTCTGCCTGGATCTCTTTATCAAATATTTTCAGCTCCAGTGGTTTGGAGATCACCACGGCTATTAATATGGCCAGCACCAGCCGGGGCAGGGCCATGCGGAACTCCAGCCAGAAATTATCACGCTTTTTCATGCTGGCCACAATGTAGCGGTCCAGGTTAAAGATCATGAGGCCCCACAGCAGGCCAAATAACAGCGTGGCCCACAGCTCATTGAAAACGGTCCATAAAGCATACCCGGCAGAAATAGCGGCCAGCACACCGGTGAAAAAGATGGTGCCCCCGATACCGGCGTATTTATTGGTTTCAACCGGCGCCCGTTTTAACATAGGCACATGCGCTCCTGCGCAGAATAAAAAGAAAGCTCTTAAACGTTGCATTACTCAGACTTTAAAAAGGTGCAAAAGTCCGCCTCCCTGCGGATAGGCAGGGTATATAAAAGGATGGACTGCGAAGGTAGGGAAATTAATTACGAATTATTTAATTACGAATTGGGTGGTGCGGGGTATTAGTAGTCCGGAAAAAGGGGAGAGGTTAGTTATGAATTGGTATTTCGGATGGAACATGTCCTTCGCTGAATGGAGTTTTACCTGGTGGAAATAATAGCGGTATTAAGGTAATGAGGGATTGAGATGGGGATTGTGTGGAAGGGAAAATAAAAACCTGGCCATAAAAAAATTACGAATTACAAACCGGTCAAATCGCTCTGATCCATTCGTAATTCGTAATTAAATAATTCGTAATTATATCTTACGCACTAACGGCTTTATTTACCAGTGCAGCAGCTTCGCTCAACAAAATAGCAGATTGTACTTTCAAACCGCTTTCTTCTATCAGCTTTTTAGCTTCTTCTGCGTTGGTACCCTGCAGGCGCACAATAATGGGTACGGTAATGTTACCAATTGACTGGTAAGCATCAATTACACCCTGTGCCACACGGTCGCAGCGAACAATACCGCCAAAGATATTGATCAGGATAGCCTTTACCTTAGGATCTTTCAGGATAATGCGGAAACCGGCTTCCACTGTCTGGGCATTGGCAGTACCGCCTACGTCCAGGAAGTTGGCGGGCTCGCCACCGCTTAATTTGATCATATCCATGGTTGCCATGGCCAGGCCGGCGCCATTCACCATACAGCCTACGTTACCGTCCAGCTTTACAAAGTTCAGGTTGAATTTGCTGGCTTCTACTTCGGTCGGGTCTTCTTCGGTGATATCGCGCAGCCCTTCCAGCTCAGGATGGCGCATAAGGGCGTTATCGTCCAGGATCATTTTACAATCCACTGCAATGATCTTTTCATCGCTGGTTTTAAACAGGGGGTTAATTTCCACCTGGCTGGCGTCCAAACCTACATATGCGTTATACAGGCTGGTCACAAATTTCACCATGTTCTTGAAGGCCTCGCCGCTTAAACCGAAGTTAAAAGCAATTTTGCGGGCCTGGAAAGGTTGCAGCGGGCCGCCGGGGAATACCCACTCCTTAAATATCTTATCAGGCGTTTTGTGCGCCACTTCTTCTATATCCATACCCCCTTCGGTGGAGTAGATGATCACGTTCTGGCCTGTAGCGCGGTCCAGCAGTATGGACAGGTACAGCTCCTTAACAGGGTTGGGGCCTGGATAATAAACATCCTGCGCCACCAGCACCTTATTCACCAGCTTACCGGCAGGACCTGTTTGTATGGTTACCAGTACGCCGCCCAGTATATTACCGGCAATGGTCTTTATGTCTTCTGAATTTTTACCCACTTTAACACCGTTCTGCTCTGTACCGCGGATCTTTCCTTTACCGCGTCCGCCGGCATGGATCTGCGCTTTTACAACCGCAAACTCATTCCCAAATTGCACTTTCAGCTGCTTGTATGCTTCAGCGGCTGCCTCTGGCGTATCTACCGGAATACCCTCCTGGACCGGTACATTATATTTCTTCAACAGTTCTTTAGCCTGGTATTCATGTAAATTCATCAGTCAAAAATTTGGCGCTAAAATAGGGCATTATGATTTAAATATAAAACCACCGCGTTTGTGAATTTAAAAATAACTTTGCGCGCAAGAAAAGTAACCCGTTCTGACCGGTTGGCAGCAGAAAGTGTTTTTCCGCTGCCGGCTAAGCCTTAAACGTTCGTTACTAACAACTTACCGTAAATGAGTGACCTATTACAACAAATAGCGGCTGCTAAACAGTATATACAGGGCTTTTCCGCCACCCCTCCGCTGGCAGGTATTATCCTGGGCAGTGGCCTGGGCGGGCTGGTTGAAGATATTACCGACCGTATAGAGATCCCTTATGCTGATATTCCCCATTTTCCCGAATCTACGGTAGAAGGGCACCGGGGCCGGTTAATACTGGGCAATATGCAGGGCCGCCCGGTAGTGGCTATGGCCGGCCGCTTCCATTATTATGAAGGGTTTTCCATGCAGCAGGTTACTTTCCCGGTAAGGGTAATGCAGGCGCTGGGCGTGCAAACCCTGCTGGTTTCCAATGCTGCCGGTGGTATGAATACCGCTTTTAAGGTAGGTGATCTCATGATCATCCGCGACCATATTAATCTGCAGCCGGAACATCCGCTGCGCGGGCGTAACCTGGATACCCTGGGTCCCCGGTTCCCGGATATGAGCGAACCCTATGCAAAAACCCTCATCAGCAAAGCAAAGGAAATTGCCGCCGCCAACAATATACCGGTACACACCGGCGTATATGTAGGCGTGCAGGGCCCTACTTTTGAAACCAGGGCCGAGTATAAGTTCATGCACATTATTGGTGGCGATGCCGTGGGTATGAGCACCGTACCGGAAGTGATAGTAGCCGTTCATGCAGGATTGAAGGTATTTGCCATGAGCGTGATCACGGACCTGGGTATACGGGAAGAGGATAATGTGATCACCCATGAAGAGGTGCTGCAGGCCGCTGCTGAAGCGGCGCCCAAATTAACGCGTATCTTCAGGGAATTAATACAATCACTTTAGACACATATAGCTCCACAATATTATTATTGGAATGAGGCATTTTTTCATCATACTGGCATTGCTGATAGTAAGCGTAAGTGGAGTAATGGCCCAATTTAACACCGGCAGTTTTGGTAACTACGGCTCCGGCGGCGGCACCATGCAGCGGGATACCTCCCAGCGTAACCTGGGGCCGGATACCATTACCATTAAATACCATTTCCTGAACGACCCCGTGGACAGGCGCCTGGATTCATCTGTAATAGACTTTAACGCCAACTACCTGCAGATACCCGCCAGCTACATGACCCTGGGCAATAACGGGAATGCCGCCCGCAACCTTATTTACACGCCCCGCATGCAGGCTGGTTTTGATGAAGGTTTTCATGCCTACGATGTGTATCAGTACACACACGAAAATGCCCGCTTTTATAATACCACCCGCCCTTACTCTGAGCTGCAATACCTGGTAGGGGCCCAGCAGGAGCAGATCATAGGCGTATCTCACACACAGAACCGGAATGAGAACTTTAATTTTGCATTCGACTACCGCAAGATCAACTCGCCCGGTTATTTCCGTACGCAGAACACGAACCACGATAGCTACCGTGTAACCGCCAATTACAACAGCCAGAACAAGCGGTACCATGTAAACGTGAGCTATTATTATAACAAGATCAATGGGGGAGAGAATGGCGGCATCTTTGGCCAGGCCGGTACTGCTGCCGATACCCTGGACCTCAGCAAGTATAAATCAAGAAAAACTATTAACGTAAACCTGGGCAACCAGGATATTCCCGCCTATTCCTTCTTCGGTACCTCCATTGCGGTAAAATCATCTTACCGCCAGTCAGGCCTGTTGATACAGCAGCAGTACGACTGGGGCAAGGGGGATACCATACACGTGAACGACACTACGCAGTATTACAAATTTGATCCCGTGTTCCGGGTGCAGTATACCTTTAAAACACAGGGCAATACTTTTATGTATACTGATAATGATCCGAGTGATACTTATTACACGCAGCATTATGGGATAGCTTTCCGGCAAGGCGATACTATTACTGCACGGCAGCAGTGGCGCACCCTTTCCAATGACCTGTCGCTGGTACAGTTCCCGGTACGGGGCAATCTGGCGCACTTTATAAACCTGGGCGCCCGCTTTGACCATACTACCGGCAATTTCCTGGATGATGTGAAACAGAGCTTCAATAACCTGGCCCTGCACGGGGAGTACCGCAATAAAACGAAGAACGACCTGTGGGATTTTTCTGCCAAAGGCGAGCTGTATGCGCTGGGCCGCAATGTGGGTGATTACAGCGTAAGC
Organism: Chitinophaga sp.; assembly: GCF_036569125.1. Taxonomy (GTDB): domain Bacteria; phylum Bacteroidota; class Bacteroidia; order Chitinophagales; family Chitinophagaceae; genus Chitinophaga. The sequence continues at coordinate 3,741 of NZ_DATCRF010000161.1, read as the reverse complement.
GGTATGCTAAGCCGCTACCTGAACAAAACACTGGGCAATGTAAGCCTGCTGTTCCGCAATGTGAACCGGGAGCCTTCCTATGTATACAAATTCTTCAGCTATAGCCGGGATAGCTGGTACAATGGCGGCCTGGGTAAGGAAAACATCACCCAGCTGCAGTTTGCAGCCGATAATAAACAGCTGAAGTATAACCTGGCGGTGAACTATTTTATTTTCACCAACTACACTTATTTCGACAGCTATATGCAAAGCGCCCAGTCCAGCGGGTTGTTTAACCTGCTGCAGGTAGTGCTGAGCAAACATTTCCGGTATAAGCACTGGAACTGGTATATGGATTTTGCTTTTCAGCAGGTGCATGGCAATGGCCCCCTGAATGTGCCCTCCATCTGGACGCGCCACCGCATTGCATACGAGAACCGCATTTTCAGTAACCTGAACCTGATGACCGGTATTGAAGCCCGTTATAACACAGAATATTATGCGGATGATTACTCGCCGGTGCCCGGCCAGTTTGTGTATCAGAATACACAAAAGGTGCGGTACTATCTTCCGGACCTGACCGCTTTCCTGCACTTCCGCATTAAATCACTCTCTGCCTACATCCGCGCAGAGAACCTGAATACCTTCCTGAAGATGAATAATTTTTCAGCGCCTATGTACCCGTATAATAATTTCGGGATCCGCGTAGGGCTGCGGTGGTGGTTTGTAAATTAATGTGCGGGCGATCTTCTGATATACCCTTTTCTTCGTATATTCATGATGTCTAAGGATCCCAAACTAAAACCAACCCCATTACCAACCGTTGGCTTAACTTTTGTTAAGATTTTGTTGATAGTGGTTATAAACAAAATTTTATCATATGAAGGCATTTACAATTAAACACAATGCAAACCGGTACGACGTACTTCCCCTGAATGGCCATGCTCATCGCTACAAAGTAAATGTAAATGGCTTCGATGTTATTTATGAACCGGATATGGATGGTTACCTTCGCCCGGAAGTAACCGGCGGTTACAACGCCAACATGGCGCTTTTACTGGATCTGGCCGACCGCATTCAGGAAACAGAGCTCAGGTAGCACAGCAAATATGTGCTACCTTTGTACCTGCCATGCAAACTTTTGAATTACACATTAAGAATATGGTATGCCCCCGCTGTGTGAAGGTGGTGCATACCATACTGGAAAAAGAGGGGTTGCCAGTGCAGGAGGTACAGCTGGGTAAAGCGGTATTAGCCGCCGCGCCGGATGCTGCCCAGCTGCAATCGATTACTGCTGCTTTAGCGCAGGAAGGCCTGCCCCTGGTAGATGATAAAAAGCAGCAGCTGGTAGAAGCCATTAAGAACATTCTTATTACAACCATCCATCATTCCCCGCTGTTTGAATTAAGAGAAAATTTCTCCACCTTACTCTCTGCCCGTTTACATAAAGATTATCATTACCTCAGCAGCCTGTTCTCAGAAATTGAGCAGATCACTATTGAGCAATATATTATTCAGCAGAAGATAGAAAGGGTAAAAGAGCTGCTGATGTATGATGAGCTGAACCTGAGCGAAATAGCCGGGCAAATGGGTTATAGCAGTGTAGCGCACCTTTCGGGGCAGTTTAAAAAAGTAACCGGGCTTACCCCCAGCCAGTTCAAACAATTAAAAGAGCAGAAGCGCCGCCCGCTGGATGCTATTTAACAGGAATAATATGAAACACACCATTATCAGTATATTACGTTTTGTGCAGTCGCTTTTTGTGAAGAAGAATTGCTGTAAGTAAAACAGGGGCAGGGGCTTAGCCTTATTTTGCACTTCCTAACTGCTGCTTTTATCAGAGGGCCAGTTTTTTCCTTGTCTTTCACCGGATAATTTACGTATTTCACCCCCCAATTTTGCACGCTCCCTGGAAAATCCCAGCACAGTATTTGCAAATCTTTAATTTTAAAATATCACAAGAGAGCCTGTTTTCCCAATGAGAGGTAATAATCGTTTATTTTACTTGTTAGCTGTAACTGTTTGTTTACTGGCAGCGTGCCGCCACAAAGCCCCGAAAGAACGTGTGATCGTTCGGGATCTTAAAGAGCTGCACGAAGCTATAACCCTGAATATTGCAGACCGCCTTGACTATATGGCGGAGAACAAGGGGCTAATGGAGGATAGCGTGCCGGGTATGACCACCGCCCTTCAATACTTTTACCAGCAACATCAGAATGCCCCGCAATGGTCAGACAGCGGGGTGGCCAGCGCTAATGCAGATGCTATGTTGTACCTGGTGCAACATGCTATGGACGAGGGCTTGCTGCCATCTCAATACCATGCAGCGCAGCTTACCGGCATTATGCAAACATTTAAGAACGGTGAAGAATCAAAGAAAGATGCAGCGCAGTGGGCAAAGATGGATGTTATGTTATCGGACGCTTTTATGAAAATGGCCACCCACCTGCACTTTGGTGTGGCGCCGCGCGACAGCATTACCCTGCGCAAAGATTCTACCTTTTCAGATACAGTGCTGACCACACTCTTACAAAATGCATTACAGCAGAAAAATATTGCAGCCGTATTAGGCAGCCTGGAACCTTCGCACGAAGGGTATGTAGCGCTGAAAAAGGGCCTGCTTAACTTCCGCAAAACCTATGGCAGCAAACACTGGAACGCTATACCGGAGAACTATACAGATACCCTTGCCTTTAAACAGCTGCTGCTAAACCGGCTGGTGCAGGGCGGTTTTGTTGATACCACCGGCCACCCGGGCGATACTTCCTTATTGAAAGATGGTATTAAAGCATTTCAAAAGGCATTTAATTTATACCCGGATGGGGTAGCAGGTAAAAAAACGCGCGAAATGCTGAACCGCTCCCTCCACGACTGGGAAGTGCAGGTGGCCCTGAACCTGGACCGCTGGCGCAAGCTGCCGGATACCCTGCCCAAACGTTATATCATGGTGAATGTGCCGGCCTTTGAGCTGCAGGTAATGGATAGCGGGGCGGTAGCCCTGCAATCACGGGTAATAGTGGGTACGCCTAAAACCCGTACGCCTTTGCTTAATTCGCGCATGGCCAACTTTGTAATGTACCCTTACTGGCGCGTGCCTTACAGCATTGTGTTTAAGGAAATGCTGCCGGCTATACGAAAAGATGTGAATTACCTGGCCAGCAAGAACCTGGAAGTAATAGATAAGGATGGCAATGCAGTAGACCCTACCACTATTGACTGGATGCAGCTGCACCGGGGCCATTTCCCGTATGTATTGCGGCAGATGGATGGGGAGGATAATTCACTGGGCATCATGAAATTTAATTTCATGAACAAGTACAGCGTGTACCTGCATGATACCAATAACCGCGGCCTGTTCCGCAATTCCTTCCGTGCGTTAAGCCATGGCTGTGTACGCGTGCAGCAGTGGGATAGCCTGGCAATGTACCTGATAAAAGACGATACTTCTTATAAGAATACCCTGCGGGATAGTGTACGTACCTGGCTGGCCATGCAGGAAAAGAAACAGATCCCTGTTAGCCGCATACCTATTTACATCCGCTATTTTACCGCCGGCGTGCAGGATGATCACCTGCTTTTTTACGATGATATTTATGGAGAGGATAAGGTGCTGAGGAAGAAGATAGGGTATTAAAAACAAATGTCCTGCACCTTGCGGTACAGGACATTTTATAGTGTTGAACCAATGCGTTCAATTATTTCTTCAGTTTAGCTTTCAGAGCAGTGTTCAGCTCTTCCAGGAACTCTTCTGTATACAGGTAG
>NZ_DATCRF010000160.1:0-34685 GCF_036569125.1 Chitinophaga sp. | reverse complement strand
GGGCATATATAATAGCGGAAGAATTTGAGGCAGCAGCAATAAAGAGCTGGCTTTCGGGCAAGCTGCCCTATTACATGATCCCTGCTGAATTTATACAGCTGGATGCTTTCCCGGTTACAGCCAATGGCAAAACAGATCTGGCGGCCCTGCAGGCGCTAACAGCTGCTGAAACAGCTGCTGCGCCGGATACCCTGTGGGAACAGCGGTTATCAGCATTATGGAGCACTGTCCTGGAAACAGCTGTAATTAACCGTACCGATAACTTCTTTGCCTTAGGCGGCAATTCCATTAAAGCCACGCAGCTGGTAAGCCGCCTGCAGGAACAATGGCAGGTACAGCTGCCCTTGCGGGATGTGTTCATTCACCCGTTATTACATGAAATGGCCGGCCTGCTTTCAGCAGCAGCTGTGTCTTATAAAATAGAACCCGCGCCTGTACAGGCCAGCTACCAGGTATCGCACGCGCAGAAAAGAATATGGCTGCTTACCCAGCTGGGCTACGACCAGGGCGCCTATCATATTTACGCCGGCTCCCGCCTGCAGGGAAAATTACAGCTTCATTTACTGGAGCAATGTTTTAACGGATTGGTAGCCCGTCATGAAAGTTTACGTACCATCTTTGCAATGGTGGAGGGAGAGCTGCGGCAGGTGATCCTCGCGGCGGATGATGTTCCCTGTAGGATAATTTATACAGATCTGCGGCAGGATGAGCAGCAGGAGCAAAGTATCCACAATATTATACAAAACCTGCAGCAGCGCCATTTTGATCTTGCACAAGGCCCCTTGTTTAATGTACAGCTATTGCAGCTGCAGGAAGAAGCATGGATCTTATTGCTGGCCGTGCATCATATTGTGGCCGATGGCTGGTCTGTAAATATATTGTTCCGCGAGCTGGAAATACTGTATGCCGCGGCTTGTAAGGAAAATGTTTTACCCGCATTGCATTTGCAGTATAAGGACTATGCACATTTCATGAACAGCCCTGCTGTTGATGAGAACCTGGCCTTACACCGGCAATACTGGCAGCAGCAGTTTGCTGTACCTGCTCCGCTGTTGGAATTACCATTGGATTTTCCGCGGCCCCGGATCCGCAGCAGTCATGGCAGCGCTGTTCTTATGGAACTGGATGCAGCGCTGGTAAGCAGGCTGCATGAATTATCGGCCGGTAGCAGCGCCACGCTGTTTATGGTGCTGCTGGCTGCTTTAAAAGCATTGTTATACCGTTACAGCGGGCAGGAAGATATTGTAACCGGCACACCGGTATCCGGCAGGGAAGCAGGCGGCCTGGAAAACCAGGTGGGCTGCTATGTAAATACGCTGCCGCTCAGAACTACCTTTTCCGGCAATGACAGTTTTGAAAAATTACTGCAGCGGGTAAAGGAAAATGTACTGGAAGCCTTTGCGCATCAGCTGTATCCCTTTGATGAAATGGTGAAGGCGCTGCAGCAGGAGCGGGATCTGAGCCACTCGCCTTTATTTGATGTAATGCTGGCCATGCAGCAGGACGCGCGCACACCGCATACCATTAACGGTTCTGCCGCATTGCAAACCACCCCTTACTGGCTGGAAACTATCAGCAGCAAATTTGATCTTACCCTTTATGTATATGAAACCGGCGCTCAGCTGCAGCTGGTGCTTGAATATAGCACAGACCTGTTTGAGCGGGCTACCATAGCACGCTTGCTGGAACATTACAGGAACATCCTTGAACATATTATAGTAGCGCCGCATACGCCGCTTAACAAGCTGCCGATGATGAGCGCTGCAGCACAGCAACAGCTGCTGCAGCAATACAGCCTGGCTGACATACCTTTACAGGAACCACCCAGGTTTGTTACAGACCTGCTGGAAGCAGCGGCGCAAAGGCATCCACAGCACACCGCTGTTGTTTACGATACTGCCAAAGTACAATACCATGAGCTGCTGCAACAGGCGCAGCGCATAGCCGCCTATCTGCATGCGCTGGGCATACGGCCTAATGACCGGGTAGGCTTAATGATGGACCGTTCTGAGAAAATGGTAGCCGCGTTGCTGGGCATCCTGTTCTCCGGCGCCGCTTATGTACCGGTTGATCCGGCCTATCCGCCTAACCGTATTGCGCATATCATTAGCGATAGCGGGCTTACAGCCGCCATAACGGAAGAGCAGTATGTGCATCATTTTACACCGCCTGTTCATGCTATCACAACTACGCAGCTGCTGAATGTACAGCAGCCTGTGGTATGGCCTTTGCAATTAACCCGCAGCATACATGACCCGGCCTATGTGATCTATACCTCCGGCTCAACCGGGCAGCCCAAAGGCATTCCCATCACACACTATAATTTATGGTCGCTGATAAGCTGGGCGCAACGGGAGTTTGCAGCAGATCAGGCAGATATTGTATATGCAGTTACCTCTTACTGTTTTGACCTGTCTGTTTTTGAGCTGCTGTATCCCCTGAGCGCAGGGAAAAGCGTGCGGGTGCTGCAATCCGGGCTGCACATAGCTGAGCACCTGGAGGCAGACCGCAACATCCTTATCAATACAGTGCCCAGTGTAATGGACCAGCTGTTAAAGAACGGCGTGTTACTGCTTAATGTTAAAAGCATTAACCTGGCCGGTGAACCATTATATCCCGGCCTTGCGGAACAACTAACCAAAACGGATATACGTTTAAGAAATTTATACGGTCCCTCTGAAGATACTACTTACAGCACCTGTTATTTGTTTAAGCCACAGGATGCTGCCGTCACCATTGGCAGGCCCATTGATGGCAAACGGATTTATGTTGTAGATGCACATATGAACCTGCTGCCACCCGGTGTAAAAGGGGAAGTTGCCATTGCAGGCCCGGGGGTGGCAGGCAGTTACCTGAACCAGCCAGCCTTAACGGCTCAGAAATTTATACCGGATCCTTTTTATGAAGGTTCCACACTTTACCTTACCGGCGATATAGGCAAATGGCTGCCGGATGGTAACCTGGAATTTTTGGGCAGAAAAGATCATCAGCTGAAAATAAGAGGTTACCGTATAGAGCCCGGTGAAATTGAACAGGCCCTGCTGCAGGTGCCGGGTGTGCAGGGTGCGCTGGTAACGGGCATTTACAAAAATGCGGGCGATCAGTACCTGGCAGCATATTATACAGCGCCTGCGGCTCTTAACCCGCAACTGATCCGGGAAAGGCTGCAGCAGCAATTACCAGCCTATATGGTACCGCCGCAGGTGCACTGGCTGGAGAAGTTCCCTTTAACCCCTAACGGTAAAATAGACCGTAACTTATTACTGCAAACCACAACAGCAGCTGCACATAATACGTTTGTTGCAGCAGCTACGCCGGTTGAGCAGGCGCTGTCGGTCATCTGGGCACAGGTGCTGGATCAGCAGCGTATAGGCGTAAAGGATAATTTCTTTGCGGCCGGCGGGCATTCCCTGAATGCCATGCAGGTGATACATGGTATTAACCGGCACTTTCAGGTGCAGCTGGTTTTACGTGACCTGTTCATGAACCCTACCATTGAGCAGCTGGCGGCCCTTATTACGCAAAGCAGTCCGGCAGCAGAAAGCATACCGGTGCTGGAAGAGCAGGCACACTACGCCCCATCACACATGCAGCGCCGCTTGTGGATCCTGGACCGCCTGGAAAAGAACAGCGCCGCCTACAATATGAGCAGCATATACCGGCTAACCGGTAAGCTGGATGTGGTGAAACTAACCAAAGCCTATCGCTCACTGATAGCCAGGCACGAAAGCCTGCGCACCACTTTTATAATGGTGAATGGAGAAGTACGGCAAAAAGTAAATACAGCACTGCCGGACCCGGAGCTGATACAATATGTGGATCTGCGCGGCCGGGAGGCCCTTGCGCTGGAAGCAGCCGGCGCTTACATGCAATATGCATTTGACCTGGAAAACGGCCCCTTGCTGCAGCTCACCTTATTACAATATGCAGAGGAAGGTTACTTTTTTATAGTATGCATGCATCATACCATTTCAGATGGTATATCCATGAACGTTATAATGCAGGAGATCCTGGCAGCCTACCAGCAGCTAACAGCTGCATGGCTGCCGTTAAAGATCCAGTACCGCGATTTTGCAGCCTGGCAGCAGCAGCTGTTTGTCACCGGCTGGGGTGAAAAAATGCGGGCTTACTGGCTACAGCAGCTGGCTGGCGCCATACCAGTATTGGACATGCCAGGCGCTCACCTGCGGCCCGCGGTTAAAACCTACCAGGGCAGTGAGGCCGGCATATGGCTGGGCGACGATACTGCAGCGGCGCTGTCGCAATTGGCGGCTGATAACCAGGCCACGCTTTTTATGCTGCTTATAGGAGCGCTTAAAACCCTGTGTTACCGCTATACCGGGCAGGAAGATCTTTTGATAGGCACCCCTGCCAGCGGCAGGTGGCATCCGGATATGGAGGACCAGGTAGGTTTTTATGTAAATACACTGGTGCTGAGAACAACGCTGAACGGGGACATGAGCTTTATTCAGCTGCTGGGCCGCGTAAAAGAGATGTTGCTGAATGCGCTGGAGCACCAGTACTACCCGTTTGACAAGCTGCTGGAAGAGCTGCAGCTAAAGCGCGACATCAGCCGTTCGCCCCTGTTTGATATAATGGTAGTGTTCCGCGACAGCCGCAATGAAGCCGCTGCCGGAACGCTGGACCATCTGCACTGGGAAGAGGTAACAGTACCGGCTACACAGAGTAAGTTTGACCTTACCATCACCTTTACACAACAAAAAAATGGCCTGGCAATAGATGTAGTTTACAACACCGGTCTATACGACAGCAGCTGGATAACCCGCATGCTGGAACATTACCGGCAGCTGCTGAACGCTATTGTGCAGCAGCCGGCATCAACACTGAATGCATTCACTTATCTGACAACTGCAGAACAGGCAACGCTGGCCGCCTTTAACAATACCGCCGCGCCACTGTTGAGGGGTGAAACACTGGTAAGCCTGTTTGAACAACAGGTACAAGCTACGCCTGATAGCCCGGCGCTGCTGTTTGAAGAAAAAATGCTTAGCTACCGGCAGCTGAATGAACAGGCCAACCGCCTGGCCGCTTTACTGCGAAACCTGCACCAGGTACAGCCCAATGACAGGGTAGGCATTATGATGGACCGTTCTGAAAAGCTGCTGACCGGTATACTTGGCATCCTCAAATCAGGAGCTGCCTATGTGCCCATTGATCCGGCCTATCCGCCTGAAAGAAAAATATACATTGCAGAGAATAGCCGTTTAAAGGTATTGATCGCGGAGCAGGCTTATATAGATACAGCAGGCGCCTGCACTTACCTGGTGCCGGATGAGGCGCAGCTTGCAGCGCAGCCTTCGCAAAATCTGCCTGCCGTAAATACACCGGACAGCCTGGCATATGTAATTTACACTTCCGGTACCACCGGCCGTCCCAAAGGGGTGATGGTGGAGCATCATTCTGTAGTAAACCTCTCCGCATGGCTGCATACCGTGATCTATAAACAGCATGCCCGGCCCTTAAAGGTGATGGTGAATGCGTCAGTAAGTTTTGATTCCTCTGTAAAGCAATTGTTTCCGCCACTGCTGGCCGGCGCTGCGCTGATGCTGATACCGGAAATCACGCACAAGGATCCTAAAGCGCTGGTAACAACACTTATACAGCACCGTATAGATGTGTGGGATGTTACACCCGGTTACCTTAACTATATATTAAAGCACATACAACCTGATAAGCATTTTCCTGCTTACACGCTGGCTGGCGGGGAAGCCCTGAGCCCGGTACTGGTAACCCGGTACCACGCGCTGTTGAACGGGCGCAGCACCTTAATGAATGTATACGGCGTTACAGAGGCCACAGTAGATTCCACTTACTGTATCACCAATGACGATGCAGCGGCGTACTGCAACATAGGCCGGCCCTTGCCCAATACCGCCATCTACATACTGGATGGCCACCGGCAGCAGGTACCGCTGGGTTTTTCGGGCGAGATCTGTATTGCAGGTGCAGGCGTATCCAGGGGGTATTTATATGACGAAGAACAAACCGCAAAAAAATTCATTCCTGATCCATACGGCGAAGGCCGTTTGTACTGCACCGGCGACCTGGGTAAATGGCATGCAGATGGTACCATAGAATTCCTGGGCCGTGCAGACAGGCAGGTGAAAGTAAATGGCTACCGCATTGAGCTCGCGGAAATAGAGCAGGCCATCTTACAATACCAGGGCATCCAGCAGGTATACGTAACCGTTATACAGGATAGCCAGGCAGAGCTGCAGATAGCAGCCTATTTTATAAGCGACGGCATTATTACCCCTGCTGATCTGCGCAATCACCTGCAGCAAAAGCTGCCGGCTTATATGCTGCCCGCCTGGTTAATACCCTTACCGCAGCTGCCGTTAAATGAGCATGGGAAAGTTAACAAGGCCGCATTACCGGATCCTCGCGCAGCCTTGCCCCGTAACACCAGTAACCCTGCAGAACCGCCGGCCGGAGAAGCTGCCCGTACGCTGTTAACCTTATGGGAAGAAGTGCTGGAAAGCAGCCATATAGGTTTGCACGATAATTTCTTTGACCTGGGCGGCAATTCCCTGAAGGTGATCCGGCTGTATAATGCTATCCAGGAAATATTCCCCGGTCAGCTGGAAATACACCAGCTGTTCAGCCATCCCACTATCAGCAAACAAAGCGCCCTGCTAAGCCCCGCTTCCCTGAAAAGCAGCAGCGCCTCAAAAGACATAAACCTTATTGAACTGTAATTAATTATTTACCAACTATGATGATCTGCGGTCTTAAGCTTACGCACGATGGTTGTATTGCCGTAGTAAATAACAACCAGCTGTTATTTAGCACGGAGCTGGAGAAAATAAATAACAACCCCCGTTATACTGCCATTGACAACCATATAACTATAACGGATATACTCCACAGTGAAGGTATTGCCCTCGGCGATATACACCGGTTTGCCATAGATGGCTGGGGCGGGTATGATGATGAGGCGCTGGCCATTCAGCCGCGTTTGCACATTGGAAAAGAAAATAATTTCCTGGATTGCAGGAACGGGGCAGAAAGTTTCCGCCTGTCCATAGCACAATACCAGGAACGGGAGCCCCGGCACAATGTATTAACGCCGCTGGAATTTACCGGTTTAAAGATAGGCGCTGCTGAGCTGCCGTATACCAGCTACCTGCATGTAACCGGGCATATTATGAGCGCTTATTGCACCAGCCCTTTTGCCGCCCGGCAGGAGGATGCCTATGTGATGATATGGGACGGCGGCATGTATCCCCGCCTGTATTTTGTGCACGCTAAGTCAGGCGCCATTGAAAACATAGGCCCCTTGTTCCTGATGATCGGGAATATCTATACCATCTTCTCACAGCACTTTGGCCCTTTTAAAGTAACGGGCAATTTTGCAAAAGACGATCTTTCTGTAGCAGGAAAAGTAATGGCATACATAGCGTTGGGAGAAGAAAGACATGAGCTGCTGCCCATCTTTGATAAGATCTATGAAAAGTGCTATGATAAACCAATGGGTTTTGCCAATGTATTTGCCAATAAATTTAAGGAGCAGGTAAACGGGCAGGGGTACTCTGATGAAGACATTCTCTGCACCTTTCATTTATACCTGGAAAAAATGTTGCAGGAGAAGCTGGAGAAAAAGATCAAACGGTTTAACCGCAACTGCGCCAACCTTTGTATAGCCGGCGGTTGCGCGCTTAATATAAAATGGAACAGCGCCATTCGCAGCATGCCGCTTTTTAAGGCGGTGTATGTGCCGCCGTTCCCCAATGATTCCGGCAGCGCCATTGGAATGGCCTGCGCAGAAATGGCAGTAACCACCGGCCGCTGGGCGCTGCAATGGGATGTGTACAGCGGGCCTGCAGTGGTAAAGAGCAGTGTTATTCCCGGCTGGGAAGAAAAAGACTGCTCCGTGGAAATGCTGGCCAGGCTGCTGTATGAAACCAAAGAACCGGTAGTGTTCATTAACGGCCGTGCAGAGCTGGGGCCCCGTGCATTGGGCAACAGGAGCATACTGGCAGATGCCACCCACCCCGGCATGAAAGATATATTGAACCGTGTAAAGGACCGGGAAGCCTACCGCCCGGTATCTCCCATCTGCCTGGAAGAAAATGCCATGACCATGTTTGACCCCGGCACACACGACCCCTATATGTTATTTGATCACCTGGTAAGGCCCGGATGGGCAGAGCGTATACCTGCCATATGCCACCTGGATGGAACGGCGCGCCTGCAAACCGTTAATGAACAGGAGAACAGCGTAATAGCCTCCGTGTTAAAAGCCTATGAAAGGCTAAGCGGCATTCCACTGTTATGCAATACCAGCGCCAATTACAAAGGCAGCGGTTTTTTCCCGGATGTAAGGTCGGCCGCAGAATGGAACGGCGTTAATTACATATGGAGCGATGAGGTATTGTATACGCGTATAGAGAAGATACAGTTTAACTCCGGTATAACCTTTAAGGAAGCGGCACTATGATCATATGTGGCATTAAACTAACGCACGACGGCGCAGTGGCGCTTATTGATGACCAGCAGCTGGTGTGCTGTATTGAAATGGAGAAGCTGGACAACGCCCCCCGTTACATGCATTTTAATATTGAGATGGACCGGCTGGAGCAGCTGCTGCAGCAATACGGCTATTCATTTAACAGCATAGACCGGCTGGTATTGGATGGCTGGGCGCCGGAAGAACAGATCACCATCAACCTGGGCAAAGGAAATTTCCCCGTTAAGCTGGCCGGTTACGGCAGCATGGTAATGCGGGAGAACATACTGGAACGTCAGTGTTTTGATATGCCGGGTTTTAGCGGCTTAAGCTATGCCAGCTATCAGCATGTAGCCGGGCACATTGCCGGTGCCTATTGTACCAGCCCTTTTGCAAATCAGCAGGAAGATGCATTTGTGCTGATCTGGGATGGCGGCATGTATCCGCAGCTTTTTTATTTTCATCATAAAACAGGCAGCGTAGAGAACCTGGGCGTGTTATTTATGCTCATCGGTAATATCTATAGCATTTTTTCCCAGCACTTTGGGCCCTATAAAGTAAAAGAAGGTGTAGTGAACGATCAGCTCTCCGTAGCCGGAAAAGTGATGGCCTACATTGCGCTGGGTGAGCTGAAGCCTGAGCTGCTGCCGGTTTTTCGCAGTATCTATGATGCGCCCGGGCAAAAGAACATGCAGTTTGCCAATAGTTTTTCCAAAGCTTTTTTGCAGCAGATACAGGGACGTAATTACCGGGATGAAGATATCCTGCACACCTTTCATGTTTTCCTGGAACAGCTGCTGGTAGAAAAGCTGACAGCTAAAATAAAAAGATATCCGGGCAGGCAGCCTAACCTTTGCTTTGCAGGCGGCTGTGCATTAAATATAAAATGGAACAGCGCTATCCGCAATACCGGCTTGTTTAAGGAAGTATGGGTGCCGCCTTTTCCCAACGATTCCGGCAGTGCGCTGGGAACAGCCTGTTGCGAAATGATTTCGGCCGGCACTAACTATGCGCTGGACTGGAATGTGTATAGTGGCCCTGCAGCAATAAATAATGGTGCCGATGAAAAATGGATAGCGCAGGAAACCTCGGTACAGGAGCTGGCGCAGCTGCTCTTTGAAAAAAATGAACCGGTGGTTTTTCTCAATGGTGCGGCAGAGCTGGGGCCCCGGGCCCTGGGTAACCGCAGCATTCTGGCGCCGGCAACAGATGCTGCAATGAAGGGGGTATTGAACAAAATTAAAAGCAGGGAGTCTTACCGCCCTGTTGCGCCCATTTGCCTGGAAGAAGATGCGCCGGATATTTTTGAACCGGGCATACGCGATCCCTATATGCTGTTTGATCACAAAGTAAGGCCGGCCTGGAAAGACAGGATCCCTGCCGTATGCCACCTGGATGGTACTGCCCGCCTGCAAACAGTGAACAGTACGGATAACCCCGTGATCTATGAGCTGTTAATGGCTTATAAGCAGCTGAGCGGAATACCGCTGTTGTGCAATACCAGCGCCAATTTGAACGGCAGGGGCTTTTTCCCCGACGCTGCCTCTGCCATGGCCTGGAATGAAGTGAACTATGTGTGGTGTAATAACCGGCTCTACGAAAAAACAGAGAAGCACAGCTTCCAGCTTTTATCTCCTACTTATAACACCAGCATTTAAAATGCAGAAAGATATAGCGATCATTGGAATGGCCGGACGTTTTCCCGGTGCAGGGAACCTGCAGCAACTATACAGTTTGCTGGCGCAGGGGAAAGATAGCGTGGGCAGTATTTCCGCAGAAAGGATCAACAGCACAACGCTTGATCCGCAACGGGAATATATGACCTGCGGTTACCTGGAAAATATAGATGTATTTGATCATCAGCTGTTCAACATATCAGCAGGCGAAGCGCAGACCATGGACCCGCATTTGCGGCTGCTGCTGGAAGTGGCATATGAAACTATTGAAAATGCAGCCTATGCTGCAGACCAGCTGAAAGGAAGTAATACCGCTGTTTTTATAGCAGATGCTTCCCTGGAATATTATAAGCTGGCAGAAACCTTTGTGCCTACACTGGCGTCCGGAAATACCAAAGCTTTCCTGGCCTCTATGCTCAGCCGGCAGTTTGACCTCAGGGGTAATGCGCTTACAGTAGATACTACCTGCTCATCGTCCCTGCTGGCCGTGCACCTGGCCTGTAATGAGCTGATATTAGGCGATGCGGATCTGGCGCTGGCCGGTGGCGCCAATTTGTACCTTTTCCCGTATAAGGAGCCCATAGGGTTGGACCTGGATGCGCCGGACGGCAGATCAAAAGCATTTTCCGCGCAGGCCAATGGCATGTCGCACGGGGAAGCAGTAGCCTGCGTGCTGCTGAAACGGTTGGACAAAGCACTTGCAGACGGTGATATTATCCATGCTGTTATAAAAGGATCGGCGGTGAACTGCAATGCAGGCCGCTCCGCCAGTATTACAGCGCCGGATAGTGAAGCACAGGCAGAGGTGATCCGGATGGCCTGGAAAAAAGCCGGCATAGATCTGCGCCTGGCGGGATACATGGAAGCGCATGGCTCGGGAACGGTGTTGGGTGATAATATTGAAGTAGGCGGCTTTACCCTTGCTTTTAATGATTATACGGATGATAAACAATTTTGTCCTATAGGTACGATCAAATCAAATATAGGCCATACCCGTTCAGCGGCCGGTATAGCAGGTTTGCTGAAAACGGTATTATCCCTGCAGCATCAGGAGCTGTTCCCCAATATCCATTTTGAAGCGCCGCATCCGCAGATCAATTTTCAAAGGTCGGCAGTGTTTGTGAACAGCCAGCTACGGCCATGGCTATCTGAAAACGGCCCGCGTTATGCAGGCGTAAGCTCCATAGGCCTGAGCGGTACCAACTGCCATATGGTGCTGGAAGAAGCACCGGCAGCTACGGCGCTGCCCGCAGCACATTTGCCGGCTTACCTAGTGCCGGTAAGCGCACAAACACCTGAAGCATTAGTTGATAATGTAAAAGCGCTGCTGGCATATTTCAACACCGTGGAGGATGATCTGTTGCCGGCAATAAGCTATACACTTTGGCAGGGCCGTAAACATTATGAGCACCGGGTAGCAATAAGCGCCGCCGGTATGGAACAGGCACGTGAACAGCTGCATCAGTGGCTTGAAAGCAATAAGCCTGCAGCAGCAGAACCACTGCATAAGCTGGTGTTCATATTGGATGAAGGAGATAATACCCTGGCTCACTATCAATCCCAGTACGACTTTTATAAATGGCTGGAAGCACGCGGTATCAGCACAACGGACATCATGGCGGCAAACGGCGGCCGTTATATGGTAGCTGTTATTAAAGGTGAAATAACCCTGGCAGCTGCCTGGGAGCAATTATCCGGCGCAGCTGCAGATAATACAGATAACCTGCCTGACCGGGTAGCCGCCTGGTTACAGCGGGAAACAGAAAAAGGCCGCATAGTGCTGGTAAGCATGGGAAGCCGGCCAGGAGCCTTGTCACAGGAGCTGCAACGGCAGGCCGCTGCATTGAAGGCATGTACTTTTGTTAACCAGGAACAGCGCGATCTGCTGGTAAAGGTTTTGTACGAACAACAGGCGCCTGCAGACTGGAAAAAATATAGCGCTCATCTGCCGGGTAAACGTATCCCGCTGCCCGGCTACCAGTTCCGTAAAAAACGCAGCTGGCTGCGGGAGCAGCCACTTACCACTGCAGTTACTGCAGCGCCGGTACAGCAAGAAGTAATCACAGGCCTGGCCGGCGACGTGAAAAAATACTGGAAAGAAATATTGCAGCTGGCAGATTGCCGCCCGGACGATAACTTTTTTGAGCTGGGCGGTGATTCCATCAAAGCCACACAGGTAATTAACCGTATAAATACCGCCTTTGGCCTTCGCCTGGATTTTGAAGATCTGTTTGACTATCCCACCATAGCAGCTTTGACAGCTTATATAGAAGAAATATCCGGCACAGCGCAAAAGATCTATCGGATCTGGAAAGATGTGTTAAAGCAGGAGCCACTGGCCTATGATGATAATTTTTTTGAGCTGGGTGGTCATTCGCTGATAGCAAACCAGATCATTAACCGGGTAAGGCAGCAGTTTAATACTGCCATTAGCTTTGATGATTTTTT
Organism: Chitinophaga sp.; assembly: GCF_036569125.1. Lineage (GTDB taxonomy): Bacteria > Bacteroidota > Bacteroidia > Chitinophagales > Chitinophagaceae > Chitinophaga. The sequence goes on along the minus strand of NZ_DATCRF010000160.1, from coordinate 22,091 downwards.
CCGCTTCCCTACCATTCAGTCTTTAGCTGCTTACCTGGATGCTGCCGTGCTGCAATCACCTGCCGGAATGTTACAGATCAAAAAGCAGCCGCTAAAAGCGCAGTATGAAGTATCCCATGCCCAGAAAAGATTGTGGATCCTAAGCCAGTCGCCGGAAGGGGCAATAGCCTATAACCAGCCGGGGCTCTATAAAGTAAGCTCTCCCCTGAATATTCCTTTGCTGGAAAAAGCATTTGAAGCGCTTATTGACCGGCATGAGATATTGCGTACCACATTTACCATGGAGGGCGATGAGCTGCTGCAAACAGTGCTTACCACCGCTGAAATTGGTTTTACCCTGCACTACTATGACTACCGGGAACATACCAGTCCTGAAGCAGAAGCGCTGGCCCATTGCAACAGGCAGGCGGCCCGGCATTTTGACCTGCACACCGGTCCCTTGCTGGATGCGCTGGTGATACAGACCGGTAACCAGGACTATATTATTCTGCTGAACCTGCATCATATTATAACAGACGGTTGGTCGAACGGGGTGTTGATACATGACCTGCTTACTTTTTACCGCGCTTTTGCGGAAGGCAGGCTAAAGCCGCTGCCTCCGCTGGAAATACAATATAAAGATTATGCCGCCTGGCAAAATGAGCAGATCAGGAATGGAGCATTTGAACCGCATAAACAATACTGGCTGCAGCAGTTCAGCGAACCGGCGCCGCCGCTGGGCTTCCCTTCGGATTTTACAAGGCCGCCTGTAAAGAGCTACCAGGGACGTATACACGAATTTGTGATTGACAATGCTGTGCTGGAAGCGTTGAACGCCTGTGCCCTTGAACACAATGCCACTTTGTTTATGGTGCTGCTCACCGGCCTGTATGTGCTGCTTTACCGCTTTTCAGGACAGCATGATATTACAATAGGCACTTCGCTGGCCAACCGCGACCATGTGGACCTGGAAAACCAGATGGGCTTTTATGTGAACACCCTGGCCATCCGTACCCGCTTTCACCCGGAGCTCACCTTTGCACAGCTGCTGCAGGAAGTAAAGGAAAATACCCTGCAGGCATATGAGCACGGCGTTTATCCGTTTGATCTGCTGGTTGATGACTTGCAGCTGGAAAGGGACATGAGCCGTACCCCGTTGTTTGATATTATGCTTACCCTGCAGAATATGGATAACAGCCGGCGTTATAATGCCAATACCATGCAGGCGCTGGAAGTGGAAAGCATAGAGCCGGATATTCATATCAGCAAATTTGACCTGCTGATATTGGTATCTGAGAACAACGGCCAGCTGGATGTGCTGATGGAATATGATACTGCCTTAATAAAAGAAAGCACTATTGAAAAGGTAAGGGATGGATTTATCTCTATTCTGCAGCAGGTACCGGAAAATCCGCCTGTCGCTGCTATGGTGGCGGCCATAGCCCCCGCCTCCCAGCAGGAAAAAGCCATCTTTGACGATTTTATAAAAGCTATACAGGATATATGAGCCTGTAACCAATGTAACCCTATGTGTGGAATTGCCGGCATTTTTAATACCCTCCGGGGAGAACCAGTAAATAAGGAATTTGTTGCTGCCATGACCCAGGCCCTGCATCACCGCGGACCGGATGATGAAGCTGTTTTTGTGAACAGCCAGGCAGGCCTTGGCTTTAAACGCCTTAGTATTATTGATATTACCACTAATGGTAATCAGCCTTTTTTCAGCAGCGATGGGAAGGTTGCTTTAATATGCAACGGAGAGATATACAATTATAAAGAACTGCGGCAGGAGCTGCAGGCAAAAGGTTATCGCTTTGCTTCAGACTGTGATGTGGAAGTGATTGTGCATCTGTACCAGGAGTACGGCACTGCGCTGCTGCACCGGCTGAACGGACAGTTTGCATTTGCCCTGTACGATCAGCAGAAACAGGCACTGTTCCTGGCCAGAGACCATTTCGGTATTTGCCCTTTGTTTTACACACGGGTAAAGGATTCCTGGCTGTTTGCTTCGGAGATCAAGGCATTGCTGAAGCATCCGCAGGTACGCAGGGAGGTGAACCTTACAGGGCTGGACCAGCTTTTTTCCTTACCAGGCAACATCAGCCCTGCCACTATGTTCAGGGATATCCACAGCCTTAAACCGGGACACTACCTGTGGCTGGAAGATACGCAGGCTGTTCAGCGCGAATACTGGGACCTTTATTATCCAACCATGTCGGAACCGGTGGAACGCAAGCCGGACGCATATTATGAAGAAGGACTGGAAGCATTGCTGCTGCAGGCCGTTAAATACCGCCTGAATGCGGACGTGCCGGTAGGCTTTTATCTCAGTGGCGGATTAGATTCTTCCCTGATAGGCGCACTAATGAAAAAAACAGGCGACCGGAATTATGAATCCTTTTCCATTGTATTTCCCGGTGATCATGAAATAGATGAAAGTCATTATCAGCAGCTCATGGCCAGCCATGTACAGTCATACCGCAACGCAGTGCCTTTTGACAGCATGGAAGTACAGCGCCGGCTGGAATCGGCAGTATACTTTTCTGAAACGCCGCTGCGCGAAACCTACAATACCTGTTCACTGGCGCTTTCCGAAAAAGTGCGGGAAAAAAAAGTAAAGGTGATCCTTTCCGGCGAAGGGGCAGATGAGCTGCTGGGTGGGTATTTCGGCTACCGCTTTGATGTACAGCGCATGACCAACCATGCCACGGCAGGTATTAAACAGGTAGAGGAGCTGCTGGATGAAGATATCCGGGAACGCTTATGGGGAGACCCATCCTTTTTTTATGAGAACAATGAAAGGGAGCTGGAAGAAACAAAAAGGGCCATGTATGCCAGTACCCTGCAGCACAGGTATACGGAGTTTGACTGTTTCCGTCATGAACTGGTTGACAAAGAAAAGCTGCGCGACCGGCATCACTTCAACAAACGTTCGTACCTGGACCTTAAGCTCCGTTTATCAGATCACCTGATAGCAGATCATTGCGACCGTGTGAACTATGCCAATGGGGTAGAAGGGCGGTATCCGTTCCTGGATATCAACGTGGTGGAATTTATGAAAACCATTCCCTATGACCTGAAGCTGAATAACCTGGTGGAGAAATATATTCTGAAAAGAATAGCAGCTAAATATGTGCCGCAGGAAATTTACACCCGGCAAAAATACGGCTGGGTGGCGCCGGGCAGCCCGGAGCTGCTGCGTAGCAACCTGCCCTGGATCAATGATCTGCTTTCCTATGACCGGATCAGGCGGCAGGGATATTTTAACCCCGACACAATTGAGCGGCTGAAAAAAATGTACAGTAAGGAAAACTTCAGGCTGCATACCTCTTATGAGAATGATCTGCTGATAGTAGTGCTTACGTTCAACATATTCCTGGAACTGTTTGGATTACCTGATCTCTGATTTCTTCATACCCAAATCACTTTCCTTATGTCCACTATTTTTTATCCTGAAATAAAGAAAAAGGGATTTTCACATGTGCTGGAATTTGCAGGTAAAACGGATCCTGCCGAATTTGCCGCATGGTATAACCTGCACCGGAATGAGGCGGAAGCCGCATTGCTGGAAAGCGGCGCCCTGCTGGTACAGGGACTGGAGCTTGACAGCACTGAAAGTTTTGGTGCGGTAGCCGGCGCCATGGAGGAGGAGTTTACGGATTATATTGATATCAGCTATCAGCGCCGCCGCTTGTCTTCCAACGTGTACATTTCTACGGAATACGATGCCAGCTTTCCCATTAAAATGCATAACGAGCTGTCTTATGCAAACTACTGGCCTTCCCGGCTTTTGTTTGCCTGTCTTATTCCGTCGGCAACCGGTGGCGAAACACCGCTGGCCGACAGCCGTGCGGTACTGCGTGCGCTGGACCCCGCCATTGTAGAAGAATACCGGCGTAAGCAGGTAAGGTATGTGCGTAACCTGCACAACGGGCAGGGGCTGGGACCCTCCTGGCAGGAAACGTTTAAAACAAATGATAAAGCGCTGGTGGAGCAATACTGTCAGAAAGAAGCGATGTTATGGCACTGGAAACCAGACGGCGGATTAAAGCTGGAAGCCATACGCCCGCCGGTGCGTAAACATCCTAAAACCGGCGCAGAGGTTTGGTTCAGTGTAGCGGAGCTCTATCACCCTTCGCACTTTGAGCAGGAGTATTATGAAGGCTTGCTGGAGCTGGTGAACGGTGATGAGGAAGAGCTGCCGTTATATGCATCTTTCGGAGACGGTACAAAGATCAGCAATGAAACAGTAGCTGCGGTGATCAGCACTATTGAGCAGCAAAGAAAGCTGCGTACCTGGCAGCAGGGCGATCTGCTGCTGGTAGATAATATGTTAACCAGCCATGGCCGCATGCCTTATACCGGGCAGCGGAAAATAGTGGTATACCTCTGCAAATAAGCAAGCCTGCAAATTATGCAAACAACCCCTCCCCAAAGGAAAAAGCTGGGCATCATAGGCGGCATGGGCGCCCGCGCCGGCGTATTGCTGATGCAGAAAGTAGTGGACTATTCACCCGTAACCAGGGACCAGGATTTTATTGAGATCCTGTTGCACAGCAACGCCTGCATACCCGACCGTACCCGGGCCATTCTATATGAAGGCCCTTCTCCCGAGGAAGAGCTGATCCGGTCCGTAAGCGGATTTAGTACCTATAACGTGGAAGCGATCATGATGGCCTGCGTAACCGCTTATTACTATTACGATAAGCTGCAGCAGCATACGCCCGCACACATACTGCACCCGGTGAATGCGCTGTGCTCCTATTTGCAGACCGCTCATCCGGATGTGCGGCGCATAGGCCTGCTGGCCTCCACCGGCGCTATACAGGCAGGGATCTTTCATCGTTTAGGCGATGCCGGTATAAACCTTATTACGCTGGATGATGCGCAGCAGGAAACCCTGTTCATGCAATCACTGTATATGCCCGGAGGGCTGAAATCCGGTAATATCAGCGATGCGGCAAAGCAGCTGTTCTTTGGCGCAGTAGACAAGCTCAGAGCGCAGCAGGTGGATATGATCGTAGGCGGCTGTTCGGAAGTTTCTATTCTGCTGAACGCAGATGCCCTGGATATTCCCTATGCCGATGTAATGGACCTGCTGGCCATGGAAGCTGTAAAGTATTGTTACAATTTAAGTTGAGACCCTTGTTTACCCTCTAAAATAATTATATGCCGGACCAACATCAATTACTGATAGGCGGATTGGGCGACGATGCGCATTCTATAGGCATTGGCCTGCTGGCGCTGGGTTTCAGGGAGGCCGGTTTTAATGTGCTGAACCTGGGGATCCGGAACAGCATTGCAGATTTTTTTAAGTATGCTGCCTCGTTCGATATTATTATGATCTCCAATAAGAACGGGCATGCGGAGTTGTATCTGCAGGACTTTGAACAATCCATCCATGCCTTTAAGCTGGCCAATGATGCCCCTAAGCTTTGGTACCTGGGTGGCAGTCTGGCCGTAAGCATGTCGGACCACCAGGTAAAGAAGAAATTCCTTTCAATGGGATTTACCAACGTATACCCCAAAACAGTAGCATTTAGCCTTATACTGGATGATGTGCAAAAAGATATTGTACGTTATAACATTCCCAAACGCAATGCTGCCAGGGCAGGGAAGGGCATCCGCGTACACCCGCCCCTGAACTATGATAGTTTATCGGATAGCCGTTACAGTGAGCATGCCCTGCAAATGGAGCGTAAGCTGGTGCTCACGGAATGGCATACAGGCACTGATGTGAATCCCGATCACTTTGAAAAACCCCGCTATTCGCTGGACCGCCTGTTGTGGCAGCGTAAAAAAAGCGGTGGTAACGTGCTGCTGCAGCCACGTACCGGCGTAGCCGATATAAAAGAGCAGATCAGTAAGCTGCAGGCGCTGGAATTGGCCGGCAGCGATATCAGCTCCGTGCAGCTGGATGCCGCCTGCCGCAGCAAGCTCTATGAAAAGGCAAAGGAGTTCAGGGATATTTCCCTGGGCCGTAAAACATCTGCGCTGAACGGCTTTCCTATTCCGGTGTATGGGGTAAGCGAAGTGAAACGGCTGGTGAACAGTATGAGAACGCCTTTCCAGCTTCGTGCCGGCGGGCCTGATCACCGTTTTACCTACGAAATAGCCCTGCAATCAGGCATCTCAGGGCTGGAAGGCGGCGCTATCTGTTACCTGATGCCGTATGATAAGCTTACCAGTCCTGTTGAATCTGTAAAGAACTGGCAATACATTGACCGTTTGTGCGCATTGTATGAGCAGCATACGGGGTTTGCCGTGAACCGCGAATATTTTGGTGTGCTCACCGCCACGCTGATAGCGCCTTCCATTGCCATTTCGGTAAATGTGATCCAGGCTTTGCTAAGTGCGCAGCAGGGTGTAAAAAGCCTGGCGCTGGGTTATGCGGAGCAGGGCAACCGCATCCAGGATATTGCCGCTATCCGCGCACTGGAAACATGCGCCAACAAATACCTGCACCGCTTTGGCTTTAAGGAATGCCGCGTTACCACGGTATTTCATCAGTATATGGCGGCTTTCCCTTCAGATTATGCCCGCTCAGAAGAGTTGATCTTTAATTCGTGCATCACCGCCAGCCTGGCGAAGGCCACCAAAATGATGGTGAAAACCGCGGCAGAATCATTCCGCATCCCCACTACCAACGATAATATAAATGCGCTGCAGCTTTGTAAAAAGGCCATGGCCGTAGCTAAAGAGGTGAAGGTGAATGAACCCCGCATCCGTGAGGAAACGCAGCGTATCATACATGAAGTGAACCAGATCATGCAGGCAGTGCTGGACCTGGGTGGGGGAATGGTTTCAAAAGGCATGGTAAAAGCCCTGGAAACCGGTGTGCTGGACATTTTCTGGTCGCCCAATATTTACAATCAGAATAAAGTTACCTGTATCCGCGATGTGGATGGCGCCATCCGTTTCCTGGATTTTGGCAACCTGCCTTTTGATGAGGACACCAAAAGCTTCCACTATGAAAAAACATTGATCCGGAAAAATATGGAACGCGACCCCAGCCTGTTCTCCTTACTGGAAAAGGACCTGAGCCGCATCTGGAAAAATGAATACAAAGCGTGGCCACTGGATGCCACTTATGTTGATTAATCAATCGCTTAATATGAGCCAGGAATTACTGCATACCATCTTGGAACAGCATGCCGTACAACATGCTGATAAAATTGCCATCACAGAAGAAAATGCCGCCATCAGCTACAAACAGCTGAAAGCCGGGGTGGATAAGCTGGCGGAAGCCTGCCAGCTGGCTGGGCTGCAACCCGGCAACCGGGCCGCTGTACTAATGCCGCCGGGTATTAAATGGGTTACCACCATGCTGGCGCTTTTCAAAACAAACCTTATTTATTTGCCATTAAGCAGCGCCTACCCGGACAAGAAGCTGCAGGACATTTATAAACAAACCCGGTTTAGCTGCCTGGTAGTGACCAAAGATCTTTTACCCCGGGCGCAAGCTTTACTCAATGCGTTAAAAGATCACGGTATCATATTATTGGTGCTGGAGGATGATGGCAGCATACAACAGCTGCAACCTGCTGCCATGCAGCCGGAACCGCCGGTAGCAGCGCGTTATAAAGACAGCAGTTATATCATTTACACATCCGGCAGCACCGGCGCCGGCAAAGCTATTGTAGGCTCTATAAAAGGACTGGCGCATTTTATCAGCTGGCAGGTAAGGGAATTTGGGCTGGACGAACACTGCCAGGTAAGCCAGCTAACCAGTATGGTGTTTGATGCATCGTTCCGGGATGTGCTGCTGCCGTTGAGTGTAGGCGGCGCCCTGCATATACCGGATGAGGCTACACGAAATAATACCGCCCTGCTGGTACAGTGGCTCATAAAAAAACAGGTAAGTCTTATACACTGTGTGCCGGCCATGTGGAAGCTGATCACCCGGCAGCTGGAACAACAGCCGGTGGATAAGGAGTTATTACAGCACCTGCAATATATTTTCCTGGCAGGCGAGCCCCTGTATGCAAGAGATGTAATGAAATGGCGTGCCGCAGCAGGTGAGCATACGCAGATCATTAACCTCTATGGCACGTCAGAAACCACGATGGCCAAAACCTTTTACCGGGTATCCACCCTGCCGGCCAATCCCGCGCAGGTGCTGCCGGTAGGTAAGCCTATTGATAATACCGCCATCGCCATTATTAATCATAACCACCTATGCCGCGCAGGTGAGCTGGGCGAAGTATATATAAAAACGCCTTACTGGACAAAAGGCTATTATAATGATGATGCGCTGACCAGCATGGTGTTTGTACAAAATCCGCTGGTAAGCGGCCGGGAAGATCTTGTATACCGCACCGGCGACCTGGGAAGGTACCTCGAAGATCAGACTATTGAAGTAATAGGCCGGGTAGATGACCAGGTAAAGATCAATGGAGTGCGGGTAGAGCTGGGTGAGGTAGAGCAGGCGGTATTACAAATGCCCGGCATACAGGAAGCCGTAATAAAAACCCGGCAGGATGAAGAAGGCCGTTATGAATTGGTATGTTATTATACCAATAAACAGATCACCGCAGAAGACCTGCGGGCCTTCCTGCGTACTGTTCTAACGGAAACAATGATCCCTGCTTATTTTGTTTACCTGCAGGAATTTCCGTTAACCCCCAGCGGCAAGGTGGATAAAAAGGCGCTGCCCGAACCGGACCTGCACACGGGCGCTGCAGGATATGAATCTCCCCAGAGTAATACAGAGCTGCAGATGGAACAGATCTGGAAAGAGGTGTTGAAGAAACAACAGGTTGGCCGTAACGAATCTTTTTTTACAACAGGCGGCAACTCATTAAAAGCGATTCAGCTGATCACCCGCATTTCCAGGGAGTTTAAAGTGCAGGTGAAGGTGGTGGAGATCTTTAATAACCAGACCATTGCCCGATTAAGTGCGCTGGTAGAGCGCCTGGGTAAAACTGAACAGGAGCCCATACCGGTATGTGCACCACAGGAATATTACGATGTGTCGCATGCGCAAAAGCGTTTATGGGCGCTCTATCAGATGGATCCCGGTTCCTATGCCTATAACATTCCACAGGCCTTTGAGCTGGAAGGCGACCTCAATACCGTTGCGCTGGAAAAAGCATTGGAAGTGATTATTGGCCGGCATGAGATCCTGCGCACCAATTTTGTGCTGGCTGCCGGCAGGCCTGTACAGCAGATCCACCCGGCAGGAGCCGTTCAATTGCCATTGGAATACGTAGACCTGCGCAATGAAGCAGAGCAGGCGATTGTGCTGAACCGCCTGCTACTTACAGCGGCGGCAGCTCCCTTCAACCTGTCGGCAGACCGTTTGCTGCGTACGGCGCTTTACCGCCTGTCTGCAAACAGCTATGTCTTCTTCCTCAATATGCATCATATTATAACAGATCAGTGGTCAGAAGAAGTGTTTTTCAGCGAACTGCTGCAGGCTTACCATTCCCTGGAGCAGGGCATGGATGTAACGCTGCCCGCTTTACGGATCCAGTATAAAGATTTTGCAGCCTGGCATAACCGGCAGCTGGATACAACCGCACGGCAGGAGCATCAGGCTTACTGGCATGCGCAGCTCAACGGCAGGTTAACGGAAGTACCGCTGCCGCTGGATTTTCCAAGGCCGGAATTACGTACAGCCGCAGGCGGTAGTGCGGAGCTGGAAATAGATACCACCGCTTCTAAACAATTACTTACACTGGCGCTGCAGCATAGAACAGGCCCCTTTGTATTACTGCTGGCAGCTATAAAGGCATTAGCCTACCGGTTTACCGGCCAGCGCCAGGTGATCATAGGCACCCCCTGGGCCTGCCGCAACCACCCCGACCTGGAAACGCAGATCGGTTTTTATGTGAATACCCTGCCGGTAGCTGTACAGGTGGATCCGCAGGAAACCTTTATTACCCTGTTACAGCAGGTAAGGGACATCGCAGCTACCGTAGGCCAGCACCAGGATTATCCGTTTGATATGATCCTGGAAGACCTTCAGATAACACGTAAGCCGAACCGCGCGCCGGTTTTTGATATTGGCTTTACCTGGCATGACCGCATTAATATGTCCCCCCCCGCCAATGCGCTGAATGTTACACCCTATCCGCTGGATTTCAGCGGTATTAAATCCGACCTCTGGTTCCACGGATCAGCAGCGCATGACATTCTACAGCTATCACTGGAATATAGCGGAGACCTGTTCCGCGAAAGTACTGCCCGTATGTTGCTCACCAGCCTGGAAAAAATATTATTAAAGGTGCTGCAAAATCCGGATGCTTCCCTGGAGCAGCTCACGGCAGATGTAGCAGCACCGGTGCTGGACAAGGATATAGCCGGTATTGAATTCAGTTTCTGACAAAAAAATTATGTAAGCCATGAAAAACGATTTTGTTTACCTGAAACGTAATGTTGTGCCGGAACCCCTGTTTGACCAGTGGTATGCCTGGCCGCACCTGATATCTCCAGCCACGGCAGCCATGAACATACTGGGCCGCCATATCAAGATCATGAACTCCTATATACTGGCCCCGCAGATCCATGCAGAAGCCGTGAAAGATCCCAAGCTGCTGGGGGGCCCGTTCATGGATTATGATGGCAACCGTAAGGAAGAGGTTAAACAGTTGAAAGAAGCCACCCTTACCAATAACAGCCGCTTAATAGAATTTGCCAAAGCCGTGCAGCAGCTTTGCAGGCTGTTGAAAACAGAAGCCACCGGCGCATCTATGCAGGAGCTGTATGAAAAGGTGCCGGATATATTAAAAGGATATGTAGAGCTGTTTTACGATGTTAATAACCAGCCCTCTTTCCGTTTTTTTGAATCGCTGTTGTACAAAAGTGAATTCTATAAACCGGAGCTGCAGAGCATTTCCTTTTACCTGCTGGAAGATGATGACCGGCCCTTTATCCTGAGCACGCCCAGGCTGGAAACAACTACAGATACGGTGCATGTACGCATGCCTTTCAACAGCCCTGTACTGGATGAGCTGTTCCGCATGCAGCGGGAACCCAATTCTTATAGCTATATCAAAGAAAAAATGGGCATCCGGGAAGAAGATGATGCGTTGTTCCGTACCTTCTTTACTACCGATGCACCCGAAGTATATGCCAAATATGAAGGGGATTACATCCGCACCCGGTATTTTGGCCATGCCTGTATCCTCATAGAATCAAAAAATGTGAGCATCCTTTCCGATCCTGTTATCAGCTACGGATATAACTCGCACATTTCACGGTTCACTTATTCAGATCTGCCGGATGTAATAGATTATGTAGTGATCACGCATAACCATCAGGATCATATTCTGATAGAGACCATGATACAATTGCGGCATAAGATCAGGTATATTATTGTGCCGCGCAATGGCACCGGCGCGCTGCAGGATCCCAGTGTAAAGATGATGCTTAATAAACTGGGCTTCCATAATGTGATAGAAATAGACGAGCTGGATACCGTTGAGATGCCCGGCTGTACTATTACCGGCCTGCCCTTCCTGGGCGAGCATTCCGACCTGGACATCCGCACAAAAATGTGCCACCATGTAAGGCTGGATAATGAATTGTCTATTCTGCTGGCTGCAGATTCCTGTAATCACGAACCCAAAGTATATGAGCATATACAACAGGTGATCGGGGATATAGATGTTTTGTTCCTGGGTATGGAGTGCGACGGTGCGCCGCTTTCCTGGCTCTATGGCCCGTTGCTGCCGGAAGCGCTGCCAAAGGAAAAAGATCACTCACGGAGGTTAAGGGGAAGCAATTTTAAAGAAGGCATTGACCTGGTGTACCGCTTTAAGCCGAAAGATGTATATGTATATGCCATGGGACAGGAGCCCTGGCTCAATTATATTATGTCGTTAAAGTACACCGAAGAATCCTCTCCCATTATTGCATCCAACAAGCTGCTGCAGGTATGCAGGGAAATGCAGATCAATGCAGAAAGGCTGTTTGGCGAAAAAGAGATCGTTTATAAAAAGGAAGCCTCAATTCTTTCTGTATGACAGATCCAACTATGCAGCAAAAACTGGCGGAAGAATACTGGTATAAGAAACTGGCGGATGTTGTTTTGCCCGCTGCTTTCTACCATGCAGGCGCCGGCAATGCACAACAGGCCGTGGCAACAAGCATGCTGCCGGAGGCCGCAGTAAAGGCTGTTTCCCGGCTGGGAAAAGGAAATGCGCTGAGCGAGTATGTGATCTACCTGGCTATGTTCGGCTTTCTGACCGGTAAATACTTCCGGGGAAGGCAGCTGCTGGTATACTCCCCGCTTATGCGGGATGCAGATGCCTGTATGCCGCTGTTCCATAGCCTGCACATAAATGCAGCACAGGATATGGGCAGCTATATACGTGAGGTTGCTGCCGCTGTACAGGAAAGCAGAATATACGACTGTACAGACTATCCTGTTCTGAGCAACCGTTTTGCAGACCGCAATATTGAGGAGCCGCTGATCCATAGCATAGGATTCCGTTATGCTCCCTTACAGGATGACGGCATTAATGAAAAGAAAGTAAAATGGATGCTGTTGCTGGAACCCACCACAGAGGGGCTGCTGCAGGCCACGTTGCGTTATAGCGCACACCTGATAGAAAACGCCGCTGCAGAAGATTTCCTGGCCCGTTACAGTCATTTGCTGCAGCAGCTGGATGCTCACCTGAGCGTAAAGGTACCCCTGGATAAGGTGGAGCTGCTGGCAACCGCAGAACGGAACCAGGTTTTCTTTGCGTTCAACGAAAATGCAGTCAGCTTTCCACATAAAACGTTGGCTGCCCTGTTTGAAGAACAGGTGGAAAGAACACCCGGACAAATAGCCCTGCAATACGGTGAAGAGCCCTTAACATATACTGCGTTGAATGAGCAGGCCAACCGCCTGGCCGCCTATTTAAAACAGCAGGATGGTGTTAGGGAAGATGCTATCATCGGCGTATTATTAGACCGCTCGCTGGATATAGGTATTGCCGTAATGGGCATCCTGAAGGCCGGCGCAGCGTTCCTTATTATTGACCCGCAATCTCCGCAGGAGCGCCTGCATACCATACTGGATGATGCACGTCCTGTTGTTATCATCACGCACTCTGCACAGTTTGCGCTGCTGGAAGGCTATGAAGGAGCCGTGTTTGCGATGGATATACAGCTGCAGCTGCTGAATGGGGCCGCAGGAAATCTTCCGCTATCAGTAACCCCGCAAAACCTGGCTTATATACTTTACACCTCCGGCACTACGGGGATCCCGAAAGGAGCCATGATAACCCAGGAAGCGGTAGTGAACCTGGTGAGCGGTTTATGCAATACCTTTTTCCCCTCAGCCCCGCATATGCAAATGGCGGCAGTAGCTGCCACCGTGTTTGATCCATTCTGGAAGCAGTTTTTCCTGGCGCTGCTGCAGGGGCATACCCTGCATATAGTACCGGATGCGGTAAAACGCAGCGCCACCGCCCTGTGGAGCTTTTACAGCCATCGTCACATTGAGCTGACCGACGGTACCCCTTCCTTATTAAATATTCTGGTAGATGACCTGCCGGCATTACCGCTGCAGCTCCGCTATTTTATGATAGGCGGCGAAAAATTACAGGCGGCACCACTGTTACGGTTATATGATTTCTTTACCGCAAATGAACAACAGATAGCGGTTATTAATGAATATGGGTTAACAGAATGCTGTGTGGATAACATCTGTTGTCTGTTGAATCCCGATACCTTGCAGGAAGATGTGCCGGTGCCCATTGGCCGGCCCTTACCCAATAACCAGGTGCTGATCCTGGATGCAGATAACCGGATGGTGCCGGTGGGCAGCTATGGCCAAATTGGAATACTTGGAAAAGGCGTTGGGCGCGGTTACCTGAACCGCCCGGAGCTGACTGCAGAAAAATTTATTGACAGCCCTTACAGCGCATTTACAGGTAAGCTATACCTGACCGGGGACATAGGCAAATGGCTGCCGGACGGCAACATTATTTGCATGGGCCGCCTGGATAACCAGGTAAAGGTAAATGGCTACCGTATTGAGCTGGGCGATGTGGAAGCTGCCATGCAAAAGATCCCGGGCATTAAAGAAGCCGTAGCTGTTACCCGGGAAAGAGATGGCAGGAATGTAATAGCAGCCTACTGGACGGGTAATCCGCACCTGGATGCGGCCGCAGTAAAGGCGGCGCTGGAGCAGTATTTGCCCGCCTATATGCTGCCCGCCTATTACCGGATCATGAAACAAATGCCCCTCACTGTTAACGGTAAAATAAATAAACAGGCCCTGCCTGATCCATGGGCTGAAGGTAATGATAACGGAGAAGTATATACGCCCGCAGTAACACCCATGCAGCAGCTGCTGGCCGGCATATGGCAGCAGGTGCTGGGTATGCCGGCTGCCGGTATACGGAACAACTTTTTCCTGAATGGCGGCGATTCTATTAAGGCCATACAGATGGCTTCCCAGCTGCATGGCATAGGATATAAAATGGAGGTAAGGGATGTTTTTCAATACCCCACTATTGAGGAGCTGGCGCTGGTAATAAAAGCGCTGGAAAGAGTGCCGGATCAGCAGCCGGTAACCGGTGAGCTGCCCCTTACACCGGTGCAGCGGGAATTTTTTGCCGTACATGCACAGGCGCCGCATCACTACAATCAATCAGTACTGTTACGATATAATACCCGGGTTGCCCCGGAAAAGATAACTGCGCTTTTTACATTCCTGCTGGATCATCATGATGCGCTGCGTATTGTTTTCAGGCAACAGCACGGGGAATGGATCCAGCTGAACCTGGATACCACGGTTAAACCCGGCTTGCAGGTGTTTGACTGGCAGGAAAAAGATGATACGGCAGACCTGTTCAGTGCAGCCGCAGATGAGCTGCAGCGCAGCATGCAGCTGGAAGAAGGACCGCTTATGCAGCTGGGACTTTTTCACGTAAAAGATGGCAGCCGCCTGCTGATCATCGTACATCACCTGGTAGTGGATGCGGTATCATTCCGCATATTGCTGGAAGACCTGGCAGCGCTGGATGAGCAGTATGAAGCAGGCCTTCCTTTGCAGCTGCCGCTTAAAACAGATGCTTATAAACTTTGGGCAGCACAACTGGCAGCGTATGCCGGCAGCCCGGCAGCTTTAAAAGAAAAACCATACTGGCAGGCGCAATTGCAGGCCATTCAACAGCTTTCAATACCTGTACAACCGCAGCCCGCCCTTGAAGGAACACAGCGTTTTACCTTTTCACTGGACCGTGTGCACACTTCACTGCTTACCGGAAGGGCCAACAGAAGCTTTAATACGGAAGTGCAGGATCTGCTGCTTGCGGCTGTAGCCCTGGCCTCTAAAGATGTTTGGCAAACACCAGCTACCGCCGTTATGCTGGAAGGGCATGGCCGCGAACCGGTAATGCCTGGTATAGATGTTAGCCGCACGGTTGGCTGGTTCACCAGTCTTTATCCGGTAGTGTTTGACCTCAGTAGCGTTCAGGATCTGAAAGATGCCGTTATCACGGTAAAAGAAGCGATCCGTAAAGTGCCGGCTAAAGGTGTTGGATATGGTGTGCTCAGATACCTGGCAGATGATCATTTATCAGCTGATGTGAAAGTGCCGATGCTTTTTAATTACCTGGGCCATTTTAATGCAGATGCATCCAACGGGGTTTTTAGTCTTTCAGATGAGCCACACGGCCGGGAGCACGATGTGTCAGCCCCTTCTCCATATGCGCTGGAAATAACAGCCGTTATTACAGAAGGCCGGCTGCATGTGGGCCTGGAAAGCCGGGCAGGCAATACCGCTAACATACCATTGTTCTTTGATCAGCTGCAGCAGCGCTTACAGGAGCTTATAACCTATGCAGCCGCCAGGGAGCAGGTAACACTTACACCTGCGGACCTTAGCTATAAGCAGATCAGTGAGCAGGACCTGGCTGTTATTTGCGGGCAGTATGCTGTGCAGGACCTTTACCCGCTTTCACCCATGCAGGAAGGTATTTTGTTCTCCTGTTTGTATAACGATGCACCGGCCTATATCCAGCAGCTCTCTTACCGCGTAAAGGCGCCCAAGCTGCGCCCCGCGCTGGTAAAGGCCAGCATAGAGCATCTTACCAGCCGTCATAATATTTTACGCACCGTGTTCCTGTACGAAGGGCTTAAAAGACCAGTACAGGTAGTATTAAAGCAGCAGGAAGCGGGTTGTTTGTTTGAGGACCTGCGTGAAAGGAACGATCAGCAGGCCTACCTGCAGGATTTTAAAAGAAAGGACCAGCAGCAGGCTTTTGAGCTGGCCACCGGCCCGCTGCTGCGGGTAGCTATTTTCCGATTATCATCAGATGAGTATGAGTTTGTGTGGACGCATCACCACCTGCTGATGGACGCCTGGTGTGAAGGCATCCTGATCCGCGAATATTACCACATTTATAACAGCCTGCAGGAAGGTACGCATATTGACTTGCCGCCGGCGCTGCCATATAACACTTACATTAAATGGATAGAGGAGCAGGATAAGGCAGCCGCAAAAGCTTACTGGCAGCAATATTTGTGGGCTTTTGAAAAGGCCACGGCTTTGCCGGGAAAGAAACTGACCACCGCAGCCGGCAAAAAAAATACACAGGAGCTGCAGCTGGATATTGCTGTAACAGCAGGACTGAACCAGCTGGCCGCCAGGTGCCAGGTAACGCTGAATACCATAATGCAATGTATATGGGGCATACTGCTGGCCAGGTATAATAACACAAAGGATGTTGTTTTTGGCAGCGTAGTATCCGGCCGGCCCCTGGCCATTCCCGGCTCAGATAGTATTGTAGGGCTTTTCATTAACACCATACCGGTAAGGATCCGGTTTGGCAGCAATACCACTGTATCACAGCTTTTAAAAGAGGTACAGCAGCAGGCACTGGAAAGCGAGCCTTATCATTACCAGAGCCTGGCCGAAACACAGGCATTAAGCGGCCTGCCGGCATTGATAGATCATATTATGCTGTTTGATAACTATCCTTCAACAGAACAGCAGCTAAGCAGCGGAGAGGCCACAACAAATGATCTGCCTGAGATCTATGAACCGCATATCTTTGAAAAGCCCCATTATGATCTTAATATCCGTTTTATACCAGGCAGCAGCCTTACCATACGTTTAGATTATAACGGTGAGGTGTACACGCCTGTGTTTATGGAACGGATCCTGCTGCAGTGGGAATGGCTGTTGAAAGAAGTGTTGGTGCATCCGGATGCAGTGATCACAGCGCTGGACATAACACCGCCGCAGGAAAAACAGCAGCTGATTGCTTTGGGCAAAGGCCATCCCGTAACCTACCCGGTAACCGCTCTTGTTGACAGGTTTGAAGCGCAGGCTGCCGCACACCCAAACCAGGTAGCCCTGGTTTATAAACAAAAAGAGCTCACATACGCTGAGCTCCGGCGGCGGAGCACAGCGCTCGCCGGCTACCTGCAGCAGCAATACCAGGCAGGGGAAGGAAAGCTGGTAGGCATTATGCTGGAAAGAACAGAGCTGATGGTGCTGGCTGTATGGGGCATCCTCAAAGCCGGCGCCGCCTTTTTACCTGTTGATATGGCATTGCCGGCGGACCGCAAGCAATTTTTGCTGAAGGATGCAGATATCCATTTACTCCTTACCACCTCAGATAATTTATTTGCGCTGAGTGAATATTATGAACAGGAAGTGATAGCCATGGACCTGCTGGATACAACAGGAACAGATAACCTGCCGGCGCCTGTTACTCCTGTAAATGACCGGCTGGCTTATGTGCTGTATACCTCCGGTTCCACCGGGCAGCCAAAAGGGGTTGGCATCAATATGTCGAACCTTGTTAACTACCTGGAATGGGCCAATACTTATTATTTCAGCAATGAAGCAGGTCATTGTTTTGGCCTGTTCACTTCTCTTTCTTTTGACCTGAGCATTACCGCGCTGTTTTCGGGCCTGCTCCGTGGCGATAAGCTGGTACTGTTTGACAGCGAAGCGGAAACAGCTGACTTGTTATTCTATCTTTTTGAACAGCAGGAGGAAATAAATACCCTGAAGCTAACCCCTTCACACATCGACCTGCTGGCCGGTCTCACGCCCGGGCATTGCAACATACAAACCGTGATCCTGGGCGGTGAGGCCATTCGTGAATCGCAGATCCGGCTGCTGAAAAGCTTGAATCCGGCCATCCGTATCTTTAATGAATACGGGCCTACTGAAACTACGGTAGGGTGCACGGTGAAGGATATACGTAAACCGGCAGAAGTAACTTCCATTGGCCGGCCCATTCATAATACACAGCTCTATGTTTTGGATGCAGCCTTACATTTTCAGCCGGTAAATGCTACCGGGGAAATATTTATAGGCGGCGCCGGTGTTGGCAATGGATACCTGAACCGCACTGCGCTGACAAGTGAGCGGTTTATCAGCGATCCATATGCAACAGGAAACCGCTTATACCGCAGCGGCGATCTGGCGCGCTGGACGGAAGACGGAGAGCTGGAGTACCTGGGCCGTGCAGATGACCAGCTGAAGGTGAGGGGATACCGCATAGAACCGGCGGAAATAGAGGCCGCTGCCTTATTATACCCGGGCATTACAGCCACAGTAGTAATAGCCGTGCCGGATAAGGAAGGCCATTATGAGCTGGCCTGTTATTATACAAGCACCACACCCATACCTGCAATAACAATGCGCGGGCACCTGTTACAAACCCTGCCGGCTTTTATGGTACCGGCTTACTGCATACCACTGGAAAAAATGCCCCTGAATGTAAACGGTAAAATAAGCCGCCAGGAGCTGCCTGCGCCCTCAGAGGCCACCTATGATGCCGGCCCGCCGGTAATGCCTGAGAACAATATGGAGGCGCGTTTGCTGGATCTCTGGAAAGAAACGCTGGACCTGCAGCAGGTAGGCGTTTGCGATAACTTTTTTGCAATGGGCGGCAACTCGCTCAAAATAGTACGGCTATACGATTTAATACGCCAGTCCTTTAA
Organism: Chitinophaga sp.; assembly: GCF_036569125.1. Taxonomy (GTDB): domain Bacteria; phylum Bacteroidota; class Bacteroidia; order Chitinophagales; family Chitinophagaceae; genus Chitinophaga. Next base: position 3,206 of record NZ_DATCRF010000160.1, on the reverse strand, counting down.
TGTACAGCTCAGGATCAGCGCTTTGTTCGATCACCCCACCATCCGGCAGCAGGCCGGCTTGCTGCAGCCAGGCGCCGGTAACATGACCGGCAATGCACCCGCCGTAGCGGTAATAGATTTCTAAGACATTTAAATATTAATACCATGGATATCGCAATTATAGGTATAGGCATCAGGATGCCGGAAGCCGCTACACTCCGGGAGTTTCAGGAAAACCTGGCAGGCGGGCGCGATAGCGTAAGGGAAATATCTGTCAGGCGTAAAAAGAACACGAACCTTTCCCTGAAAGAAACATACCAGCTGCTGGGCTACCTGGAGGATATTGATCTTTTTGATCCTGCCTTTTTTGGCATCTCACGCTCAGAGGCGCGTAATATGTCGCCGGAGCAACGGATCCTGATGGAAATTGCGTATGAAGCATTTGAAAATGCCGGGTATAACTATGAGCACTTTAATAACACCCGCACCGGGGTGTATATAGGCGATACCCTGCTGCAGTATTATGAGCTGGCCCGTGAAATAGAACCTACCCTGTACACCGGTAACATGAGCAGCATTATGGCCGGCCGTGTAGCCCGCTTCTTTAACCTGCGCCAAAAAGCAGTGATGGTGGATACTACCTGCTCCTCTTCCCTGGTGGCCCTGCACCAGGCCTGCAACGACCTGGCCGCAGGTGAATGTGATACCGCGCTGGTAGGCGCCGTAAGCATTAACCTGTTTCCCCGTAAGAAAAGCAGCATCGATCATCTCGGCATTATATCGCCGGGTGGTAAAGCCCGTACTTTTTCGGCCGGGGCAGATGGTACCAGCGCCGGTGAAGGCGCCGTATGCTTATTACTGAAACCTTTGGAAGCCGCACAGGCTGACCGTGATATTATTCATGCCGTAATAAAAGGAGCTGCCGTGAACCAGGATGCCAATTTATCCGGCAGCCTTACAGCCCCCAGCAGCACCGCCCAGGCAGAAGTGATTGTGGAAGCATGGGAAAAAGCAGGGGTTGATCCGCGGGAGATCACTTATATCGAAGCGCATGGCACCGGTACAAAGCTGGGCGATCCGATTGAAATAGAAGGGATGGGCCAGGCCTTTGCCCGCTTTACGGATAAGAAACATTTTTGCGCCGTATCTGCCGTTAAATCCAATATAGGGCATACGGACTGTGTAGCCGGGCTGGCCGGCCTTGTAAAGGCCGTGCTGTCATTAAAACAGCAGCAGCTGTTTCCTACCCTGCATTTTAATGAGCCCAATCCCTTTATAGATTTTGCAAACTCACCGGTATATATTAATGATACACTACGTCCATGGGCCTTGCCGGATGGCTGCAGCCGGCGCATAGCCGGTGTAAGCTCCTTTGGGTTAACCGGCACCAACTGCCATGTGGTGGTAACAGAAGCGCCGGCACGCGATAACAGCAACAGGCCTGCTGTAAAGGACGTATACCCTTTACTGTTATCTGCCCAAACGCAGGTTTCCCTGAAAGAAAATATGCAGGCGCTGTTGCAACAGCTGGGAGAACAGCCCCCGCTTTCACCTGAAGATGTAAGCTATACGCTGGCCGTAGGCAGAAAGCACCATAAATACCGGCTTGTAGTATGGGGCAGCACTGTTAAAGAGCTGGAGCTCTCCCTCCAATCCCTTTCAGATGCAGCGCTGCTGCCATCTTCTCCTGAAGATTATCCTAAACAGGTATGCCTGTTCTCAGACTGGTCTGAAGCCTATCCTGAGCTGGCGCAGGCATATGCAGTACATCCTGTATTTGCTGAATTTTATCAGCAATGTGCAGCCTTGGCCGGAAAGCAGACCAATAATCCACACTTTCAGCAATTTGCTTTCCAGTATAGCCTGTATAAATTACTGGCGCATGCCGGTGTTCATATCACCACCATGGTAGGGAGCGATGTTGGTAAAATAGTAATAGCCGCCATTACTGCCGCCACATCCCTGGAAGAAGCCGTGCAGGCCGTATTGCAATATACGCCGGGGCAGGACCAGGAGCTGGAAAAGCGTACAGCCACGCTGCTGAACCGTTTTAAAACCGAACGGGTAGCGTTCATGGAAATGGGGCCTGTTGGCGATATTTCCCGGCAGATAAACAAAATGCCGCCTGCAGACGCACAATTTAAAGTGGTGCCCCTGGCCACCGGGCATAAAGATAATATACTTACCTGCCTGGCCACCTTATTCCAGCTGCAGGTGCCGGTTAATATGGCCGCCTTATGGCCCTATGCTTCCAGCAACAGAACAGAGCTGCCGGCTTACCGCTTTGACCGGGAACGCTGCTGGCTGGGAGAAGATCTCCGTTTTGATAAAGTGAAGGATTGGTGCTATAATTTTCAGTGGGTAGAGGATGCGTTGCCGCCGGACCAGCAAACACTTACTGGCCGCAACCTGCTGCTGGCCGTACCCGCCGGCCATCCGCTGGCACAGGAACTTAAACAGCAGCTGATGGCACAGCAGAATAATATCCATTTCCTGGAGCTCACCACCGCAACAAGTGAAAGCGATATAACACAGCTGCTGCAAAATGCCGGGCAGCTGAATGGTATTATCTGTTTATCCGATGCAGGTAATATCAACGGACCCTTATCCGCACAAATGGAACAGGCTATGAGCGGTGTATATACGCTGTTCAATGTGCTGAGAGCAGCCAGCCACCTGTTCTCAGATAAAGGATGCAGCCTGCTGTTAACTACCGTAAATGCCTGCCAGGTAATGCCGGCTGATCCCGCTAATCCTTTCCAGGCCATGCATACAGCCTTGCTGAAAGGCATACAGGCAGAGCATCCCTGGCTGAATATCCGCAGCATAGACCTGGATAGTACCGCAGCGCAGTACCTGCCTGTTATTTTTCAGGAGCTGCAAACGGCCACCGGCATCGGTTACAGCGCTTATCGCAACAATAAACGTTATGTAGCGCAGCTGGGCCGTGCAGAAACACTGCTACCGGCTTATGAAGAAATAGAATGGCTCCCGGAGAATGGCAGTTACCTGGTAACCGGCGGCGCCACAGGCATAGGCCTGGCCCTTAGCCTGTCCATAGCGCGCCAGAAAAGGAGCAATTTCATTGTACTGGGCAGAACAACGCTGCCGCATAAACGCCTTTGGAAGAATATACTGAACAGTGGCAATGAGGACCCGGCCATACAGGAAAGAATAAAGGCTTTGACAGCGCTGGAAAAGCTGGATGCCAGGGTAGAGTACCATGC
>NZ_DATCRF010000159.1:0-5570 GCF_036569125.1 Chitinophaga sp. | reverse complement strand
GGCTACAGGTAACTATCAGCAGGTTTTTGAAGAACAGGAACGGCTTTATCGCACCTCCGCCAAAACCGTATTTGTACAATAATAAACTATGAACTATGGGAAATAACCGCAGGGATTTTTTGAAGCTTACCGGTTTACTGGGAACCGGCATGATGGCTGCTAACCCTTTAACCAGCATGGCCACTGATGTGGTAAGCCGATACCAGCCGCCAACAGGCGCCCCGCATTTTAATATGTGTGGTTATGCAGCCCCTAAGCTGGATACGGTGCGTATTGGTTTTGTAGGCCTGGGTAACCGGGGCGGCGCTGCTGTGCCGCGCATTAATTATATTGACGGGGTTTCCATTAACGGCCTGTGTGATATCAGAACGCAGCAGGCCGAAGCCGCCAGAGAAAAGCTGAAAGGCTCCGGGCATAACCCGGTATTGTATGCCGGTAAAAAAGATGCCTGGAAACAATTATGTGAAAGCCCTGATATAGACCTGGTATACATAGCCACACCCTGGGAGCTGCATACGCCTATTGCCACTTATGCCATGAACCATGGTAAACATGTAGCTGTAGAAGTACCGGCCGCAAAAACCGTGGAAGAATGCTGGCAGCTGGTAGAAGCATCTGAAAAAAATAAAAAGCACTGCATTATTTTAGAGAACTGCTGCTACGATTTCTTTGAGCTGCTAACGCTGAACATGGCACGGCAGGGCTTTTTCGGAGAAATTGTACACGGGGAAGGCGCTTACATACATGATATAGCCAACAGCTTTTTTAATAAGAATGCACGGTATGATTACTGGCGTTTGCGTGAAAATACACAGCGTAACGGTAACCTGTATCCTACACATGGCCTGGGGCCGGTATGCCAGGTAATGAACATTAACCGCGGCGACCGTATGGATTACCTGGTATCTGTAAGCAGCAATGATTTCACGCTGGCCCCGCTGGCAAAAGAAGCCGCTGCCAAAGACCCGGACTTTCAGCAGTTTGCCAACAGTCATTTCCGCGGTAATATGAATATCTCCACCATCCGCACCATCAATGGCAAAACCATTTTGGTGCAGCATGATGTATCATCGCCGCATCCGTACTCACGCATACACGCTATTACAGGCACCAAAGCAGCTGCGCAAAAGTATCCGCTGCCTGGCAGGATCGCTACCAGCCATGAAGGATGGCTGGAGGATGATGCTATGAAAAAACTGGAAGAGCAATACACGCTGCCCATTGTAAAACAGCTGGGCGAAATGGCTAAGAAAGTAGGCGGCCATGGCGGTATGGATTTTTTGATGGACTGGCGCTGGATAGACTGCCTGCGTAACGGCCTGCCTATAGATCATGATGTGTATGATGCTGCAGCATGGAGCGTTATTGGCCCCCTGAGTGAAAAGTCAGTAGCCGGCCGCTCCAAAAGCCTGGATGTGCCTGACTTTACACGTGGCGCCTGGAAACAGAACAAACCGGTGGAAATGTCCATCACGCATGGCCACCTCACTGGTGTTAAATAAATTATTAACCCTTTCATTATCTGAAATCTTATATTAATGAACATATCAATTGAACAAAACGCAGCCGCGCTGGGCATTGCAGCCGGTAAAAAAGCAGCGGCCCTGTTACGGGGAACGCTCTCTGTAAAAGGGAGCGCCAATGTGATCCTGGCCACCGGTGCCAGCCAGTTTGAAACCCTGAAGGAGCTTATTTCCCAACCGGGTATAGACTGGGGTAAGGTAACCATGTTCCACCTGGATGAATACATTGGCCTGCCCGAAACCCATGGGGCCAGCTTCCGTAAATATTTAAAAGAGCGTTTCCTGGATAAGGTAGCCCCTTTGAAAGAAGCGGTGCTGGTGAATGGTAATGCAGATCCTGAACAGGAATGCGAACGCCTGGCTAAGCTGATCCAGCAGTATCCTATAGACATTGCGCTGGTGGGCATCGGGGAGAATGGCCACCTGGCATTTAATGATCCCCCGGCAGATTTCACCACCACCAAACCTTATCTTGTGGTAAACCTGGATGAGCCCTGCCGCAGGCAGCAAATGAACGAAGGCTGGTTTGAACGGCTGGAAGATGTTCCGAAGCAGGCCATCAGCATGTCTATAAAACAGATCATGTTATCCAAACATATCATCTGCTCCGTACCCGATAAACGCAAAGCAGCAGCTGTAAGGGACAGCCTGGAAAAACCTGTGAGCAACCTGTTCCCGGCCAGCATCCTGCAGCAGCACCCGGATTGTACGTTCTTCCTGGACGAAACATCCGCTTCATTATTAACCAAAGAAGGTATTAAATAAACAGTATGGGTAATACACACGCAGGCACATTACGGAAAAGGGAAGTAGCCATTTCCCTGGTGATCATTGGCATGTTATTTTTCGTGTTCGGGTTTGTATCCTGGGTGAATGCGATCCTCATCCCTTATTTTCGTATAGCCTGCGAGTTAACCCATTTTGAATCTTACCTGGTAACCTTTGCCTTTTATATTGCTTACCTGGTAATGTCGGTGCCATCTGCTTACCTTATCCGGCGTTTGGGCTTTAAAAAGGGCATCATGGCTGGTTTCTGGGTAATGGCTGCAGGCGCTTTGCTGTTTATTCCCGCGGCGCTTTACCGCACTTACCCGCTTTTTCTCACTGGTTTGTTCACCATTGGTTTGGGGCTGGCGGTATTACAAACAGCCGCTAATCCATATGTAACCATTTTAGGCAAACCGGAAAGGGCTGCTCAGCGCATCAGTATTATGGGCATCTTTAACAAAGGCGCGGGCATTATTGCGCCGCTGGTATTGGGCGCCGTAGTGTTAAGGGCAGATGACAGTGCGCTTTTTGCGCAGCTGTCGGGCATGGCGGATGATGTAAAGGCGGCTTTCCTGGATGCGCTGATAAGGCGAGTGATACCGCCTTACACCATTATCACCATTGTGTTGTTCCTGTTAGGGCTCACCGTGCGTTATTCCGCATTGCCTGAAATTAATACAGAGGTGGAAAATGAGGAGCTGGCCGTAGCCAATGCCGGTAAAAAAAGTATCCTGCAGTTCCCGCATCTGATCCTGGGTGCTGTTGCCATCTTTTTACATGTAGGTACGCAGGTGATTGCAGTGGATACCATTATTGGTTATGCGGATTCTATGGGTTTGTCTTTACAGCAGGCTAAAGTGTTTCCATCGTTCACGCTGTTTGCTACCATTACCGGTTATGTGATCGGCATCGTCGTAATTCCCAGATGGGTGAGCCAGCTGCATGCATTGCAGTTTTGCACATTACTGGGCAGTGTATTAACTTGCTGTATACTGCTGTTGCAGGGCAGGGTACAGCTCTTTGGTTACAGTGCAGATATTTCGCTCTGGTTTGTGGTATTACTGGGCCTGGCCAATTCGCTGGTATGGGCCGGCATCTGGCCCTGGGCATTGAAGGACCTGGGCCGCTACACCAAGCTGGGCGCCTCTGTAATGATCATGGGGCTTTGCGGTAATGCCATACTGCCATTGATATACGGCCGTTTGGCCGATCTGTATTCCGTAAGGGCAGGATATATTATTTTACTGCCCTGTTATATGTACCTTGTATTTTACGCGTTTAAAGGTTACCGTATTAAAACATGGAATTTGCTAAAGCGATAATATGCAGCCATCCATAAAGATCATAAACGGACAGCTGATCACACCGCACCGCATTATCACCGGCGGCAGCCTGTTAATAGCAGGCGGTAAGATTGCACAGGTCAGTGAAGCAGAGATCACTTCCCGGGCTGATATTGTTATTGATGCAGCAGGTAAATATGTATCGCCCGGTTTTATTGATATGCACGTACATGGTGGTGGCGGCGCTGATTTTATGGACGGCACAACAGATGCCTTCCTGACCATTGCCCAAACCCACGCCAGGTACGGCACTACTGCTATGGCGCCTACCACGCTCACTGCTGAAAAAGAAGACCTGCTGCATACGCTGGACATTTACAAACAGGCAGCGCTTAAAAATGAGCAGGGGGCACAGTTCATCGGTATGCATATTGAAGGACCTTACTTTGATATGGAACAACGGGGTGCGCAGGATCCCCGTTATATAAGGCACCCCGACGAAAAAGAATACAAAGAGATCGTAACCTGTTCAGATGGCTGCATTGCGCGTTGGAGCGCAGCCCCGGAGCTGCCCGGCGCATTGGACTTTGGCCGGTACCTGCGGGCAAACAATATACTGCCTGCCATTGCACATACCAATGCCGTGTATGAAGATGTGGTGAAAGCAGTGGAAAATGGGTATACCCTGGCTACACATTTTTATTCAAGCATGTCGGGCGTAATGCGGCGGAATGCTTTCCGTTATGCCGGCGTAATTGAAAGCGTATACCTGATAGATGAAATAGATGCGGAGATCATTGCTGATGGCGTTCATTTGCCCGCGCCCTTATTAAAGCTGATCTGTAAAGTAAAAGGCACAGACCGTACTGCACTGATCACTGATGCCATGCGTGCCGCCGGTATGCCGCCAGGGGAGAGCATCCTGGGCGCTAAAGACCATGGTTTAAAAGTGATCGTGGAAGATGGGGTGGCCAAATTGCCGGACCGCAGCGCTTTTGCCGGCAGCGTAGCTACTGCTGACCGGTTGGTAAGAACCATGATCACCCTGGCAGAAGTATCCTTACCCGAAGCTGTGAAGATGATGACTTATGTACCGGCAAGGATCATGCAGCTGGGCCATAGAAAAGGTTTGCTGGCAGCAGGTATGGATGCCGATGTAGTGGTGTTTGATGAAGGGATTAAGGTGGAGCAGGTTATTGTTGGGGGAAGGATGATACTCTAACTATCAAATTGCCGTTTGTTTATAACACATAATTCCTTTAAAATTGGGGCCTTTATCACAAAAGTAATCCCCCAAGTTATGAAGGTAAAGAAATCACTGGTAGCCGAAATAAAGAACATGATACTCCAAAGCCGGGAACAGGCTATTCGCGCAGTGGATAATACCCGGGTGCTCATGTACTGGAATATCGGAAAGCGGATCTTTGAAGAGGAACAAGCCGGAAAAGAGCGGGCGGATTATGGCTCTTTTCTGATAAAGTCTTTATCTGAAGTTTTACAGCCTGAGTTCGGCAGCGGCTTTTCCTATCGGCAGCTTAACTGGTACCGGCAATTTTACCGCGCCTTTCCAATTGTGTCCGCACTGCGGACACAATTTAGCTGGACCCACTACAAGCTGCTGTTATCCATTGATAATGAGGCTAAAAGGGAGTATTATATACTGGAAGCCGTTAAAAGTAACTGGACAGCCCGCCAGCTTGAGCGGCAGATCAACAGCCAGTTATATGAACGCTTATTGCTCAGTAATGATAAGGAAAGCGTATTGGCGGTAGCCCGTGGGGAAAAAGTGCCTGGTAATGCTACTGAGATTATCAAAGACCCTACCGTGCTGGAATTATCAGCTGATAAATAAAAATCCTATTTCTTACTCTTCACATCAAAATGCTGTTCCTCCATCAACCGGAGTGAAAACAGCATTTCCACCATGGTTCTTTGCAGGGTGTAGTACCAGCCTGCCCAGCCGCTGAAGATTAGCCGTTTAATGATCAGGCAGTAA
>NZ_DATCRF010000158.1:0-6584 GCF_036569125.1 Chitinophaga sp. | reverse complement strand
GTGTACTTCCCTGTGCTGGTATGGTTTAAAAAGACCCGCCTGGCCGTGGTGTGCTGTGGCATTGCCCTGCACCTGGGTATTTATGTGTTTATGATGATCTATGGCTTTGAGATCATTTTCATCATGACCTATGGCTTCTTTTTTAAGGATGAGGAATGGCAGGCCTTCCTGAATAAGCTCATTAGCCGCATAAACCGTAAAGCCAAGTGGAAATTACCTACCTTTGCGGAATTTCATCCTGAACCGCAGGTATATGCAGGCAGATAAGATCATATTATTCGATGGAAGCTGTGCCTTTTGCAACGGCTTTATACGCTGGGTTATCCGCATGGACCGGGTACATTTCCGCCTCTGTGATCAGCAAAGCAGCTGTTTCCAGGCACTGGCCCAAAAGCATGGGCTGCCCCTGGCCACCGGTACAGAGGCCGGTACCATTTACCTGGTACAGCATGGCAAAGCATATACCCGGACGGCTGCCATAGCCCGCATTCTGCGCGGATGCCGGCAGCCGTTCGGCCTGGCCGGCTGGCTGCTGTCTTGCATTCCCACCTTTATTACCAACCCGGTATATAACTGGGTGGCCCGGCGCCGCCACCAGCTGGTACGCAAGCAGGCCTGCGCCCTGCCTACTTTTGAAATGCGGGAGCGGCTGGTGTAAGACATCTTCAAATTTTCCTATTTTTGCCCTGCACTTTTTGGACAAGCATTATTCTTACAGCCAGGTTTTATTTTACAGCATGCAGATATTAATTAAAAAAGCAATCGTTATCGCCCCGAATGATCCTTTCTCAGGGCAGCCGATGGACATTTTAGTAGCAGAAGGCAAAGTGAGCAAGGTAGCCGCGGAAATTAAAGCGGATAACGTAACAATCATTACAGGCAATAACCTTCACGTATCCATGGGCTGGATGGACGTTTTTGCCCATTTCTGCGATCCCGGCCAGGAGCATAAGGAAGACCTGCAAACCGGTTCACTGGCAGCAGCCAGGGGCGGTTTTACCACGGTAATGATAGTGCCAAACACCCAGCCGGCCCTGCACACCAAACCGCAGATCAGCTATGTGCTCAGCAATACCAGCCGCGGCCCTGTACAGGTGCTGCCCATAGGCGCCATTACCAAAAACCTGGAAGGTACTTCCCTGGCAGAAATGTACGAGATGCAGGAAGCCGGCGCCGTAGCCTTCTCCGACGGTATTAAACCCGTTCAATCCCCCGGCCTGCTGCTGAAAGCCCTGCAATATGTAAAAGCCTTTGACGGCACTATTATACAGCTGCCGGATGACCTGAGCATCTCCGCCCACGGCCTTATGCACGAAGGCATCCACTCCACCCAGCTGGGCATGCCCGGCAAGCCCGCCCTGGCCGAAGAGCTGATCATTCAGCGCGACCTGGAGCTGGCCCGCTACACCGGTTCCAAATTGCACATAACCGGCGTAAGCACCGCCAAAGGCATAGCCCTCATTGCCAAGGCAAAGGAAGAAGGTATAAAGGTTACCTGCTCCGTTACGCCTTATCACCTGTCTTTTACGGATGCCGACCTCCGCAACTACGATACCCATCTTAAAGTAAACCCGCCCCTGCGCAGCGAAGAAGATGTTGCCGCGCTGAAAGAGGCCGTGGTGAATGGCGTGGTGGATTGTTTTGCCACCCACCACCAACCGCAGGACTGGGACGCCAAACAGCTGGAATTTGAATATGCAAAGAATGGGATGATAGGATTGGAGACCTGCTTTGGGGCGATCCGTAGACATATTCCCCAGCTGCCCCTGTCACAGCTCATACAAATGCTCACCATAAACCCACGCCGCATCTTTAATCTTCCCATACCGGAGTTTAATAAGGGAGCGCTGGAAAACCTCACTGTATTTGAACCGGATACCAGCTGGACGTTCACCAGCGCGGATATTGCTTCCCGGTCTAAAAATTCACCGTATATTGGCGCAGAGTTAACGGGCAAAGTGAAAGCGGTTATCAATAATAATCAGGTACTGTTTTCTTAATCCTTATAAACCTTACTACTATGCACAAAAGCAACCATCTTCAGTATGGCTTGGTTATCAGCGCAATCCTTATTCTGTTATCTGTACTTTTTTATGTGCTGAACCTCAGCACTGAGAGTTGGGTAAAATGGGTAAGCACGGTTGTTATATTTGTTGGCGTTATTTTTACCTGCACCCAGTTTGCAAAGCTGAATGACGGGAATGTGACCTTTGGCAACGTTTTTGCAAACGGGTTCAAAACCACGTCCCTTATAGCACTGATCACCGTGCTGTTCTCCGTGGTATTCATCCTTATTTTCCCGGATATCAAGGAAAAAGCATTGGAGGAGGCCCGCCGGCAGATGGAAAAACAGGGACAGTCAGATGATGTGATAGAAAAAGCCATTGCCATGACCAGCAAAATGTTCATGGTATTTGTATTAGCCGGCGGTATTTTCGGTACCCTTTTCTTTGGCGCCATTGCATCCCTTATAGGTGCAGCTGTAGCTAAAAAGAACCCGAACGTACAACAACCGCAGGTATAAGAATTACGAATTATTCAATTACGAATTACGAATTAAGTATTTCGCAATGGAAATGGCCCATTAAAAGGCATTGTTATACACCGGAATCAAATTCAAGAACCTGCGGTTTATTGAACAACGCTCATATACGCAGTACTCAATTCGTAATTCGTAATTGAATAATTCGTAATTAAAAAATCTATTATGAGTTTAGACATATCCGTTATCGTTCCATTAAAAAACGAAGAAGAATCTTTGCCGGAACTTGTTGCCTGGATTGATCGTGTGATGCAGGAAAACAACTTCTCCTACGACATATGGATGGTGGACGACGGTAGCACGGATAGCTCCTGGGAAGTGATCCAGCGCCTGGCAGCCGCAGACCCGCAGCATATTAAGGCCATCCGCTTCCGCCGTAATTATGGCAAGTCAGCCGCCTTAAATGAAGGTTTCCGCGCAGCACAGGGCAATGTGATCATTACCATGGATGCCGACCTGCAGGACAGCCCCGATGAAGTACCGGAACTGTACCGCATGATAGTAGAGGACGGCTACGACCTGGTAAGCGGCTGGAAAAAGAAACGCTATGATAACGCACTCACCAAAAACCTGCCCAGTAAGATCTATAACTGGACCACCACCAAAATGAGCGGGGTAGCGCTGCACGATATGAACTGCGGCCTGAAATCCTACCGCAAAAAAGTGGTGAAGTCTATTGAGGTGTATGGGGAAATGCACCGTTATATACCCGTGATCGCCAAATGGGCCGGCTTTAGCAAGATAGGCGAAAAGCCCGTGGAGCACCGCGCCCGCAAATACGGCGTTACCAAGTTTGGACTGGAACGTTTTATTAACGGTTTCCTGGACCTGGCCTCCATTATGTTCATCGGTAAGTTTGGCAAACGTCCTATGCACCTGTTTGGCGCGCTGGGTACCGTGTTCTTCCTCTTGGGTTTTGGGATTGCCTTTTACCTGGGCTTTGCCAAAATTGCTTTTGACAGGTATAACATGACGGACCGGCCTATCTTTTACCTGGCCATCCTGTTTATGATCATAGGTTCACAGCTGTTCCTCACCGGTTTTATTGGCGAGCTGGTAGCCCGCAATGCACCGGAGCGGAATACATATTTAATCGAAGAAAAAATCTCTTGAATTTTAGATTTTAGATTTACGATTTTAGATTTTCCGGGGGCGCAAAACAAAACCATCCGCTGCATTCAAATCTAAAATCTAAAATCTAAGATCGTAAATCAATGCTATTGGCAAAATCGAAGATCCTCATACTCGGCACCGCCTACCCCTTCCGGGGCGGCCTGGCAGCTTATAATGAAAGGCTGGCCGAAGAGCTGCAGCAAACAGACGATGTAGATATCTGGACCTTCACCGTACAGTATCCTGGCTTCATGTTTCCCGGCAAAAGCCAGTATTCAACAGATCCTCCGCCCGCACACCTGCGCATCCGCCGTATCGTAAACTCTGTTAATCCGCTGAACTGGTGGATCACCGGCCGTAAAATACGCCGCTTTAACCCTGACATTATTATCGTAAGATACTGGCTGCCCATTATGGGGCCCTGCCTGGGCACTATATTACGCATCGCTAAAAAAGGCAGCCGCATCCGCATCGTAGGCTTGCTGGATAATGTGGTACCGCATGAAAAAAGGTTTGGCGATGTAGCCTTTACCCGCTATTTCCTGAAACCGGTAGATGTGTTTGTAGCCATGAGCCAGTCGGTGATCAACGACCTGCGGCAGTTTGAGCCCGTAAAAAAGGCATCGCTCATCCCCCATCCTATTTATGACAGCTATGGCGAATTAATACCTAAATCCGCTGCCAGGGCGCACCTGAAGCTGGATGCCGGTAAACGGTACATCCTGTTCTTTGGTTTCATACGCCCCTACAAAGGGCTGGACCTTTTATTGCAGGCTATGGCAGATGAGCGCCTGCGCAAGCTGGATATTCACCTGATAGTGGCCGGGGAGTTTTATGAAGATGCGGCCCCCTATCACCAGCTCATCGCACAGCACCAGCTGGGCGATAAGGTGCTGCTGCATACCGACTTCATTCCCAACGATGATGTAAAATATTATTTCCGTGCAGCCGACCTGGTGGTGCAGCCGTATAAAAGCGCCACCCAGAGCGGCATTTCACAGATAGCCTACCACTTTGAAAAGCCCATGGTGGTTACCAATGTAGGCGGGCTGGCAGAGACCATTCCCGATGGCAAAGTAGGCTACATTTGTGAGCCGGAACCGGCCTCCATTGCAGCTGCCATAGAAAAATATTATGTTGAGGACCGTGAAGCCGCCATGACCGCCGGCGTACAGGAAGAAAAACAAAAATACTCCTGGAGCCGCCTGGCAGCTGAGATACATAGGCTGGCGGAAAGCATAAAGCGGAAAGCATAAAGCTTTTTGCTTTTAGCCTTTAGCTTTTAGCTTTCAGCTTTCAGCTATTTTCAAGGACATATAACAAAAATACTGCACATAGCGTTAAACATACAGCAATTGAACAGCATGCAGGCAGCGTTAAACATTCAGCACATTACACATAAAACAAACGGCATTAAGCTTTCCGCTTTATGCTTTCTGCTTTTTGCTTTCCGCATTAAGCTTTTTGCTTTCCGCTTTCTGCTTTTTGCTTTCCGCATTAAGCTTTCCGCTTTCCGCTTTCTGCTTTCCGCATTAAGCTTTCTGCTTTCTGCTCCAACAGCCGCAAAGGCGCAGCACCTGCGCCCGGCAGACAGTATCCTGCTCTCAAAACAGCAGGATTCCCTGCAGCGGGTAGCAGATACCATTTTAAACGGTAAAACAGAAGATATACGCCAGCAGGCCAGCGACCAGTTCATACCGCAGCTGGTGCGCGCGCTGAAAGCCCCCTACTCTTTTGAATTCTCCTTTGATTCCCTGCAAAGCATCAGCATACAATACCCGCAGGACAGCACTTTCCGCATTTTTACCTGGGGCCTGGAAAATGATAATGGCTTTTACCGCCACTACGGCGCCATACAAATGAACAGTAAGAACGGGCAGCTGAAGCTGTTCCCGCTCTTTGATAATTCAGACTATACCTCCAATATAGATACCGTGGGCGATAACAAAGCCTGGTACGGCTGCCTCTATTATAAAATAGTACAGCAGCACTTCTTTAACAGTGAATACTATACGTTATTTGGCTACGACGCCAATAACCTGCGCAGCACTAAAAAGCTGGTGGATATGCTGCAGTTCAAGAACGGCAAACCCGTATTCGGCGGGCCTTTCTTTAGCTACGCAGAAGATACCGTGCCTAAACCTACCCGCAAACGCTTCATTATAGAGTACAGTAAAAAAGCCACCATCAGCCTCAGTTATAACCCCGAAATGGATATGATCGTATTTGATCATCTTGTATCGGCAACCAATGAGCCGGGAAAACCGTATACGTATGTACCTGACCTGGATTATGAAGGGTTTAAATGGAAAGGTGGAAAATGGGTACATATAGAAAAAGTGTTTCACGACGCCCTGCCCCTGGGCAAGTTCCCGGTGCAGCAGCCGCAGGATCAGCGGAAAAAGAACCTGATGCGCCCCCAGACCGCAGAAGAAATGGAAGCGGAAAAGGCGTCGAAGAAACGCAAAAACAAGTAACACGGTTTTTTTGTTATATTCATCAGGGGCACTATTTGCCGTTTAATCAGAGCACAATGAAAAGATTTACTGTTACGCTGGCGGCTGCAATATTTATGGTAGCATCTGCCTTCACGTATGTTGCAACCAGCTGGAAAATTGCCGAGGGCTACACTATTAAATTTGACGGCAGAGGCGCTTCCGGCACCTTCTCAGGTTTAAAAGGGGACATTATTTTTGACGAGAACGATCTCCCGGGCTCAAAGTTCGATGTAACGGTAAGCACTGCCTCCATAAATACCGGCAACGGTTTAAAGAACAAACACGCCAAAGGCGAAAAATACCTGTATACCGATAAGTTTCCCCTGATCCGCTTTACTTCCGGCGCTATTAAAAAGTCTGACAATGGATATACTGCCACCGGCACCCTGGAAATACGCGGGGTTAAAAAAGAGATCAGCCTGCCCTTTAAC
>NZ_DATCRF010000157.1:0-13473 GCF_036569125.1 Chitinophaga sp. | reverse complement strand
GTCCTAAATTTTATGTGGAGTTTGATACAGTAAAAGGCAGCTACCGTGTAGGCGATACCGTAACCATACATGGTAAGGCGCTGGCTTATGCCGGTAATAATATTGATGGCGCTGCGGTAAAATACCGTGTAGTGCGCGAAGCCCGCTACCCTTATTACTGGATGTTCCTGTACCGGCCCATACCTCCATCTGCATCCCGTGAAATAACACATGGGCAGCTGCAAACCGGTGCAGACGGTACTTTTACCATTCACTTTAATGCCCTGCCGGATAAACAGATAAAGCCGGAGCTGAAACCTATTTTCACCTATCGTATCTATGCAGATGTAACGGACCTGAATGGCGAAACCCGCAGCGGCGAACAACGTGTAGCCGCCGGTTACCAGCTTATGGAAATAAAGCTGGATGTGCCGGACGAGCTATCTGCCAAAGAGCTGCAGCAGGTAAAAGTAACTACCGCTAACCTGAACGGTACCTTTGAACCGGCCACCGTGCAAATGCGTTTACTGCCCCTGCAGCATCCCAACCGCCTTATGCGTCCCCGTTACTGGGAGGCGCCGGACCAGTTTGTATTAACTGAACAGGAATACCTGCAGGCATTTCCGCTGGATGTATATAAAAGGGAAAATGAGCCGGCGCAGTGGCCGCGTAAAACACCGGTGCTGGAAAAAACATTCACCACTGCAAAGGATGGCCGTACAGAGCTGTCTGTGAAGTCGTTGCCGGCAGGGGCCTATGAGCTGGAAGTAACTGCCAGAGATGCTGCAGGCGGTACCCTTACACAGAAAAAAGTATTTAACCTGGTAGATGCTGCTGCGCCGCAGCTGCCTTATCCAGCCTACCTGCGCATAATGGCGGATGAGCAGCCGCATGAACCGGGCAGCGAGGTAAAACAGGTAGTGGGCACCACCGCCAAAGACCTGCATGTATTGCAAACCATTGAAAGGATGGACGGGCAGCAGGACGATGATTTTGTACAACTATCTGCACAGCAAAGATCGTTTGCTTATAACATTACAGAAAAAGACCGCGGCGGCTTGCGTATAACCTATACCGTTGTAAAAGATAACCGCGTATTCAGCCAAACACAGGATGTTGCGGTGCCCTGGAGCAATAAAACACTGGATATACAAATAGGCACACACCGTGATAAGCTGCTGCCCGGTGAAAAGGAAAAATGGCAGGTACAAATAAAAGGTTACAAAAAAGACCAGGTAGCGGCAGAGCTGCTGGCCACCATGTACGATGCCTCCCTGGATGCTTTTGCACCACAGCATTGGACACTACCGCCACTGTACCCGGTGTTTAGCCCGGGAGCAACCTGGTATGATACGGACAACTTTACCAAACAGCAATCCTTTAACCGGTACCCGCCGGTACCGCCGCTGGAAGATAGTGTGATCATTTATGATGCGCTACGCTGGTCTGACTGGCTTAGCGGCGGATATGGCGGCGGCAGAATGTATAAGAAGGAATTACGGATAGGGGCTGTTGCACCTGGCCTTGCGCGTGACAGGGCTGCTGTAGCATCTGCTGTTCCTGCGCCGGCCGCGCCGGTAATGGCGGAAGCGGCCATGGATAAAAACGCTTCGCTATCAGAGGTGGTAGTGGCTGAAGCGCCTAAACCTGCAGCAGAGCCACCTGCTGCTGTAACGCCCCGCACCAATTTTAATGAAACCGCCTTCTTCCTTCCGGACCTGCATACGGATAAAGATGGCAACATCACTTTTGAATTTACAGTGCCGGAAGCCCTTACCCGCTGGCGTTTCATGGGCCTGGCCCATACAAAGGAAATGGCTTTGGGCTATACGGAAACCAGTATTGTTACCCAAAAGCCATTAATGGTGCAGCCCAATGCACCCCGCTTTATGCGCGAAGGTGACCGTATGGAATTCAGCGCCAAGATCAGCAACCTGGCAGATAGCACGCTGATAGGCCAGGCCCGCCTGGAGCTGCTGGATGCCACCACTATGCAGCCGGTTGACGGCTGGTTCCAGAACACTTTCCCGGTGCAGCATTTTACTGCCTACAAAGGGCAAAGCACGCTGGTAACCTTCCCGGTGCAGATACCCTACAACTTTAACAGCGCGCTGTTATACCGCGTGGTAGCACAGTCCGGCCAGTTTAGCGATGGAGAGGAGAATGCCTTACCCGTGCTTACCAACAGCATGCTGGTAACAGAAACCTTACCGCTGGCATTGCGCGGCGATGGTAAGCGCAGCTTTACTTTTGACAAGCTGCTGCATAGCGATACCTCTGAAACCCTGCGCCAGCATGCCGTAACCGTAGAGTTTACCGGTAACCCGGCCTGGTATGCCGTACAGGCATTACCGTATTTAATGGAATACCCGCACCAATGTGCGGAGCAAACCTTTAACCGGTATTATGCCAATGCACTGGCCACCCACCTGGTAAATGCTTTACCGGGCATTAAAACAATATTTGATCAATGGGCTAAAAAAGATACCGCTGCGCTGCAAAGCAACCTGCAAAAGAATGAGGAGCTGAAAGCCGTGCTGCTGCAGCAAACGCCCTGGGTGCTGGAAGCTAAGAATGAAGCAGAGCAGAAATCACGCATTGCCCTGCTGTTTGACCTGCACCGCATGAGCAGGGAGCTGGAAAAAGCGCTGGGACAGTTAAAACAAATGCAGCTGCCCTCCGGCGCCTTCCCCTGGTTTACCGGTATGTGGGAAGACCGTTTTATTACCCAGTACATTGTTGCCGGCGTGGGCCGCCTGCAGCAGCTGGACGCACTTTCCGCCGAACAGGAAGCAAGCTGCCGGGAGCTGACAAACAAAGCGCTTAACTACCTGGATCTGCAGCTGGATAAGGATTACCACCAGCTGTTACAGCAGAAGGCAAATATGAAAGAGCAGCATATCAGCGGCGTACAGGTGCACTACCTGTACATGCGCAGCTTTTATAAAGACAAACCTGTAGCCGCTAAATACCAGGCTGCCTATAGCTATTACCTGGAGCAGGCTAAAAAGTTCTGGCTGCCGCAAAACCGCTACGTACAAGCGTTAGCAGCAGTGGCGCTGTATAAGCATAACGATAAGGAAACACCTGCCGCTATTTTAAAGTCATTAAAAGAACATGCTATTACCAATGAGGAAATGGGCATGTACTGGAAAGAGCAATGGGGCTACTGGTGGTATCAGGCGCCTATTGAATCGCAGGTGATGATGATAGAAGCTTTTGATGTAGTAGCAAAAGATACCGCTGCGGTAGATGCTATGAAAACCTGGCTGCTTAAGAACAAGCAAACCAATAACTGGAACACCACCAAAGCCACGGCAGATGCCTGTTACGCCATGCTGTTAAGCGGTAATAACTGGCTGGCAGCCAACCCGCAGGTAACTATACAGCTGGGTACTGAAACTATTAGCTCCGCTAATCAGCATACAGAAGCCGGCACCGGTTATTTCAAGAAAAGACTGGAAGCTAAAGAGGTGAAACCCGCTATGGGCAATATACAGGTAAGCATACAGGGCAGCCAGGGACAACCCTCCTGGGGCGCAGTGTACTGGCAGTATTTTGAGCAGCTGGATAAAATAACGCCTGCCGCGACACCGCTGAAGCTGGAAAAACAGCTGTTTATCCAGGAAGTAACTGACAAAGGCCCGGTGTTAACAGCCATCTCAGATAACAAGCAGCTGAAAATAGGCGATAAGGTAAAAGTGCGGATCGTGCTGCGTGCCGACCGTGATATGGAATACATTCACCTGCGCGATATGCGTGCGGCCTGCTTTGAGCCGCAGAACGTGATCAGCAGCAGTAAATGGCAGAATGGGCTCAGCTATTATGAAAGCACTAAAGATGCCTCTACTGATTTCTTTTTCAGCTATCTGCCCAAAGGCACCTATGTGTTTGAGTACACGCTCTTCGTAACACACGAAGGCACTTTCTCCAATGGCATCAGCACCGCCCAATGCATGTACGCGCCGGAATTCAGCGCGCATAGCGAAGGGCTGAATGTTAAGGTCGTGAAGTAGTTTTTTTGTCCATGGTCCATAGTCCATGGTCTATTGCATATATCGTAGTACAATTATTACGGAGTATGCTATGGACTATCGGCCATGGACCATGGACTTTTTATACATTCGCACCATGCAATTCGACTACCTCATTGCCGGCCAGGGCATAGCCGGCACTATGCTCAGCCACCGCCTGTTAGAGGCGGGGCAGCGGGTGCTGGTAATAGATGCGTATAAACCCAACAGCGCATCGCGTATAGCCGCCGGTGTTATTAACCCTGTATCGGGCCGCCGTTTTGAAATGGCATGGATGTATGAACAGCTGTACCCGTTTGCAAAACAAACCTACCGGCAGCTGGAACAGCTGTTAAGCGTACCGGTGTTTAAAGAAAGGGATATCTGGATGGCCCTGCCATCGGAACAGCTGCGCACGGCCTTTAATAATAAAACCACGCAGGGCTTAGCCCAGCAATATACCCACCCTGCAGATGCCGCCCTGATGGCACCCTGGCTGCACCAGCCTTACGGCGCGGCCATTGTAAAAGGCGCTACGGTATTGCTGCATCACCTATTACCTGCATGGCGGCATTATTTAGCACAACGGCAATTGCTGTGGGATGAGCAGCTGGACCTTACGCAATTACAGCATACTGCAGCCGGTGTGCAGTATAAGGAGGTGCAGGCCCGCGCCATTATTTTCTGCGAAGGTGCGCAGATCATTCATAACCCCTGGTTCAAACACATTCCTTTTCTGCTGAATAAGGGAGAGGTATTAAAAGTGCGCATTCCCGGCCTGCATACGGAAAACATCCTAAAAAAAAGTATTACGCTGGTGCCGCAGGAGCAGGAGGTGTTCTGGGCAGGCTCCACCTTTGTATGGGATTATGTGGATGAGGCGCCTACCCCGGAAAAAAGGCTGTTCCTGGAAGAAAGCCTGCAGCAGCTGTTGAAAGTACCCTACACGGTGCTGGAACAGCAGGCCGGCATACGCCCCTCCGGTAAAGACCGCCGCCCTATAATGGGCCTGCATCCGCAATACCCCGCCCTGGGCCTGTTCAATGGCCTGGGCACCAAAGGCTGCTCCCTGGCCCCTTACATGGCGCATATGCTTACACAGCATTTATTGCAGGGAATGCCCCTGCTGCCGGAAGCCGATATTAAACGATATTTTAATAGATGAAGGGTTACAAATGCAGGCCTTAAAATGTATCT
The DNA here is from genome assembly GCF_036569125.1 of Chitinophaga sp. Taxonomy (GTDB): domain Bacteria; phylum Bacteroidota; class Bacteroidia; order Chitinophagales; family Chitinophagaceae; genus Chitinophaga. The sequence continues at coordinate 8,284 of NZ_DATCRF010000157.1, read as the reverse complement.
TTGCCCCCCAATAAATACTTTTTTGAGGTGTAATGTCTGGTGACCCATATCCATCAAACATGCACGGTCAAAGTTCAAAACATCAACTTTTTTCTATGTATAGAACGCATACTTGTGGTGAACTCAGGTTGGAGCAGGCAGGCCGGCAGGTTACATTAGCCGGTTGGATACAAACCGTCAGGAAATTTGGCAGCATCACTTTTGTGGATCTGCGCGACCGTTACGGTATTACACAGCTGCTGTTCGGGGAATCCCTGAATGCCCGGCTGGATGAGCAGCCCCTGGGACGTGAGTTTGTAGTGCAGGTAACCGGCACCGTTACAGAGCGTACCAGCAAAAATCCGAATATGCCTACCGGCGATGTAGAGATCACCGTAAGCGATTTTTCTATACTGAATGCCGCCAAAACACCGCCCTTTACCATCCAGGATGATACGGACGGTGGCGATGAGCTGCGTATGAAATACCGCTACCTGGACCTTCGCCGCAACCTGGTGAAGCAGAACCTGGAGCTGCGCTACCGCGTAAACCGCTCTGTACGCAACTTCCTGGATACCAGGGGATTCATGGATATTGAAACACCTTTCCTTATAAAATCCACCCCGGAAGGCGCCCGCGACTTTGTGGTGCCCAGCCGTATGAACCCTAACGAGTTCTACGCCCTGCCGCAGTCGCCCCAAACCTTTAAGCAGCTGCTGATGGTGAGCGGGTACGACCGCTACTACCAGGTGGTAAAATGCTTCCGTGATGAGGACCTGCGTGCCGACCGGCAGCCGGAATTTACCCAGATTGACTGCGAAATGAGCTTTGTAGAGCAGGAAGATATCCTGAACACCTTTGAGGACATGGTGAAACATGTGTTCAAAGAGATCAAGGGCATTACTTTCAACGAAGCTTTTCCCCGCATGACCTGGGAGCATGCCATGGAGTTTTACGGGAACGATAAGCCGGACATCCGCTTTGAAATGAAGCTGGTGAACCTTACCAATACTGTTCAGAACCAGGGCTTTAAGGTGTTTGATGATGCGGAGCTGGTAATTGCCATCTGCGCAAAAGGCTGCAGTGAATACACCCGTAAGCAGCTGGATGAGCTGACCGATTGGGTGAAACGCCCCCAGATAGGCATGAGCGGCCTCATTCACCTGAAATATAACACAGACGGTACGCTGAAGAGCTCTGTGGATAAATTCTTTGATGAAACAAAGCTGAAAGGCTGGGCTGAAAAATGTAATGCCCAACCCGGCGATCTTATACTGGTGCTGGCCGGCCGCGAAGAGCGCACCCGCAAAGCCATGAGCGAGCTGCGCCTGGAAATGGGCGAACGCCTTGGATTTCGCAACAAAAACGAGTTTAAACCGTTATGGGTCATAGACTTTCCGCTCTTTGAGTATGCTGAAGAGGAAAAACGCTGGGTAGCCCGTCACCATCCGTTCACCTCCCCCAAACCGGAGCAGCTGGCCCTGATGGATGAGCCATCTAAGTATGGCGAGATCAAGGCTAATGCATATGATATAGTGTTGAATGGCACGGAGGTAGGCGGCGGCTCTATCCGTATTTTCCAGCGCGAGCTGCAGGAGAAAATGTTTGCCGCCCTGGGTATGAGCCCCGAAGAGGCCCGTCATAAGTTCGGCTTCCTGCTGGGCGCCTTTGAATACGGTGCGCCTCCCCATGGCGGTATTGCCTTTGGTTTTGACCGCCTGTGCTCCCTGCTGGGCGGCAGCGAAAGCATCCGCGATTTCATTGCGTTCCCCAAGAATAACTCAGGGCGCGATGTAATGCTGGATGCCCCCAGTGATATAGATCAGGCCCAGCTGGATGAGCTGAAGATTGGACTGGTTAAATAGTTGGCAGTTAGCAGCCGGCAGTTGGCAGTTTTGAAAATTGCGCAATGCCTGAAATTAGGTTAAGTGGTTGATAGTTATTGATTTTGTAGTTGGCAGTTTTTGGAGATTTTACATACTTAGGTTAATAGCCAGAGACTGCCCACTGCAAACTGCCCACTGCCAACTATTTACTTTCCAATTAGTTAGCAACCCGGCATATAATTTGCAAGAGGCTGATGCTTTTGATAAAAGATCCCCTTTGGCGCCTTTCAAAAGGTACCAAAGGGGATTGGCACAATATAGAGAGCGTATTGATATTTAATTTATATTACATAAATTTGTAAATTATTAACACCACAAAAAATATACTGCCATGAGAGGCAACAAACTACTCAGTCGTGTGGTATGGTTTTGTGCAATGCTAATATGTGTGCTGGTAGCACAAACAGCATACCCCCAACAGCATAAGAAGCGCTACCTCGACAAATACGAGGACCTGTCAGTGAAGCTGATGAATGAAACCGGTATCCCGGCCAGTGTAATACTGGGCATAGGTATGCTGGAATCAGGCATGGGCACCAGCCGCAACGCAAAAATGCTGCATAACCACTTTGGTATTGTAGGGCGTAACAACCTGGCCAAGCGGCATGCAAGCTATCGTTCAAAATACAAGGAGTATGATACGGATGAAGATTCCTATGAGCACTTTGTAAAGATCGTCCGTAAAAAGAAATGGTATGCAAGCATGAAAGGCAATACGGAATATTCCCTTTGGCTGAAGCATATGAATCATACCGGTTACAGCACTGCCGGTACAGAATGGATCAGAAGAGTAACAAACCTGATTAAACGATACAAATTGTATAAATTGGATGCGCAAATGGAATTTGCGAAATCATCCTAGCCTAGCCACACATGCCAGCCAACAAATCCGCCCACCCGTTCTATATCATTGCCGGCACTATGATATGCTTGCTGGCCTTATCATTTGTACATAACAGCTTCTCCTTCCAGGGTTTTACATCCCGGCAAATAGATCTGCTGGCCGATGTGAAAGCTACGCCCGCTGCCCCTGTTGTTAAGCATACCACTGTTGCTGCCAAAGGCAAGCCGGGCGATTCTGCCAGCCAGGCTACCGGCATCCCGGAACCAGCCCGCCGCAGCTACGATTTTATGACCTACACGGGTATACAGGAGTATACGGATACGGTAGCAGTAGCCCCCGGCATGCAGCACTTTTTAAAAGCTTTGGAGGAGCTGAAAACGGGTAAGCGTAAAAAGGTACGTATTGCTTACTTTGGCGATTCCATGATAGAAGGTGACCTGATCACCGGCGACCTGCGCGACAGCCTGCAAACACAATTCGGCGGCGCCGGCGTAGGTTTTGTACCTGTAACCTCAGTAGTGGCTTCTTTCAGAACCACTATCCAGCATACTTTTTCCAATAACTGGAAAGATTATCATTTCCGCAATAATCCCCCGCAGGACCTGCCGCTGGGCCTTTCGGGGCATACCTTTATACCCGCCACAGAAAGCTGGGCGCGGTATAGCCCTGTGCGTAAGCACGGGCTGGACCGTTTCAGTGAAGTAGTGCTTTTCTACGGCCCGGGTAACAGTAATGTAACTATTAACGGTAAGCCCTACACGCTTTCCGGCGGCGACCCGGTAAATGAGCTGGCCTTTGAGCAGGATACTGCACAGCCATCCTTAACGCTGAAATATGCCGGCGGCAGCCCACAGCCGTTTTACGGCTTAAGCTTTGAAAGTAATAACGGGGTATACGTAGATAACTTTTCTTTCCGCGGTATCAGCGGTATAGAGCTGGGTAAGCTGGGCCGGGGCGTTCTGCAGCAAATGCAGCGCCAGCACCCGTATGACCTGGTAGTGCTGCACTATGGCGCTAATGTGCTGTTTCGCCCGGAGCTAACGGATTACAGCTGGTATGAGCGCCCTATGCAAAGGGTTATAGATTCCCTGCGCAATAACTGGCCTCAAACCTCTTTCCTGATAGTAGGCACCGCAGATAAAGCCTACAAAAAAACAGACCGTTATATTACGGCGCCCGGTGTGCCGGCCCTGCTGAAAGTACAGCATGAGCTGGCAGAGCAGCATGGCACCGCATACTGGAACCTGTACGCAGCCATGGGCGGCGAAGGTTCTATGACGCACTGGGTAGAAGGGGATACCGTATTAGCTAATAAAGATTATACACATTTTAACAGGCAGGGAGCGGCCAGGGTAGGGGCGCTGCTGTATAAAGCGATCATGGATGAGTATAAGCAGGAGCTGCACCCCTAGTGGTTTTGTGAAAGCGTTTGTAAAAGCATATTTGGTTTTATTCATGGACAGTAAGGGTAAAAGCGCGAAGGTGCTTGTTTTTTTCATTGGAGTACTGCTGGTAACAGTTGATGCAGTGGCGCAGCACGCCGCAGCAACAGCTGCAACCAGTAATGTTATACACCAGGATACCGCCCTTTACCGTTTTTTTGCTGCGCTGAACGAGGTGGATAGTAATGTGGTAAGCATCTTGCACCTGGGCGATTCCCATATACAGGCGGGCTTTTTCCCGGTTGCCACAGGCGGCGCGCTGCAGCAGCAGTTTGGCAATGCCGGCCGTGGATGGGTATTCCCCTATAACCTGGCAGGCACCAACGGCCCGGATGATTACCGCTGGAACAGCACGGTAAGATGGCAGACAGACAGGATCATTGACAAACATAAAGACCAGGAGCCGGGACCCGGAGGCATTGTGATCTATTCACAAAGCGCCGCTCCCACACTGGCTTTTAACGGCAAGGGCGATAACGGGATGGAGGATGAGGTAACGCAGGCGCAATTGTTCTTTGATGCAGGAACCACCGATGTAAGCGTGCAAACGCCGGGGGCAGAGGTAACGGTAATGCCGGCGCCCTATCCCGGTTCGCCTACATTAAGCAGGGCCACCTTAAACTTTTCGCAGCCTATGTCTACTTTCCAGACACGCTGGGAAGATAATGGCAGCAGCATTTTCCGGTTCTACGGCGCTATTCTGCAGAACGGGCATAACGGCATCCTGTACCACGCCATTGGTATTAATGGCGCGCAGTACCAGCATTATGTTGAAACGGATAATACGCTGGCTGCACAATGCCAGGCGCTGCAGCCGCAGCTGGTGATCATTTCACTGGGCACTAATGAAGCTTACAGCGGCCTGGGAGCAGCTGCCATCCGCGAGCAGGTGGATAATGCCGTACGTTTGATAAAAGAGCAGCTGCCCAATGTAAATATTTTACTGACCACGCCCCCGGATTGCATGCGCACATCCAAAAAGGCGTTCAGGAAAAAGGCAGGTAAAAAGTACCGCACCTATTACCGCATTAATTACTATCCTAATCCGGCCATTAACATGGTTACGCAGCTGCTGATCGATTACAGCCGTGAGCATGGCCTGGCCTACTGGAATTTTAATGCGGTGAATAAAGCCATGAAAAGCAGCTTTGCCGGCGCCTGGGCGCCTGATCATATCCATTTCAGCGCAAGGGGCTACCAGCTGCAGGGACGCTTGCTGTATGAAGCGCTGCGCCGCTCATACGCCCTGTACCTGGACCGGAGATAAGAAGTAATAAGACCGTTAAATTGAATCGTTTAAATGATTGATGTTACTAAACTGTTGTCAACCTTGTTATACGATCCGAAGGATCCTGTACTGTTCAACAGCGCATTTTTCTTTTATTACTTTGCCATTTTCCTGTTCTGCTACCTGGCGGTATCCGGCAGCAAAACCGGGCGGGTATGGGTTTTTACCCTGTTCTCCCTCTACTTTTTTTACAAAGCCTGCGGGTTTTATGTTGGGCTGGTGATCTTATCGGCCATCGTGGATTTTAACCTTTCCCGGTGGATCTACCGCGCGCAGCAACGGTCGTTACGCGTGTTCCTGCTGGTGTTCAGCATTGTGATTAACATAGGGCTGCTGTTCTATTTCAAGTATACGGATTTCTTTATCGGCATTGTGAACGAGGTAACGGCCGGGCATATACGTCCCCTGCATTTGCTGCTGCCCATTGGCATTTCCTTTTATACATTTGAGAACCTGAGTTATACCATAGATGTGTACCGGAAGGAGTTTCCGCCGGTGGATAATTTTATGGATTACCTGTTCTTCCTTTCCTTTTTTCCCAAGCTGATGATGGGGCCTATTGTGCGGGCGGCCGACTTTATTCCGCAAATATCCCAGCCTTATGTGCTGGACCGGGAAGATATAGGCACCGGCATGTACCTTATTATCAGCGGGCTGTTTAAGAAGATCGTAATATCGGATTTCATTTACCTGAATTTTGTACAATACATTTTTGACGATCCCTCCAAGCATACCGGCCTGGAATGCCTGCTGGGCGTGTATGGCTATGCATTGGTGATCTATTGCGACTTTTCCGGCTACTCTGATATGGCCATTGGCATTGCCCGCTGGACCGGTTTTAAAATACCGCCCAACTTTGCAACCCCTTACCAGAGCGCCAGCATTACGGAGTTCTGGCGCAGGTGGCATATCTCCCTTTCTTCCTGGCTGCGCGATTACCTGTACATTCCCCTGGGCGGCAACCGCAAGGGCAGGGTACGCCAGTATGTGAACCTGGCGCTGACCATGCTGATTGGCGGTTTCTGGCACGGGGCCAGCTGGAACTTTATTTTCTGGGGCGGCCTGCATGGCGTGGCCCTGGGGCTTGATAAAGTAAGGATCGACTGGCTGAAAAAGACCGGTAAAGTGTACACCGGTTTCAGCAAATACTTTTTTAAAGTGCTGGGCATTCTCATCACCTTTCACTTTGTATGTTTTTGCTGGATCTTTTTTAAGGCATCCTCCTTTCACGATGCCTGGGCGCTGATACACCAGATCGCGTACGACTTTCAGCCGGGCATCTGGTATGATCTGTACCAGGGCTATACCGCTGTATTTGCCTTAATGCTGCTGGGTTTTGCGCTGCATTTTGTAACCGCCTCCGGCGGCCAGCAGGTTATGGAAAAAACCATGGCGCGGGTACCGGTATGGGGTAGCGTGGCCATTATGGTTGTGTTCATCTGGCTGCTGATCCAGGTAAAATCTACCCAGCCTATGATCCCGATCTATTTCCAGTTTTAAAGGTTTCTGCTACATTTGCCCCCAAATAGCTATCAACATGCGAATTTCGAGGCGCCTGACGGTGTTATGCCTGCTCCTGTTACTGTCTGCCACTACTGCCAGGGCCCAGTTCCTGATGGATATGATAGATACCACTACCGAACTGGGTAAGGGCATGTTTTCCATGTACAAGAAGTACGATGCGCTGCGTTTTAGCGGTTATATACAACCCCAGTTCCAGTATAGCAGCGCTAAAGGGGCCAAAGGCTTTGCCGGCGGCGATTTTCCGGCTGCGGTAGATAACCGTTTTACCTTACGCCGGGGCCGTTTGCGGGTGGACTATGAGCGTAATAATGATAACCAAATGCCGGTTGTGGCGTTTGCCTTCCAGTTCGATGGATCGGAAAGAGGCGTATTTATCCGTGATTTTTACGGCCGCTTTTTTGAAAATAAGTGGGATGTGCTTTCCATTACCGCCGGTATGTTTGCGCGGCCTTTCGGGTATGAGGTGAACCTGGCCTCGGCCGACCGTGAAAGCCCGGAAAGGGGGCGTATGTCGCAGCTGCTGATGAAAACGGAACGCGACCTTGGGGCCATGCTTAGCTTTGAGCCCCGCCGCAAAAGCCATCCTTTACGCTACATAAAAATAGACGCCGGCTTTTTTAACGGCCAGGGCCTTTCCGGCACTACGGATTTTGACAGCCACAAAGATCTTATTACCCGTATATCACTAAAACCTGTAAAGCTGAATGCGCGTGGTATGCGGCTTTCAGCCGGCATCTCCTGCCTGTATGGCGGTATGCAGCAGTTCACAAAATATATTTACCGCTCAAACGGGGCTGCTGGTTTTGCAGTTGATTCCACTGCCGCCAATGAAGGTAAAATAGCGCCCCGCCATTATTATGGCGCGGATGTGCAATGGAAGATCCCTAACCGGAAAGGATTTACAGAACTAAGGGCTGAATATATCCGCGGCACTCAAACCGCTACTGCAGCCAGCAGTGAAACACCGGGTGTAATACCGGTAGATGCTGCCGGGCACCGCCAGCCGCTATACATCCGCAAGTTCAATGGGGCTTATGTTTATTTTTTACAGCACCTGGGCAGCGAGCAGCACCAGCTGGCGCTGAAGTATGATCTTTATGATCCCAACCGGGAGCTGCACGGCCACCAGATAGGGCAGGCTAACAGCAACACTACGGAAGCGGATATACGTTTTGATACTTTTGGCGGTGGTTATTTATACTACATGAACGAGCACCTGAAGCTTACCCTCTGGTACGACCTGGTGCGTAATGAAGCTACCGACCTGCAGGGCTATACCAAAGATGTGGCGGATAACGTATTTACCTGCCGCCTGCAGTTC
>NZ_DATCRF010000156.1:0-8400 GCF_036569125.1 Chitinophaga sp. | reverse complement strand
CCTCTGTACCTCAGCCGCGCAAAAGAGGTGTTTACGTTCATCATGAGCGGATGGACGGACGTGTTGGGCGGCGGCGTTACCTGGCTGGAAGGCCACAGCGATCAGAAGCCGGCCTGCAGCAATGGCATGGCAACACTCGCTGCGCTTAAACTTTACGGAATTACTAAGGAGCCCTGTTACCTGCAGCAGGGCATCCGTTTTTATGAGTGGATGAACAGCCACCTGCGCGATTCCGCCGGACTTTACGTGAATGACATTAAAACCGCTACAGCAGCCCGCAACCCGGTATATTACACCTACAACACCGGTTCCATGCTGGAAGCAGCCATGCTGCTGTATCATTTTACAAAACAGGAAAAGTATTACCAGGATGCAAAGCAAACTGCGGTAGCTGCTTTCCATTACTTTGGCCGGCCGGAGAAAGGCCTGCGCAGTGAGTTCTGCGATCTGCCCTGGTTTGCCACGGTGTTGTCCCGCGGATATGAAGCGCTGTATGAAGTGGAGAAAGATCCGCAGTATTTAAAAGCAATGATCGCAAGGGTAGATCATGCATGGGATAACCGTGACCGTAACGGCCTGCTTAACCATAACTGGAGCAGCGTACGTGATGAAGCCGGCCAGCCGAAATGGCTGCTGGACGAGGCCTGCATTGCAGAGCTATACGCACGTATGGCGCTCCTGAACTTAAAATAACAGCTATGCCGCAAACAATCAGCAATACACCGCCGGCATCTGCCGGATCAAATGTTTTTCAGCTGGCGCCCATTCTCTTTGGGTTCTTCATCGTAGGTTTTGCAGATGTGGTGGGCATTGCCACCAACTATGTGAAGAAAGATTTCAACCTGTCTGATACGTTGTCGAACATGCTGCCCATGGCGGTTTTCCTTTGGTTTCTGATCTTTTCCGTGCCCACGGGCATGCTCATGAACCGGATCGGAAGAAAACGCACCGTACAGCTTAGCATGGTGGTAACAGGCCTTGGCTTGCTTGTACCCCTGCTGGCTTACAACCTGCCGGTGATACTGGCCGCCTTTGCGCTTATTGGCATAGGCAACACGCTCATGCAGGTTTCTCTCAACCCTTTGCTTTCAAATGTAGTGAGTAAAGACAGCCTTACCAGCAGCTTAACGGCCGGGCAGTTCATTAAAGCAATATCTTCTTTCCTGGGCCCCGTTATCGCGGCTTTTGCCGTTGCACGGTTCAATCAGTGGCAATGGCTGTTCCCCATATTTGCCGGTATTACCCTGCTCTCGTTCCTGTGGCTGACTGTTACCCCCGTACATGAGGACAGCCGTAAAGAAAACACCTCCACCATCATGAAATGCTTTGCGCTGCTGGGCGATGTTAAGATCTTCCTTTATTTCCTGGGGATACTTACCCTGGTAGGTATCGATGTGGGCCTGAATGTTTCCGCTCCTAAAATATTGATGGAAAGAACCGGGATGCCGTTGGCACAGGCTGGTTATGTAACCAGCATTTACTTTGTATTTAAAACAGCGGGCGCCTTCCTGGGAGCCATACTGCTGGCAAAATGGCCGGCCCTTCTTTTCTACCGCGCTTCTGCTTTCGCAGCAGTGGTGGCCATGGTGATGTTATTGTTTGCAGGAAATGCAGCTGCGATCTATGCGGGTGTTGCACTGGCAGGTTTCGCCTGTGCAAATATCTTTTCCATATTATTTTCTTTTGCGCTGCAGCGGATGCCTGACCGCTCCAATGAAGTATCCGGCCTGCTGATCATGGGGGTTTCCGGCGGGGCTATTTTTCCCTTCCTGATGGGAATAGCATCAGATGCTGCGGGTGCGCAGTGGGGTGCGGTAGCGGTATTGCTGGTATGCTGTTTTTACCACTGGGGGCTTGCTGCAAAGGAGCGCAGATGATAGGCCCGTGGCACATCCGGCGTATTGTTGCATAATAATATGAATTTGTATTAGATTGTGTCCGGTAACGTATTGAAGATGAAAGCCCATTGCAAGACCTGCTCTTATGAACAAAAGCAAAACCCTTATGCTTCGTGCAACTTTGTATGCCCTGCTTGTGCTAACCGTTTCCTCCTGCAGCGGCCAGCAACGATCCATACCAGGCGACAATCCGCTCCAAACCAAACTGGATTCACTGGTTGATAAAAGCGTACGGCGTTATTTTCATGATAAAAAAGCGGTAGGACTCTCCATAGGAATTGTACAGAAAGGCGTTGTACACTTTTATAATTACGGAGAAACAAAAGCCGGCAACAAACAGCTTCCGGATAACCATACTATTTATGAGATCGGGTCAACGACCAAAACATTTACAGGCATTATACTGGGACAGGCCATACTGGACAAAAAGATCGGGCTGGACGACGATATACGCCGCTACCTGAAAGGGGACTATCCGAACCTGAGCTACGAGGGAATACCAATCAGGATCCGTGACCTGACCAACCATACTTCAGGGATCACGCGCATTTTTCCTAATATGTGGCAACGGCCGGATTATGATTCGCTTGATCCGCTGCGCGATTATAACCGGCAGCTGCTTTACGAGGGCCTGCACCAGATGAAGATGGACAGGCGGCCCGGCAAGGTCTACTCCTACTCCAACATGGCCGTGGCCCTGCTGGGCACCATACTGGAAGATGCTTTCGGGCAGGACTACTTTACATTGATATCGAACAACATCCTTACTCCCCTGCAGATGAAGGACACCCGCATTGATATACGATCGTTGCCGGCCGGCCGCATTGCCTGGCCGCATGATGAGCACCGGAAGGTGGTGCCCCTATGGGATATATCCAAACTGCCAGCCATGGGTGCATTGCGGTCAACCACAGCCGACATGGTTAAATTTATCAGCGCCAACAATAAAGAGGGCAGCCCCGCTATAGCACTCTCCCACCGTGTTACATTCGGCACCGAAAAGGAAGGCATGGGCCTGAACTGGTTTATTCACAGCACTCCCGAAGGTTATAAGGTGCTTGAACACGGTGGCGGAACAGGTGGCTCCCGCAGCTCGCTGGAATGTTTCCCGCAGCTTAACGCCGGCTTTGTGATCCTCACCAATAGCCTCGCGAACCGTAATAACCTGGAAGAGGAGCTGGCAGACATTGTGGTTGCAGGATCAAAAGATTGAATCTCCTCCCCCTCATTTCTTCTCAGCCCAGATATAAGCCCGCCTGGTTTGGTATTCCATATCTTTATGCGGGCGCCTTTCTATGGCATCAATGACATTCAACCCCGTTTCATCAAGTAATGCCACAATATCATCGGTCTTAAAGAAGAACAAGTCAATATCTACTTCTTTATCATGCGCTTTGTCAAAATGAACGATCTCATCCCCTACGTGAAAAGAAAATAAAAAATCGCCCCCGGGTTTCAACACCCTGTTTATTTCCCCGAAGCAGGTCCTTACCTGGTCAAGAGTAAAATGTACTATGGCATAGAATGCAAGCGCGCTCCCCAGATGCCCTGACGGAAAACCGATCTTTAACAGGTCCTTTGTTTCAAATTTAATCTCAGGGGAAAGCTTCCGGGCAACATTCACCATCGCAGGCGACAGATCTGTACCAACGAGATCTCTCATGCCATTGTCATACAGGAACCTTGTTGTTTGTCCGGGGCCACAGCCAAAATCGGCGCACAGGCCCTTGTCTTTATTGGCAGCTGCAAACTCCTTCAATAACAAGCGGTCAACATGTTTCCGGTTCAGCTCATCCCAACGCTCAACCGCGTAGTCATCGGCTACCGTATTGTAACAGTGTAATACTTTTTCCTGTGAGTTCATATTATTCCTGGTTTTTCAATACTAAACGGATCTTTATTGCACCTGTTTGTACCTTTTCTATTGCTTCATTCATTTCAGAGAATGGCATTACCTCCACCATGCTCTCCATATTATGCTTTGCCGCAAAATCAAGCATATCCACCATATCCTTGCGGCTACCCACATAATTTCCGTAAATGGTTCGTTGAGCATAGTCGTATAGCAGGCCAATGCTGATTGATTGCTTTTTCAGGGGCGAGGCTACCACGCAAAACTGCCCCCGCGGTTTAAGGATCCTCAAAAAGGCATCCAGGTCATATTCCACATTCAATGTTGAGATAATAAGATCAAATTTCTTATCTAAAGCTGCCAGGCTACCGGGGTTTGAGCTCAGTATAAATTCAGCTCCCAGCTGATTGATCATCTCCTTCTTTTCCAAAGAATGGGAAAATGCATAAACCTTATGTCCCATTTTATGTAAGAACTGAATGGCCATCTGCCCAAGGCCACCGGCTCCCAGAACGCCCACAACGGAATGGGCCGGCAGCTGTGCTTTCATAATTCCTGTATACACGGCAAGGCCAGATGATAATAAAGGAACGTAGTTTGCGGAGTGAAGCGCCGGTGAAAGTTTGAAGGCAAACCTGTTATCCACAACAATATGCTCCGCCAGGCCGCCATAGCAATCCACGCCAATTACTTTTTGCTGTGCGCAAAATTGTTCATTCCCTTCTTTACAGAACTCACATTCAAAACAGGCCTCCAGCTGATAACCAATTCCAACAAGGTCGCCGGCTTTTAACGTTGTTACATTTGAGCCGGTTTCCTCAACAGCGCCCACAATTTCATGCCCGGGAACAAGTGGGAATTTTGTATCGCCCCAATCATTGCTTATGTATTGAACATCCCCTCTTGCAATAGAACAATAAATAATTTTAACTTTTACCTCATTTTCACCAAGGGATCTTTCATAGTAAAAAGGCTCCGCTTTTCCACCTTTCTCTTTAATTCCATATGCTTTAATTTTCATAACTGGCCCGAAGGATTTATAGGTTTTAATGATGCTACTTTCCTGAGGAAATAATCAGATAGCTGACGGTGTAGGTCTTCTGTAAAACGCCAACTTATCTACTGCTATACCGAAACAAAATATCCGTAGTAATATAGGTAAAAACTATCTATTGGCCATTAACAGGAAATACATCTTATTACCTGTAACAGTGATTTTCTTCCTGCCGTAGCCGCAGAAAAATACCCCCTGCACCCGATATTGATAAACATCAATGACCTCCCGGACCGGATCTGATACTTTTGTCGCGTTGCAAAAGCAAATTCATTCTAAACAATGACAAATGAAATTTAAAGATCCAAAACTGACCAAACGAATACCCGCATGCCTTCAATGGTTTTGCGCAATAAGTACCGGAATATGCTGTATGCTCTTACCAGGGTTAAGCGCCGGCCAGGGATATATTGAAGGGGTAAATATTAGCTATGAAGGCATGCCTTTGAAGATTAAGGCGCCCCACGACGACCAGAAATTTACCGGCAGCAATTTTAAGATCTCAGCTACCCTACCCATTTTCCTTACTCCGGACAAATCCAAATACCTGCTGATAGGAGGTAACCTGGAAGCTTTTGACTTTGGCGGCAGCCACCCGGATTTTGAAGTTAAGAATGTTTACAGCATTTCACCAACATTTGGGTACAGTGTTATGCTTAGCAGGAAATTCAATCTCACCACTATTCTTATGCCGTTTATGAACAGTGATTATAAAGAAATTAAGGGATCTGATATCAGGTTTGGCGCCGTGGTCAGAGGAACTTACAAGGCAGGCGACCATCTATCCTGGAGAGGTACCCTTGGTTACCGGAAACAGTTTTATGGCCCGCAATATATTGTACTGGCCGGTTTGGACTGGAAAGTCAATGATAAATGGCGGGTATTCGGGGATCTTCCATCTTCTGCTACTGTTAGCTATGGCATCAACGAAAAAATAAACGCCGGTTTCAATTTATCCGTACAGCAAACAAGCTACCGGCTAAACAACCAGGATCGTTATTTCGAATACAACAGCGTCAACCCCGGTCTATTCGCAGAATACTATATTTCTAAAAACTGGGCAATTCGCGGAACCGCGGCGTATTCACTGATCCGGAACATGGAGATCTACAACAAGAATGACCTGACTGATGGCTTTATTGATTTTTACGAAATGGGTGACCGGGTGGATCCCCTCAATCCTGAAATGGAAAGCGGTCTTACATTCAAAATAGGACTGAGCTATAGAATTGTTCCCGGAAAAAAATAGTGTTTCATCCAAATAAATCAGATCATGAATAAAATACTAATTGGATTGGCGGTTGGTGGCTTTTTAACCTTGTGTGATATTTACCCTGCCATTGCAAGCCATTTGCTTTCGCTGAAATTTATGAAAACCGGCACACAAAGAACTGTTCCCGTTAAAGCCACCCCTGGCGGGGCTGTAAATAATAATAAGGATGTACAAATTATAAAGTCAACGGAAGATGCGCTCACCTTAAGCAGGTTCAATAAAAATGGACAGATCCATATACTCGGGGTGCAGAAAGACGACGGTGAAAGTGTAACAGGTGTTGATATCAGTGATGTATTAAACCGGTATGGCCGTAATTCATTCGATGTTATACAAAACCTGCAATTCGATGATGTTGTTAAAATTATCACCAACGGAAAAGATAAGATCACTTTAAAATACAGCGACCTGCTGCCTGCTGTTGATGGCGGACAACATATAGCTATAGGAATTAATTATGCTGAGCATGGCAGGGAAACCGGCCAGATTGCACCTTTTATGTTCCCAAAAATAGTGGACACTGACCCGGCGATCCACCAGTTGAATTATACCCCGGGCTGGCTTTTGGATCATGAGGTGGAGCTTGGCGCCGTATTTCCCTCATCGGTGTGTTCCTCCACAGAGCTTGAACATATAATGATCGGTTTTCTGGTTGTAAATGACTTTACAGACAGGGCTACGCTTATCCGTGAAATGGATAGCAGGAATGTACTTAGCGGCAAAGGATTTCCTGATGCAAAAAGTAAAAAGGGTTTCCTGCCAACAGGTCCTTATATAGTGATCCCAAGGAATTGGCCATCGTTTGTGAAAGAATTACAGTTAACTTTGCTCGTCAATGGGGAAGTGCGCCAAAATGGAAATGCGAAAGACATGGTCTGGAACATCAGCAAAATAATTGAACAATCACTGAACTCGAAAGGGGAAAAGAGGTGGTTATTTGAAAATAAAAAAGTGCCATTGTTTAACAGTACCTGTATCCCGGCAAACAGTATCATTATAACAGGAACTCCTTCGGGCGTGGTATTAAAAGCGCCCAAAAAAGGCTTCATTTTTGCAGCGGTCACAAAATACCTGGTCACCGCCAGGTTCTTTGGTACAAAAATGCATCCATACATTATGCAGCAGTACTTAAGAAAAGAAATGAAAAATAAGAACTATCTTAAACCTGGAGATGTGGTTGAAAGTTCTATTAATTTTTTAGGAAAGATTAAAACAACCGTTAAGAATTAACACCGGATTATTGAAGAGGCATAAACCAATCAAATGACAGATCCTGCACTGCTGGTAAAAATAAAAGCATTCATTGAAACAATAGTCCGGCCCAATACGGAAGAATGGCTGGCTTTTGAGGAGATCCTGCAGCCTAAAAAATTACAGCGGAAAGAGCTGCTATTGAAGGAAGGACAGGTTTGTACGTTTATCGCTTTTTTGAATTCCGGCGTATTACGGGAATATAGCTATCAGCATGACAAGGAGGTAACTGTAGATTTTGTTGGTGAAAATCAATTTACCAGTGACTATCAGAGCTTCATATTAAAGACTCCTTCTAAACAGTACCTGGAGGCCTTAACAGACGTGGATCTGCTTATTCTAAAGAAAGAAGCAGTAGATGCCTTGTTTGATAATTACAAGATATGGGAGCGATTCGGCAGGCTAATAATAGAAAAGGTATTTTGCAGTGCAGAAGCTAAAAGAAAAAGGATCATTGCCACCTCTCACGAAGAGCAGTACCGGGATTTTGTGGCATCTTATCCGGAAATTATTCAGCAGGTACCGCAGTACTATATCGCATCATATCTGGGCCTAACACCGGAGCACCTTAGCAGGCTAAGAAAAGCGATATCTTCCGGAGGTTAAAACAAAAAAAGTTGCAGGGATATTCCTGCAACTTTTAGCTGCTGTTTTATAGCGTGGTTAACCAGACCTTGTAATTATTTACAAGGGTATCAAAATCAATTTTAAAGATATCTTTAGTCTTCATTCTCTTGTTATCTGCCAAACAGAATTGCTTGAATGCCTCAACGCCAAAACTATCGATAAGATACTTTACAAACACTCCGCAGATCGAATAGTTAGCGCTGGAATACTGTCCATAAAAATCCCTGTTATTTATTATCAGATCCGCGTAGTTTAAAGTGTCCCTGAATTCCCTTGCTACTTCAAGCCTTTTACTATACAGATCTTTATCATTGAGGTTTGTTACATATTCAACACAACCTTCTACAAAAAAGGCGGGGTTATTGTCCTGAGGAATAGCATTGTCGAAAAGAAAATGTGAATATTCATGCTTAACCAATCCTATATTAAAGCCATTGGTATGGAT
>NZ_DATCRF010000155.1:0-5983 GCF_036569125.1 Chitinophaga sp. | reverse complement strand
ATGATGGGTAATGTGCTGATATGCTAATGTGCTGATGTGCTGGTATTGCCAATGAAAATGCGGATGCGCAAATGATCCATCATCTGCACATCCGCACATTTGCATATTTGCACATTAATTTACTACAGTCCGCTGATAGCAATACCGATTGAATACGGCCTGATATCTAAATTGCTGCCATTGTCCTTGAACAACGGGTTCAGGTTATAGGAACCGAACAGGGCAAAGTTACCCAGGCCTATACGCGCTGTAGCAGCATAACGCCAGGAGTTAAAGAACCGTTTGTTAGCAATTTTTTCCGTGTTGCGGGTACCGCCGATGCTATTGCGTTCCTTGGTATGCGCATTCATCAGGTTACCGATCTTTACACCCAAAGCCACTTTAAAGCCTTTGTTGGCATTATCCGGTACGCTACGGTAGCGCAGCTCCAACGGAACTTCCAGGTAAGTAGTAGCTACTTTATACTTCTTAAAAGTATTGTCGGTAGAGAATTTGGCAACATCCGTAGTAGCGTCATCCATATTCAGCACGTGGTTTTTCAGGAACACACCGCTGGTACCAATACCCAAACCTGCTGCCAGGCTTAAATTGGTTTTGTTAATAGGGAAATCGTACATGAAGGCTATATTAAAACCCCGGTTAAACCCGGTGCCTACGCTATCCGGCCTGTTGGCCCAGCCATCATACGTAAGGGATACTACCAGAAAATCCCTGGAACGGGTCACTGAGTTCATGGCCTTGTTCATAGCTTCCTGGGAAAAAACGCTTAGCGAAAACACCATCAACCCAAGGGTAAAAAATATTTTTTTCATACAGTTATAACGACTTAAAAGAAAGAAAATTAGGCAAATCTAATGGAAATAGAATAAAACAAAGACCTAAAGCATTAAAAAAATAACCCCGGACATCGATTTCACACCCTATTTTTGCCCCCTGACAGTCATCAATTCCCTTTTCCAATAACCGTTAGGTTTGAAGAACCTTGATATGCCACTAAAAAAACCTATCCTGATCTTCTTACTCATTAGTGCCGCCGGCTTCACCTGGCTGTTGATCACCGCACGTTTGCCTCTGGTTACCGATATCTCTATCTTCCTGATCTCCGTAATAGCCCTGCTTTGGCTGAACCGCGATATGGGCCTGCTGGAAAAGGCCAAAAAACAGCTGCAGGAAGGCGAGCACAAATATTTACAGCTTATACAAACAGCGCATGTATTACTCTATGTTACCAACAGGGGCGGTTACTTTACGTTTGTGAGCAAACACGCCGCTGCCTTAACCGGGTATACGGATGCAGAGCTGCTGGGACAGCACTATTCCATGCATATTGACCCTGAAATGTATGATGAGCTGATGCAATATTACCTGCGGCAGGTCAGGGAAAAAATACCGGTCACACACCGTGAATTCCAGATCATTACCAAGAACGGGGAACGGAAATGGGTAGAGCAGGAAGTAGTAGTACTTTATAAAGATGGCGAAATGAAAGGGTACCAATGCTGGCTGAAAGATATTTCCGAACGCATTAAATATGAGCAGGAGCTGATCCACGCCCGTAAAGTGGCGGAAGATGCCAAACACCAGCAGGAAATGTTCCTGGCCAACATGAGCCACGAAATTCGTACGCCCATGAACGGTATTATCGGTATGACCAACCTGCTCCTTAACACTTCTTTAACACTTGAGCAAAAAGAATATATTCAGGCCACCCAGCAATCTGCCAGCAATCTACTGGCTATTATCAACGAGATCCTGGACTTTTCCAAGATCCGCTCCGGCAAAATGGCGCTGGAACAAATTGCCTTTCATTTCCGTGAGCTGATGGATAAAACCCTGTTGCCCCTGCAGCTACAGGCGCAGCAAAAAGGATTGCGTTATTCGCTGGAAATAGCCGATGAAGTGCCGGATCACCTGCTGGGTGATCCTGTACGTTTTACCCAGATCATGGTGAACCTGGTGGAGAATGCCATTAAATTCACGCCGGAGGGCTCCATTGGTGTACGCTGCAGGGTGCTGGCCACGCAAAACACCCAGGTGCGTATAGGCTTTGAGGTGAGTGATACCGGCATTGGCATACCGGCAGATAAGCAGGAGATCATTTTTGAAAGCTTTACACAATCCAATGTGGAAAATACCCGCCGTTACGGTGGTACCGGCCTGGGGCTGGCCATTACCCGCGAGCTGGTAACCCTGCAGGGAGGCAGCCTTACCGTAAAAAGCAAGGAAGGCGCCGGCACTACCTTTTTTTGCGAGATACCTTTTACCAAAAACCTCTTCCTCCCGGAAACGCAAAGCAAAGGCCTGGCAGCAGCTACCCAGCCACGGCCTGTATTGCAGGGCAAAATGCTGCTGGTAGCAGAAGATAATATTATTAACCAGCGCGTAGCTTTAAACACCCTGCACAAAGCCGGCGCCAGGGTAGACATTGCAGCGGATGGAAAAGAAGTGCTTAGCCTGGTACAACAGAAAGAATACGACTGTATAATCATGGACATTCAAATGCCTGAAATGGATGGGTATACCACTACCATACAGCTGCGTAAGCAGGGTATTGATACGCCGGTGATTGCCATGACCGCCGCCGCCATTAAAGGTGAACGGGAAAAATGTTTACAATCCGGCATGAATGATTATATTTCCAAACCATTTGTACCTGAAGAGCTCTATATGAAAATATTGGACAACACCCCTTTGCCAGGTCCCGGCGTGGTAGACTTTAACCATCTACGTAGCATATTGTATAATGACACGGCTTACATAAAAGAAATGCTGCAGGAGTTCCTGACCACCATGCCTAAAAATGTGCAGGAGATCCGGGAAGCCGCCCAGCAGCAGGATTGGAAAAGAGCAGCCTTCCTGGCCCATCGCCTCAAATCAAGCCTGGGTATTGTGCCTATTGTAAATGCTATGGAAACTACCCGTGACCTGGAGAAAGAGGCGGAACAGGGCACCAACATACCTGCTATTCATGAAAAAGTACAGCAGCTGTCCGCTATTATGGATGCAGCCTGCCAGGAAGTAGTGCAGGAAATGGAACGCCTGTAAGCTATACCGCTACCGGTAAGCTAAAATAAAACAGGCTGCCTTTGCCTTCCTCACTCTCTACCCCAATGGTTCCTCCCTGCGCTTCTATAAACTCCCTTGCTATGGCCAGCCCAAGCCCGCTGCTCTTTTGGCTGTGCGTGCCGGGCACCTGGTAAAAACGTTCAAAGATCTTTTCACGGAAAGCAGCCGGTATGCCTTTGCCCTCATCCTTCACACTAAAAGTAAGTGTGTCTGATGTTTGTGCAATGGTTAGCTGCACCGCCGATCCTGCGGGTGAATAACGGATAGCATTGGTAAGCAGGTTCACCAGCACCCAGGCGGTTTTTTCCACATCCGCCAGTATGCGGGGCAATTGTTCCGGTATATGGGTTTGAATGCTTACCTGTTGTTTGGCAGCCTGCTTACGCACCGTGTCCAGTGCGTATTCCAGTACCTGCGCAGGGGCCACAGGCTGGGGCTGCAGCTGAATGTTGCCGCTTTCAACCTGCGATAGGTTTAGCAGCTCACTTACAATTTTGATCATACGCAGGTTATCCTGCTTCAGGCTTTCTACCAGCTCATGCTGTTCACTGGTCAGGTGGCCAATGCGTTCATCTTCCAGCAGCTTTAAGCTAAAGTCAGAAGAGGCTAAGGGTGTTTTCAGCTCATGTGATACCGTTGCTATGAAATGTGTTTTGGCCAGGTCCTGCTCCCGGAAGCTGGTAATGTTCTTGAGCACAATAATGTAACCGATCCTTTCATTGTCATAATCAATATCCACCAGCTCTTTGGTAAAAAAACATTCCTTTCCATCCACTACTATTTTCAATGGGCCTGTGTTCTGCGGGTTCACTAAAAAGCTGAGCAGATCATTATGTTTAGCGGCTTCCTGCGCAGGTTTGCCTATCAGCGACTGCTCCGGCATATTTAATAATTGCAGGGCAGGCGTGTTCGCAAACAGGATAATGTTCTTGGTATCAAAACCAATGGTGGCATCTTTCAGGCTGCTGATCACCGCCTCTGCACGCTGCTTTTCAAACATAATGCGGGCCAGGTTGCTGTGCTCATAATCATCCAGGCGCTGGGCCATGGTATTAAAGGCGGTGGCCAGCTCTCCAAATTCATCGGCGCTTTTAAAATGCAGGCGCTGGCTGTATTTTTTATCGGCAATGCCTTTGATGCCGATGGTAAGCTCCCGGATGGGATTGGCCACATAACCAGGGAAATTATATACGAAGGTGAACCCCAGTAAAAAGCAAACCCCGCTGATAACGGCTATGTATAGCAGCGCATTGTTAGCTGTTTTCTTTACGCTTTCATGCTTACCTACAATGGCCTGCATGTTGGTATCCATGATCACGTAGATGCTTTTGCGTATGGCCTGCAGCTCCTGCTGGGAAACAGCGCTGTCTTTCTTTAGCCGTTCAAAGGCCCGGCGTACCTGTACGGTGGCGCTGCCTTCACCGTATTCCGTGATATTGGTTTCCTGCCGGTGCAGCTGTTGTTCAAATGTCAGCAGGCCGCTGCTGCGGTCTGTATGCAGGGCATCCAGCGCTATCAGCATGTTCTTGCTATACTCCAGGGATTCATAGTTATCCTGCAAAATAGTGCGTGCCTTTACATTCAGGTTGGTGAGATAATAGTATCCCAGTACGCTCACCAGCAGCAGCATAAAGTAAAGGAACAGCACCCCCAGCGTGATCTTTGTTTTTAGCCTCATGATAGAATTATGAGATCAATGTCATTGGAAGATAATGTTTTTAGCAATTGGTTAAAGAGGTTGGTCCTTAAGATAATACGGAACAGGCTAATGTGCGGTTTGCCAATACACACGGTGGTTACCCGCTTTTCAATAGCCGTATCAATGATCACCTGCGCTACGCGGGCATCATGCACCTGCAGCACTTCCGCCCCCAGCTCGGTGGCCAGCTTCAGGTTGTTGATCAAATGGCGCTGGGATGCCAGGCTTATGCGGGCGGCGTTCTCGCGCGGGGCCTGCACATACAGCACATACCAGTTGCCATGGTAATAAGATGCCAGGCGGGCCGTTTTACGGATCACCTTACGCGCAATTTCATCGTTGGTTGAAATGCAGGCCAGGAAATTCTCATGCCGCATTTGCTGGCTGCGCGGCACCTCTATTTCTACTTTGCGCTCTACCTGCGAGGTTACTTCTTTCAGGGCCAGCTCCCGCAGCTGCAGTATTTTCTCTGACTGGAAAAAATTCTTGAGCGCCGTTTCCACTTTTGAGGCTTCGTAGATCTTACCTTCTTTCAGGCGGGTGATCAGCTCATCGGCTGTTAGATCTATATTCACTACTTCATCAGCCATCTGCAGCACACTATCCGGTACACGCTCTTTTACCTCCACACCGGTAATTACTTTTACCTGCTGGTTAATGCTTTCAATGTGCTGTATGTTCACGGCAGATATAACGTTGATGCCTGCATTTAAAAGCTCCGCCACATCCTGCCAGCGTTTTTCATGGCGTGCGCCGGGTATGTTGGTATGCGCCAGCTCATCTACTATCACCCATTCAGGGTTCAGCAGCAGAATGCTGTCCAGGTCCATTTCTTCCAGCATTTTGCCTTTATAAAAAACCTGCTTGCGCGGTATGGCCGGCAGCCCGTCAATCAAAGCCTGTGTTTCTTTACGGCTATGTGTTTCCACATAACCTATCTGTATGTTTATACCATTACGCAGCAGGTTGTGCGCTTCCTGCAGCATACGGTAGGTTTTACCCACACCGGCGCTCATACCAATATAGATCTTGAACTTGCCCCGGCCCGATGTTTTGTTGGCCAGGTGCAGGTAGTGTTGTACCGAATGTTCTTTGTCTGTCATAACAGGTATGTGGTTAAAACCAGAAAGATAGTGAGGTGGTTACCGATGCATTTCCGGTCTTCAGCTCATCATCCTTTACAAATATGGCGTCTTTGCTGTCGTAATATTTTCCCTC
>NZ_DATCRF010000154.1:0-2740 GCF_036569125.1 Chitinophaga sp. | reverse complement strand
TACCGCCCCAGGGCGAGAATTGCAGGTTAAAGGTGGCCTGGCATTCCTGCGGCAGCGTTTGCATGTGATGGTCAAACGCATTCCAGTCTGTTACATATTTATCATCGAACGGCAAAGGAAAGATGATCTCTTTTGAATCTTCATTATTGGTGATGAACACATTCTTCTGGTTCATTTCCAGGCTATACAGCTTGGAATCTATTACCGCGTTGCACTGCTCCAGGCACTTTGCCCATTGTGCAGTACCTGAGTACACTTCCGCATTCAGATACACTTTGGCCAGCAAGGTGCGTGCAGCCCACTGGTTAAACCGTCCGTAGGTCGACTGGTCGCTTTTGGTGCTGAGCAATGAAAGATTATCCGTGATCTCTTTCACAATAAAATCATATACCTCTTTCCGGGTGCTCTGTTTCGGCAGAAAACCATCAGGCACTGTAAAATCAGTAACAACAGGCACATTGCCGAACATATCGCAAAGCACCCAGTAATAAGAGGCCCTTAATACTTTCAGCTCTGCCAGCACATTTTCCTTGCCATCTGCTACCGGGATAACGCCGGATGATATTTGCTCAATTACCCGGTTGCAGTTATTAATGCCTTCGTAGGTCCTGGTCCAGCAGTTAACCGGGATGGCGTCCTCTGAGGTCCATTTGTGATAATGGAACCTGCGGTATCCTCCATCATCCACCCATCCCCAGGGCCTTTTAGGGATCAGCAATTCATCACCTGAAAGCTCCTGCGCCCAGAAATAACTTTGCCACAGGTTAAACAGCTTGCGCCAGGGTATGTACGCTGCGGCAATCAGCGGTTCAAGGTCCTTTTCCGTAGGCTTGAACTGGTCTACTATTACCTGGTTATAATTTTTGTCTTTCAGCTTGGTGCAGGAAAAAGCCGGCAGCAGGCATAGAAAAGCAATGGCTATGATCGAATAATTTTTCTTGTTCATCGGTTAAAAGTTTACGTTAACACCAACAGTAAAAGCACGCGTGGTCGGATATTTCTCACGGCCGTCATTGCCCGGCGCCAGGCCGGTCCAGGTCACCTCCGGATCTATGCCCTTGTATCCTGTGATCATGAAAGTATTGCGTGAGGATGCATATACCCTGATGGAGTGTATGTATTTGATGCCGGTTGTGGGGATATTATATCCCAGCGCAATATTGTCAACCTTCCAGAAATCGCCGTTCTCCACATAATAGCTGTTGAACTCCAGCGGCAGGTTGCTGTTCAGCACCGCTTTACCGTAGATCTTATCATATGCTGATTTCAGACGGTTATACTGCTGGTAGCCGGTGTTCTCATAATACATGCGCTGTGAGTTGATGATCTGGAATTTGAATGATCCGCGCATGGTGATATTCAGATCAAAGTGCTTATACCGGAACGTGTTGTTCCAGGCGGCATGGAACCTCGGAACGCCGTTGCCAATGATCTTCTTATCCTCAAACCCGCGGTTGAACTGGTCATAGGGAACCGGCTTGCCGTCCTTGCCTTCATAGATCCATTTACCGTCTTCGGAAATATCAACCACCTTATAGCCGTGGAAATTGCCGATCTCCTTGCCGATCTCCACCAGGTGCGTATGCGTTTGTATGGGTACGCCTGCAGCGCCTTCCGTAAAGTAGTTTACGCTCAGCTTATACAGGTCGTTGGAGAGCTTTACCAGCTTGTTGCTGTTGGTATTATAGTTAATGGTGGTGCTCCACTCAAAATCCTTTTTCTTCACGGGTATGAAGTTCAATTGTACTTCCACACCCTTGTTCTGCATTACGCCTACATTGGCGGTAGTGGAAGGATACTGGTTGGGAGGGCTGGGCACCTGGTATTCCCACAGCAGGCCGTCAATATTGCGCACATAATAGTCCACAGAGCCGCTGATCCTTCCTTTCAGGATAGAGAAATCAAGACCCAGGTTGGTTTCTTTTTTCTCCTCCCACTTCAGGTTCGGATTTGGGTTTTGTGCCGGGGTCAGGGACCTTACCCAGTTACCGTTCAGCAGGTAATAGTCGCCATAGGAAAGCGTGGCTGCACCCAGGAAAAGCGCTGAAGGCGCCGTGCCTGTTACGCCGTAACCGGCCCTTAATTTCAGATCATCAAAAATTTCCAGCCCTTGCATAAAAGGCTCCCTATTGATACGCCATCCCACAGAGATCGCAGGGAAGTTACCCCAGGGTTTCTTTGCGCCATAAAGCTGGCTGGCTGCTTCGCGCCGCAGGCTTCCCAGCAGCAGGTACCTGTCTTTGTAGCTGTAGGTAACCCTGCCGAAAAAGCCTATCAGGTTGGTCTCCGACCGGAAGCTGTATTCCGGCGCCAGCCCTTCTTTAATGGCATTGCCGCTGCCGATGTTGTTATAGCTGAAAAGGTCTGTCGGGAAATCCCAGTTCTGCATCCAGTTCTCACTGAAATCACTTTCCTGGTAGCTGTAGCCGCCCAGTATGGTGAACCTGTGCTCACGAAGGGTTTTGCTGTATTCTGCCGTTAGCTCCATTAACCGGTCAACACCTTCTTCTGCGCCTGTGGATGCATAGCCGTTACGGCCATCGCGCAGGGTGGAAATATGCCGTTTGGTTTCAGCATATCCTCTTGACTGGTTGTATTTGGAATAGGAGAACAGGGCATTCAGCCGCAGGCCGGTCACCGGTGTAAAGGTGATGTTGCCGTTATAGCGGGTGCGCTGTTCTGTGTTCCGGCCATCGCTTTCGTACAGGCGTGCCAGTGGATTCTCATATTCAAACAGGGA
>NZ_DATCRF010000153.1:0-11759 GCF_036569125.1 Chitinophaga sp. | reverse complement strand
ATGCGGGCGCCTAAATAAAGGAATTCTAATGGGTTTCTAATAAAAAATTCACATTTCTTTAATAAAACTTAACATTTTAATATATTTCGATCTATTGATTGAGATACAATGTCTTATACTTGTTAACCATTGCTTACTGGTTACGGAGAGTTGCTAAAAAAGCCTGGCGTTTTAGTTAACAAATCCTTACTTTTGACAATTGATCGATTGTGTTTTAACTATCAAACTACAGTATCAAAATGGGGTATATAAAAGAAAAATTCAAGGTAAAGGCCGATGAACTTAGCGCAGAAGTTAAGGACCTGGTAAAAAATCATGGCACTAAAAAACTGGATGATGTTACGATTGCACAGGCTTACCAGGGTATGCGCGGCATTCCCGGCCTGGTAACAGAAACCTCTTTACTGGATGCCAATGAAGGGATCCGTTTCAGGGGATATTCCATTCCCGAGCTGCGGGATAATTTACCCAAAGCCCCGGGCGGTGCAGAGCCTTTACCCGAAGGTTTGTTTTACCTGATGCTGATTGGCGAATTGCCCACCGAAGCAGATGTACAGTATCTTTCCGGCATGTGGGCCCGCCGTTCGCACGTACCCAACTATGTATTTGATGCAATTGAGGCGCTGCCCATTACTACGCACCCCATGACCATGTTCACCGTAGGTATTATGGCGCTGCAGACAGAATCTGTTTTTGCCAAAGCCTATGCAGAAGGCATCAATAAAAAAGATTACTGGAGCTATATGTATGAGGATACCATGAACCTCATTGCCCGCCTGCCCCGTATAGCAGCATACGTATATCGCCGTAAGTATAAAGAAGGTAAGCATATTCAGCCCAACGGAATGCTGGACTGGTCTGCCAACTTTGCACACATGCTGGGTTATGATAATGAAGGTTTCAATGAGCTGATGCGCCTTTACATGACCATCCACTCTGACCATGAAGGTGGTAACGTAAGCGCACACACTACCCACCTGGTAGGTTCTGCCCTTAGCGATGCTTACCTGTCATTTGCAGCCGGCATGAACGGCCTGGCAGGTCCGCTGCATGGCCTGGCTAACCAGGAGGTGATCCGCTGGATCCTGAGCATGCGCGAAGAGCTGGGCGGTGGTATTCCTACTAAAAGCCAGATCGAACAATATGTACGCAAAACCCTGTCTGATGGTAAGGTAGTACCGGGTTACGGCCACGCAGTACTGCGTAAAACAGATCCCCGTTTTACCGCCCAGATGGAATTTGCCAAGAAACACTTACCGGACGATGAGCTGGTGCGTATAGTATGGATGGTGTATGAAACCGTACCTCCCATCTTACAGGACCTGGGTAAGGTAAAGAACCCCTGGCCTAATGTGGATGCACATTCCGGCGCCCTGCTGGTACACTACGGCCTGGTGGAATATGAGTTCTACACCGTGCTGTTTGGCGTATCCCGCGCGCTGGGCGTACTGGCATCCCTGTGCTGGGACCGCGCCCTGGGTCTTTCTCTCGAACGCCCCAAATCTGTAACTACAGAGTGGATGAAGCTGTTCGCAGAAGGTAAGGTAGAAGCCAGTGCAGAATAGTCTTATGAGTCCATGGTCCATAGTCGATGGTCCATAGATTTGTTCGCATAGTAATACTTAAAGAATCTGAAATACTGAATAGTCCGTGGAGTATCCGCGGACTATTTTATTTAATCTTCGTATTTAAATAACTTGCAACCTCCATGGACCATCGACTATGGACCATGGACTAAAAACGCATTAATTATACCACCGCCAATCGCCATATTATCCAATCCAATCGAGTACCTGAAAGGGGTAGGGCCGCAACGCGGAGAGCTGCTGCGTAAGGAGCTGAACCTGCACACCTTTGGCGACCTGCTTAATTATTTCCCCTTCCGGTATGTGGACCGTACCAAGGTGGAAAAAATAGGGCAGCTCATGGGGCAAATGGATTATGTGCAGATCCGCGGGCGTATTATTTCCCTGGAAGTCATCGGGGAAAAGCGGGGCAAAAGGCTGGTAGCCACCCTGCGCGATGAAACCGGAGAAATAGAGCTGGTATGGTTCCAGGGCTGGCAGTGGATGCAAAAATCCCTGCAGGAGCAAACTGCTTACCTGGTGTTTGGCAAGCTGTCTTTCTTTAACGGCACCTTACAGATAGCCCATCCTGAAATGGACCTGCTCACGGAAAATATTGCCAGTGGCAAACAGTTCCTGGAGCCGGTATATTATACCACCGAAAAGCTGAAGGCCCGCGGTCTAACGGCCAAGGCTATCGGAAAGCTCACCTTTAACCTGCTGGAACAGCTCTCTCCCCTGGAAATACCGGAAAATATTCCCGCGCCTGTAATGCAGCAATACCGCCTTATGACAAGGCCCATGGCTTTTTTCAAGATCCATTTACCAGCCACGGAAGAAGAAGCGCAGCAGGCCAGGCGCCGCCTGAAGTTTGAAGAGCTGTTCATTGCACAGATCCGTATTTGCCGCATCAGGATCAGGCGGCACCAGCAATCGCAGGGATATATCTTTGGCGCGGTAGGAGATCACTTCAACGACTTTTATAACAACCATTTGCCCTTTCCCTTAACCGGCGCGCAAAAGCGGGTGTTAAAAGAAATACGGCAGGATACAATGAATGGCCGCCAGATGAACCGCCTGTTACAGGGCGATGTAGGCAGCGGCAAAACCATTGTAGCCCTGTTAACCATGCTGCTGGCCATAGACAATGGTTTCCAGGCCTGTTTAATGGCCCCCACGGAGATATTGTCGCAGCAGCATTTTAAAGGCATTTCAGAGCTGCTGGAAAATATGCCGCTAAAAGCCGCCCTGCTTACCGGCAGCATTAAAGGCAAGGCGCGCAAACAAATACTGGCAGCCGTAGCAGACGGCAGCATACAAATATTGATAGGCACACATGCCCTGCTGGAAAATGAAGTGCAGTTCAAGAACCTGGGCATGGCCATAGTAGATGAGCAGCACCGTTTTGGCGTAGCCCAGCGGGCGCGCCTGTGGCAAAAGAATGATATACCCCCGCATATACTGGTTATGACGGCAACGCCTATACCGCGTACCCTGGCTATGACCATTTATGGCGACCTGGATGTATCTGTGATAGATGAAATGCCGCCCGGCCGTAAACCCATTACCACGGTGCACCGCACGGAGTTCCAGCGCCCGCAGGTAATGGATTTTATTAAGGAGGAAGTTAACAAGGGCCGGCAGGCCTACATCGTATACCCGCTGATAGAGGAATCCGAAAAAATGGATTATGAGAACCTGATGAAAGGGTATGAGGAAGTAAAAGCTTTTTTCCCCGAGCCGCAGTATTACATTAGCATGGTGCACGGCCGCCAGCCGGCAGATATGCGGGAAACCAATATGCAGCGTTTTGTAAAAGGCGAAACCCAGATCATGGTGGCCACTACAGTAATTGAAGTAGGCGTAAACGTGCCCAATGCATCCGTAATGGTAATAGAAAGCACGGAACGTTTTGGCCTGTCGCAGCTGCACCAGCTGCGGGGCAGGGTAGGCCGGGGCGCCGAACAGTCGTTCTGTATCCTGATGACGGGTGTAAAGCTGGGCGCCGATTCAAAAGAGCGTATTAACGTGATGGTGCAAACGAATAATGGTTTCATCATCTCCGAAAAAGATATGGAGCTGCGCGGCCCCGGTGATATGGAAGGCACCCGCCAGAGCGGGGTGCTGGATTTTAAGCTGGCCGATATTTTGCACGATAAGCCCGTGCTGGATGCAGCCCGGGCCTGTGCGGAAAAGATCTTACAGGAAGATATGGACCTGTCGCTGCCTGAAAATCAGCCCTTACAGGAATATTTAGCCAGCCAGCGGGGAAAATCCCAGTGGAGTAAAATTTCCTGACCCGGTTTTACGTTTGTTATTAGAATTAAAATCATGCTTTAGTATGCCGGCCAACCGTTAAGTAACTTTAAACAGTGTAATCCGTTATAAGCCATGGGATCTGTTCCATGGACTTTTACCCACCAACTAAATGTTTATCACTTGAAGCTCAATTCCCTTGCCGTTTTTACAGGTATCATAATGGTGCTGGTAAGCGGGGTCGTTAAAGGTCAGTCTGGTGCCGCCAGTAATTTTACTCCCCTGCAGTTTGTAGAGAACAAAGGGCAGTGGTCCGGGAATTTCCTGTATAGAACAGACCTGGGCAGTGGCAGCATCTTCCTCAAAAAAAGTGGCTTCACCTTTAATCTGCTGGACCCGGCAGGCCTGGAAAGCGTAAGGGAATATTTTCACGGGCATGCATCCGGATCCGTACCTCCTTCTGTTGACTATGATGCCAAAGCTGCCTCCAATAAAAGCACAACCACGGCCAGCGTGCCAGGCGGCAGTAAGCCCCAGGCGCCGGTAATGAGATCGCATGCCTATGAGGTTACTTTTTTAAACGCCAATAAAGATCCGCAGCTGGTGCCGGATAAGGCTATAGAAGCATACAGCAATTATTTTATCGGGAACGATCCTGCGAAATGGCGCTCCAATGTAAAGTCTTACCAAAGCGTGATGTATAAGGAGCTTTACGCCGGTATTGATATGCAGGTGTATTCAGAAGCATCCCAGTTAAAATATGATCTTATTGTAAAACCCGGTGCAGATGCCGCTAAGGTAGAGCTGGAATATACCGGGGTAGATAAGCTGGAGCTGAAAAAAGGCAACCTGGAAATTACTACCTCCGTAGGCATAGCCAGGGAGCTGATGCCGTATGCTTATCAATACATCAATGAACAGCGTATACCCGTAAAAGTGAGTTACCGCTTGAATGGTAATAAAGTAGGGTTTAAAATAAGCGGGGATTATGATGGAAAGTATCCGCTGGTAATAGATCCCAGCTATGTATTTTCCACCCTCTCCGGCGCCCGGGCCGATAACTGGGGCTTTACCGCTACCTATGATGCAGCCGGTAATTTTTATGGCGGCAGCATCAGTTTTGATCCGGGTAATTATCCCGTAACACCGGGCGCTGCACAAAGCTCTTTCCAGGGTGGCAAGTTTGATATTGCTATCAGTAAGTTTGATCCAACAGGCCGCCGTTTATTATATGCTACCTACCTGGGTGGTAATAATATTGAGCAGCCGCATAGCTTGTTTGTAAATACGCAAGGCGAGCTGGTGATCAGTGGCAGAACCAAATCATCCGATTTTCCTTTCACCAACGTTATAGGCAAACGTGGCGGCTGGGATATTGCCGTGGTAAAATTAAATGCTGCCGGCACCGGTATTATCGGTGCATTGTGTATAGCCGGCAGTGTGGATGACGGCGTAAACATCAGCGATGACCGGGAAAGCGGCGCCTCCGTGCTGTTACGCAACTATGGCGACGATGCCCGCAGTGAGGTGGTGGTAGATGCAGCAGATAACATTTACGTGGCCAGCTGTACCCGCTCTACAGATTTTCCGGTAACAGCCGGCACTTTCCAGAACGGTATGGGTGGCAGCCAGGATGGTGTGGTAATGAAAATAGATCCCACCTGTAATACATTAACCTGGGCCAGCTATATAGGCGGTTCCAAAGAAGATGCAGCCTATGTGCTGGCATTAAATGGTAATACCCTGTACGTGGCCGGCGGCACCGCCAGCCCTGACTTTCGCACCACAGGCGGCAGCAAGTATCCTGCTTACCGCGGCGGCGTGTGCGATGGCTTTATCAGCCATATTACCACCGATGGTACCACCCTGCTGCAAAGCACCTTTATAGGATCTGATAATCCATCTGCCGACCAGGTATATGGTATTCAGCTGGATGCAGGCGGCTATGTATATGTAATGGGCACTACAGAAGGCAGCTGGCCCATACAGCAGCCAGGCGGCGGCGCTGCTTTTTATAATGATAATTCCAAACAGTTTATATCCAAGCTGCAGCCCAACCTCTCGGCCTTTGTATACTCCACCACCTTTGGCAAGCAGGCCACAGAACCCAGCATTTCGCCGGTAGCTTTCCTGGTGGATAAATGTGAGAACGTGTACATTTCCGGCTGGGGCGGCGGGCTGGATAAAAGCCTGAAATATCCCAATTCCGGTACTTCAGGCCTGCCGGTAAAAAATGCTTTGCAGCGCACTACCGACGATCAGGACTTTTACTTTTTTGTACTGCAGCGCGATGCTACAGGCGTGCTGTTTGCCAGCTTCTTTGGCGGCAATGGTTTGTATGAGCATGTGGATGGCGGTACCAGCCGCTTTGACCGTAACGGCGTTATTTACCAGGGTTTATGCGCCTGGTGTAATGTATCAAGTCCAACCAAACCGCGCTATCCCACCACGCCGGGCGCTTACTCCAATGTAGCGCCGCCGGACTGTAATTTTGGTGCATTAAAGATCGCCTTTAACCTGGATGGGGTAAAGGCCGGCATCAAAACCCTGGACCGTAAAAAGAACTATTGCGTACCTGCCGATATTACGTTTGTGGATACTACCAGCTCAGCCGCCCAAACCCGTACCTGGAACTTTGGCGATGGTACGCCGGATGTAGGAGGCAACCTGGATACCATTACGCATACCTATGCCGCTATTGGCGATTATACGGTGCGCCTGGTTAAATGCGATCCTGCCAGCTGTAATGGCTGCGATACAGCTTATACAGAAATACGCATCCGGGCCGATAGTGCGGTGGTTGATTTTTCAGCCCTTCGCCTGCCGCCCTGCGAATCGCTGGCCTATGAGTTCACCAATGCTTCCACCCCGCCACCGGGCAAGCCTTTTACCAACCAGTCATTTTTACTGGACTTTGGAGATGGCACCCCCGCATCGCCCGTGGGCACCGGCTCCTGGCAGCACCCTTACCAGGCAGATGGTATTTATAATGCCACCCTTACCCTGGTAGATACCAACTACTGTAATGCACCGCATACGGAAACTATACCCCTGCGGGTAGCCGCCAACGTAGTAGCCAGCTTTACAGCGCCCGACAGCTCCTGCGCACCGGCGGTTATTGAATTTGGCAATACCACCCTGGGCGGGGAATCCTTTAGCTGGGATTTCGGGGATGGGGCTACTTCTACGGAAGCTTACCCCACTCATACCTATCCCAACCCCGGCGACTACCAGGTAACCCTGCACGCAGTGGATAACAATACCTGTAATAAAACAGACGATACCACCGTAACCATACATGTATTTGGCGCGCCTTCAGCGGAATTTTCCTTTACGCCCATCAAGCCGGAGGACAATACGCCGGTTACCTTTGTAAACCAGTCCATTGGCGCAGTAAGCTATTTATGGGAGTTTGGCGATGGTGAGGTATCAGCACAAACCAACCCGGTGCACCAGTACAACAAAACCGGCACTTACGAAGTATGCATGACGGCCACTAACCAGGCCGGCTGTACGGATACGGCCTGCCAGCAGGTAACCGCCATTGTTATTCCTTTGTTCGATGTGCCGAATGCCTTCTCTCCCAACGGGGATGGTATGAATGATGTGCTGCTGGTACGCGGTTTCGGCATCAGTAAGTTCAGCTTCAAGATCTTTAACCGCTGGGGCCAGCTGGTATTTGAATCCAATGATCCTTCCATTGGCTGGGATGGCCGGTTCAAAGGTGCTTTGCAACCGATGGATGCTTATGCCTTTACGGTGTACCTGGAGTTTAGTGATGGCAGCAAGGCTAATAAACAGGGCAGCGTTACCTTATTACGGTAAAAGGGGGCTATACAACAATTTTTGCAACGCCTTAAACGTTTTATTATTGTACAGGTCTTAGTTTGGAATGGTACAAAAATAAATTTGCGGGCTTATGTATTATACCACTTGTTTATCCGCATCTTCTGTATAAATAACTTATTACATAGGATGAATGTTGCCCCAAAGCCGGTAACATTAGCCAACCTTTCCACGTTATTATTCGTATATTAGTTACAGGAAAAAACGCTAAATCTATTCCGTTGAAATTTACTTTCCTTGCCGGTTTTTTGAGTGTTACGTTTTGGCTGATGGCAGCATTGCCGGCCAGGGCGCAAGCACAGGAGAACAGTAATTTCACCCCTTTGCAGTTTATTGAGAACAAAGGTCAGTGGGAGGGAGATTTCTTGTACAAAACAGATCTGGGCGGGGGCGCCATCTTCCTTAAAAAGAACGGATTCACTTTTTCTCTCCTCAACAAAACCGATTATTCAAAGCTTACAGAATACATGCACGGGCATGCCGATGCAGCAGCGCCGCCTTATGTAGATTATAATGCAAAAGGTACTGCCGCCGCACCCGCAGCCGGCACCACGCCTCACCAGGATGTGCCGGGCGATATTAAACGTGAGAAGCCCATTGTAAGAGCGCATGCCTACGAAGTAACTTTTCTGAATGCCAAACCTACCTTACAGGTAATGCCGGATAAACCCACGGATGGTTATAGCAACTACTTCCTGGGTAACGATGCTTCCAAATGGAAATCAGGCGTAAAGTCTTACCAGCAGGTGCTTTACAAAGACCTGTATGCCGGTATCGATATGCAGGTGTATTCAGAAGCGTCTTTACTGAAGTATGATCTGATCGTACATCCCGGCGCCGATCCTTCCAATATTCAATTGCAATATAACGGTGTTGACAGGCTGGAGCTGAAGAAAGACCAGCTGGAAATTACTACCTCTGTAGGCACCTCTACAGAGCTGATGCCGTACGCATATCAATACATCAGTAACCAGCGTGTAACCGTAAAGGTTAGTTACCGTGTAAATGGTAATAAGGTTGGTTTTAAAATATCCGGTAAGTATGATCCGCAGTATCCGCTGGTCATAGATCCAACATATGTATTTTCCAGCGTATCCGGCTCCCGGGCCGATAACTGGGGCTTTACCGCTACTTATGACGACCAGGGTAATTTTTACGGCGGCGGTATTGTATGGGCGCAGGGTTACCCGGTAACAACCGGTGTGATCCAGAATGCTTTCCAGGGCGGGCAGTTTGATATTGGTATCAGCAAGTTCACCCCCAACGGCCGCAACCTGGTGTATGCCACCTATCTGGGCGGCAGCGGCGATGAACAGCCGCATAGCTTGTTTGCCGATGCAGCCGGTAACCTGGTGATCAGCGGCAGAACCACCTCCGGTAACTTTCCTTTTAAAAATGAAGTAGGTAACCGTGGCGGCTGGGATATAGCCATTGTAAAATTAAACGCAGCCGGTACCGGTATTATTGGTTCGCTGCGTATAGCCGGCAGTGCAGATGATGCGGTGAATATGCGCGAGAACCGGCAGGCCGGCAGCTGGGTGCTGTTACGCAACTATGGCGATGATGCCCGTAGCGAAGTAGTGCTGGATGCTGCAGCCAACATTTATGTAACCAGCAGCACCCGCTCCACTGATTTCCCGGTAACAGCCGGCGCCTTCCAAAGAAACTTTGGCGGCGCGCAGGATGCGGTGGTAATGAAAATAGATCCTAACTGTAACAACCTGTTATGGGCCAGCTACCTTGGCGGCGATAAAGAAGATGCAGGTTATGTGCTGGCGCTGGATGGTAATACCTTGTATGTAGCTGGTGGCACAGCCAGCGCTAACTTCCGCACCACCGGTGGGGCTATTTATTCCGGTTACCGCGGTGGTGTGTGTGATGGGTTTATTACCCACATCACCAACGATGGCGCCAGCATCTTACAAAGCACTTACCTGGGCGCCGACAATGCATCGGCAGACCAGGTGTATGGTATTCAGCTGGATGCAGAAGGGAATGTGTATGTAATGGGTACCACGGATGGGCGCTGGCCGGTGAAGCAGCCCACCGGCACCACGGTTTTTTATAACGATAATTCCAAACAGTTTATATCCAAGCTGGAACCTAACCTGTCGGCCTTTATATACTCTACCACTTTTGGCAAGCAGGCTACAGATCCCAGCATTTCACCCACCGCCTTCCTGGTGGATCGCTGTGAGAATGTATACGTTTCCGGCTGGGGTGGCGGTATCAACAAATCACTGCGTTATCCTAACTCAGGCACCAGTGGGCTCATCACCAAAAATCCCCTGCAGCGTACTACAGACGATCAGGACTTTTACTTTTTTGTACTGCAGCGCGATGCTACAGGCGTATTGTTTGCCAGCTTTTTTGGCGGCAATGGTTTATATGAGCATGTGGATGGCGGCACCAGCCGTTTTGACCGTAACGGGGTTATTTACCAGGGCCTGTGCGCCTGGTGTAACGTATCGGCCAACAACGGCGCAAAACCGCGTTACCCAACCACGCCCGGCGCATATGCAACCTCGGCGCCGCCCTTCTGTAACTTTGGTGCGTTAAAGATCGCCTTTAACCTGGATGGGGTAAAAGCCGGTATTAAAACCCTGGACCGCAGAAAGAACTATTGCGTACCTGCCGATATTACGTTTGTAGATACTACCAGCTCACCTGCCCAAACCCGTACCTGGAATTTTGGGGATGGTTCACCGGATGTAGGTGGTAACCTGGATACCGTTTTGCATACTTATAATGCCATTGGCGATTATACGGTACGCCTCATTAAATGCGACCCTGCCAGCTGTAATGGCTGCGATACTGCTTACACCCAGGTGCGTGTACGGGCCGACAGTGCTTCCGTAAACCTGGTGGTAACCAAGCTGCCGCCCTGTGAAGCCCTCAGCTATGATTTTCAAAATGCATCTGTAGCGCCGCCGGGCAAACCCTTCACCAATTTATCCTTCACACTGGATTTTGGGGATGGTACGCCACAGTCAACCGTAGGCCTGGGTAACTGGCAGCACGCCTACCAGTCGCCGGGTGTATATAATGCCCTGCTTACGCTGGTAGAT
This sequence comes from Chitinophaga sp., assembly GCF_036569125.1. Classification (GTDB taxonomy): domain Bacteria; phylum Bacteroidota; class Bacteroidia; order Chitinophagales; family Chitinophagaceae; genus Chitinophaga. Next base: position 1,024 of record NZ_DATCRF010000153.1, on the reverse strand, counting down.
ACCAACTATTGTAACGCCCCGCATACGGATACCGTGCCCCTGCGTGTGGCCGCAAACGTGGAAGCCAGCTTTATAGCGCCGGACAGCTCCTGCGCACCCTCTACCATCCAGTTTAACAATACTTCCCTGGGTGGGGAAACATTTGAGTGGAACTTTGGCGACGGTGGCAGCACCTCTACAGAGGCTTATCCCACGCATACATATTTAAACCCGGGTACTTACACCGTTACACTGCATGCAGTGGATAATAACACCTGTAATAGGGAGGACGATACCAGCATAACTATCACGGTGTTTGGTCCGCCCAGTGCTGAATTTTCATTCACGCCTACCAAGCCCGAAGAAAATACACCGGTGACCTTTGTGAATCAGAGCATAGGTGCGGCAAGCTATTTGTGGGAGTTTGGTGACGGGACCGTTTCTACCGAAACCAACCCGGTACACCAGTATAACAAAACAGGAACGTACGATGTGTGTTTGCTGGCTACCAATGCCGCAGGGTGTGTAGATACGGTTTGTAAGCAGGTAGCCGCAATTGTGATCCCCTTGTTTGATGTCCCTAATGCCTTCTCACCCAATAATGATGGACGGAACGATGTGCTGATGGTGCGGGGCTTTGGAATAGCCAAATTCAATTTAAAGATATTCAATCGTTGGGGCCAGCTGGTCTTTGAATCCAATGATCCCACCATCGGTTGGGATGGCCGGTTCAAAGGCGCCATTCAACCCATGGATGCATATGCATACGCCGTAAGTGTAGAATTCAGCGACGGGACGAAAACGAATAAGACAGGAAACATTACCTTGTTAAGATGACGAGCCATGAAGCAGCAAGTAAAATTTTATGTAGCCGGTTTAGTATTGTTGTTCGCTGCCCTGCAGGGAACCGCACAGGACCTGCATTTTTCGCAGTTCTTTAACTCGCCGCTAACTACCAACCCGGCCAACACCGGTTTTATCCCGGATGGTAATTACCGGGTAGGTATCAACTACCGTAACCAGTGGGCCAGTATACCGGTGCCAT
>NZ_DATCRF010000152.1:0-2501 GCF_036569125.1 Chitinophaga sp. | reverse complement strand
GCTTAAACGCCCAACCAGGAAAAGGCACTATTGTTCAACTGGAAATTCCTTTAGTATGACTATGACCACGCGCATAAAAGTTTTCCTGGTAGATGACCATGAAATATTCAGGAACGGATTAAAACAGCTGATAGACAGTGAGCAGGACATGGAAGTAGTAGGGGAGGCCGGCGATGGCGAAACGGCCTTGCAGTCGCTGACCACCGTAACGCCGGAAGTAATTATTATGGACATCCGCATGCCGGGCATTAATGGAATTGAAACCAGCCAGGCCATTTTAAAACAGCAGCCGCAGAGCAGGATCCTTTTCTTTAGCCTGTATGACAGCCCCGACTATGTGGCCAAAGCGCTGGAAATGGGCGCCAGCGGCTATATTTTAAAGGATACCAGCAACAAGATCTTCCTCCATGCCATCCGCACCGTGCATAAAGGCAAATTCTATTTCATTGGCGATGTATCGGATATACTGGTGAAAAAATACCAGGACCTGCAAAAAGCATCCGGCCTTAAAACGGCTGCGAACGTGGAAATATCCCTTTCCAAAAGAGAGGAGCAGATCCTGAAGAAGATAGATGATGACCAGAGCAACAAGGAAATTGCCGAATCATTAAACGTAAGCGTACGTACCGTGGAAGCGCACCGCCTGAATATTTTACGTAAGTTCCAGGCCGGAAATATGGAGGAAGTGCTTACCTTTTGCAAAGAGAACGGTATTATTAAATACACTTGATTTTAGATTTACGATTTACGATTTTAGATTTAAAAATGCGGTCTTCGCTCCAATCAAATCTAAAATCTAAAATCGTAAATCTAAGATCTATAAACATTCCCTTATGAAAAATAACCCGGGCAGGAGAGCTTTTATTACCAATACCCTGAAAGCATCTGCCGCAGCTGCTTTGCTTAATATACCGGGTATTGCCATGGCCCTGCAGCAAAAGAAATATACCATTAAAGAAGTAATGGACCTTATACTCAAAGAGGTTCCCGGCGCGCCTTTTAAAACAACGGTGGATACGCTTAAGAGCGGCGATGAGCAGCAGACCGTTACCGGTATTGTTACCACCATGTTTGCCACGGTGCAGGTGATTGAGCAGGCTGCAAAGCTGAAAGCCAATTTTATTATTGCCCATGAGCCTACCTTTTATAATCACCAGGATGATGTGAACTATGTGGCCAACAACCGCGTGGTACAGCAAAAACAGGCCCTGCTCAAAAAGTATAATATTACGGTATGGCGCTTTCATGATTACTGGCATTCCGTGGAGCCGGATGGTATTGGATACGGCGTGCTGAAAAAAGCAGGCTGGCTGCAGTACTACAAACCCGGGCAAAGGATGCTGCAAATACCACCCCTTACTTTGGAAAAGCTGGTGGCGCACCTGGAACAAACGTTAGCTATTAAACATGTAAGGGTGATAGGCGACCTGTCGCAAACCTGCGCCCGTATTGCTTTAATACCCGGTGCTGCGGGCGGGCAGATGCAGATCTCCCTCGTGGAAAAAGAACAGCCCGATGTGCTGATAGTAGGGGAGGTGCATGAATGGGAAACCGCAGAGTACATACGTGATGCGCGGCAATTGGGCGGCAAAACCGCTTTGATAGTATTAGGTCATTCCGTGAGTGAGGAACCGGGTATGGACTGGCTGGTGGATTGGTTAAAACCCAAGATCCCCGGTGTGCCGGTAACGCATATTGTTTCCGGCGATCCTTTCACCTGGGTATGAAAATCTTAAATGTAAAATGTAAAATTTCAAATGTAAAAGTTTGTTGGGTTTGACTTTTGTAATTCCTTAAACCCCCAGCGCGCTTTCACTGATCTCTTCAAAAGCGCTGGCAGCAGCGCCGCACAGGGAGCAGCTGAAAGAATCCGGTAAGGCATCAAATGGCGTACCCGGTGCAATATCCTGCTCCGCTTCTCCTAACGCTTCATCATACACGCTCAGGCATTGGGTGCACTGGTGCAGCTTTTTATCAGGCTGCTGCAGGGGAATAGCCATAGCCGCTTCCTTGCTGCTTACAAAGGCCTGCAAAATATTGGTTTCGCTGCCCTGCTCATAAAACTCTTTACATAAGGATACCAGGTAAGGGCCCAGGTGCTCCTTAGCTACCTGCTCCCGGTACATAAGCAGGGTAGAGGTATTGGGGTTAAAGCCGGGCGTATACAGTATATCATAGCGCTGCAGGTATTTAAGCCTGCTGTTATATTTATTTTCCAGCTTACGGATCACCACAGATCCGAACTGCCCGGATGCAGATTCCATACGCACGCTGAAACACAGTCCGTAGGTACGCACATCCTCAATATCAAAATGGCGGATGATATGGCGCTTCAGCACCAGCCCGTCCGCTGAATTATCTTCTACCTGCCAGTTCAGCTCATTGGCTGCATGCCGCACATTAATACGGTGTTTGCCCAGCGTATAGTCCCACAGATTACGGTGCGCCGGATCTATATTTTTAATGATGATGGTTTTCCAGGAGGTGGCGTACAGCTGCCC
>NZ_DATCRF010000151.1:0-3012 GCF_036569125.1 Chitinophaga sp. | reverse complement strand
AGAATATCCTGCTGTAAGTACGCTCCTGCAGCAACCCAACCTGGATGCAGACCTGAAAAAGATAGGAGAAAAAGTGCTGGCCCAGCAGCGGATTACACCGGAAGAGGGCATTATCCTGTTTGAAAAAGGGGACGTAACATTTTTAGGCGCCCTGGCCAACCAGATGAGGGAACGCCTGCACGGGCACAAAACCTACTTTAACCGCAACTTTCATATAGAGCCTACCAACGTTTGCATTTTCACCTGTAAGTTCTGCGCATACTCCCGCTCCTACAAGCACAAGGAAGAAGGCTGGGAACTGAGCACAGACCAGATGCTGGACATTGTAAAAGGCTATGATGGCAAACCCGTAACCGAAGTACATATTGTAGGCGGGGTGCATCCTAAAATGAACCTGGAATTCTTCTGTGACCTGATGCGCAAAATAAAAGCTCACCGCCCGGACCTGCACATTAAAGGTTTTACCGCCGTGGAGCTGGATTATATGTTCCGCAAAGCAAAGGTAAGTGTGGAAGAAGGCATGCGTATTATGAACGAAGCCGGCCTGCAATCCATGCCCGGTGGCGGTGCAGAGATCTTTGCACCGGAGATCCGTTCACAGATCTGCCACGATAAGGTGGATGCAGAAGGCTGGTTAAACATTCACCGCACCGCACACAATCTGGGCATGCACACCAATGCCACCATGCTGTACGGCCATATAGAACAGTATCATCACCGCATAGATCATATGGAACGCCTGCGCCAGCTGCAGGATGAAACCCATGGCTTCAATACCTTTATACCGCTGAAGTTCCGTAACAAGGATAATGAAATGTCGCACGTAAAGGAATCCGGTATTATTGAGGACCTGAAGATGTATGCCGTAGCGCGTTTGTATATGGATAACTTCCCCCACCTGAAAGCCTACTGGCCTATGCTGGGCAGAAGCACCTCACAGCTCACCTTATCCTTTGGGGTAAATGACCTGGACGGCACTATTGACGATACTACCAAGATCTACTCTATGGCCGGTGCGGAAGAGCAAAACCCTTCCCTGAACACTGCGCAGCTGGCCATGCTCATTAAACAAGCCGGCCGCCGCCCTGTGGAACGTGATACCGTGTATAACGAGATCAAAGATTACACGGATGAGGTGTTTACAGAAGAAGAGCTGGCTAAGAATTAATTACGAATTGGTCAATTACGAATTACGAATTAAGTACTCCGTATAGAGATATCACACGGAAAAGCAAATTATAAAAAACGCTTAATGTTGAACGTGAAGGCATACATTCCCCGTTCAACATTAAGCGTTTCGCATTCACACCGGGTATTCCCACTCTCCTCTATACTTCCTTTGCAACAGCTTATTCGCCTCTTCATCATTTTTGATCAGCTGCTGTTCCCCATCCCACTCAATGCTACGGCCTAATTTATAAGACAGCATACCCAGCAGGCTCATATTGGTAGAGCGTTGCCCAATAGCAATATCGCACACCGGTGAATGATTTTGCTGAATAGATTGCATAAAATCAGCCCACAGCTCCGGGATGTTCTGATCATCAGGCTTATGCAGCACCGGCGCCTCATGAATAATAGATTTGTTCTTGTCAGATGGGTAAAACGTCCAGCCATCCAGCCAGCCCATATGAAAGGTACCCTCTGTGCCGTAAAAGTAACAGCCTACATTGCTCTTTTCCGCTTCATTACCGGCATACATGCGGTGTTCCCAGGTAGCGGTAAAGGATTCAAATTCAAAGATCACGTTCTGCGTATCCGGTGCATCAGTATTATCTTTTTTAATGAAACGGTTGGCGGATGAGAACACTTTGCGCGGGTATTTTTCCTCTGTCCACCACAAGATCTGATCCATCCAGTGAATGCCCCAGTCGCCCAGCTGCCCGTTGGCATAATCCAGGTATTGCCGGAAACCTTTGGGGTGAATAGTTGGGTTGTAGGGATGTAAAGGGGCAGGCCCGCACCACATATCCCAGTTCAGGCCCTGAGGCACGCTTTCATCGGCCACCTTCTTACCTTCTCCCCCGCCGTAATGCACAAAAGCCCGTACCATCCCTATTTTCCCGGCTTTGCCCGACTTCAGGAAGTTAATGCCGGAAATATTATGCGGCGATACCCGGCGGTGCGTACCCACCTGTACCACCCGGTTATACTGGCGGGCCGCTTTTACCATGGCCTTACCTTCATTAATGGTATGGCAGATGGGTTTTTCCACATACACATGCGCGCCCTGCTGCATGGCTGCAATGGCAATAAGCGGGTGCCAGTGGTCAGGCGTAGCAACGATCACTACTTCCGGTTTTTCTTTATGCAGCAGCTCACGGTAATCCCTATACGTTTTAGGTTTATCAGATGTAAGGGTATTAATAACAGTAAGCGCCGCATTGGCCTGCCGTTCATCCACATCGCAAATGGCTATGAGCTTGCAGCCGCCGTGCTGCAGGGCGCTGCGTAAAATATTCATGCCCCACCAACCGGAGCCAATGAGCGCCAGCTTATAAGGCGCTGTACGTTGTAAGGATGATAACAAGGGTAATGCGGAATAAGCAACTCCTGCCTGAGCAGTGTTCTTGAGGAATGATCTGCGATGCATATGTGTGGAATTTTAGGAAAGCTGAAGGCAGAAAGCAAAAAGCAGAAAGCTAAATGCAAGGGTTCCGGCTTTCTGCTTTGCGCTTTTAGCTTTCAGCTTAAAAATAAAAAACTTTCCTAACTTCAGGGTCATGAGACCTGTAAAAATGCTGATAACTACTTCTAAATGGATCTTCAACGTGGCTTTTTGCCTGTACATTGCCGGCTGCGGCAACCGTACCGCCAATAACACTGCCACCACTACTACCACCGATACATCCACGGTGGCTACTTCCTCAGATAATGGACCTCAGTTCAAAAAAGAGGGCGAGCTGTATTTTATTGGTAAAAAAAATAACGATACCCTCCACAAGATAGAGATGGAGGTAGCCGAAACAGACGATGAAAGGGCCCAGGGCCTGATGCGCCGCAGATCTATGA
>NZ_DATCRF010000150.1:0-11289 GCF_036569125.1 Chitinophaga sp. | reverse complement strand
GTATGAGGCTGCTGAGATTTGCCAACCGCCTGCACATTAATACCGCCGAATGGGTGATCCGGCAATCACTCTTTTTCCGGGAAAATGATACCATTGATCCCTACACCATGGCCGATAATGAACGTTACCTGCGTAACCGTCCGTTTATACAGGATGCGCGGGTGTACATCATCAATACCGGCGCCTCGCCGGATTCTGTGGACCTGCTGGTGGTAACAAAAGACCTTTTTGAATATGGCGCCGACCTGCGGGAGCTAACCCAAACGGCTTTCCGGGGCGGCGTTTCCAATAACAACCTGCTGGGCGCCGGGCAGGGGATAGACATCACCACTATGTGGCGTAACGACCGCTCCCCGCCCTGGGGCGCAGCCCTCACGTATACCAAGTATAACGTAGCAGGTTCGTTTGTGGATGCTTCTGTAGGCTATACTACCCTCAATGACTATACGCCGGCAGCTATTGATACAGGGGTTTTCGAAGGTGCATATTTCATTAATCTGAACCGTCCCCTGTACCGTACCAGCGCCAGCCTTATAGGCGGGTTATACCTGTCGCGCAGCTATTCCATTAATTACCGTAACCTGCCGGATTCCCTGTACCGCGACTACCGTTACAGTGTAATAGACGCCTGGGTGGGGTACAATTTTATTAACCCGGGAAAGAACGGGCAGGACCCTGGTAAAAAGCCGAACGTGGCCTTGCTTGCACGGCATTACAACCTCTTTTTTCACCGGAATCCTGCACAGCCGGTGTTTAAGTTTGACCCGGTATATAACGACCGCCGTTATTACCTGGGCCAGCTGGCCGTATTCCGGCAGGATTTCTTTAAGGCGCACTATTTCTTTGGATTTGGCAGAACGGAGGATATTCCGCTGGGGTATAACGCATCCATATCATCCGGATGGGAAAGCTGGCAAAGCCGCAAGCGCTTTTACACTGCGCTGGAGCTGCATAAGTTCTGGGTAACCAAACATGAGGGGCTGTTCAATACCACGCTTGCAGTAGGCAGCTTCTGGCAAAGGGGCTCCTCTGAGGATGCTATTATACATGCCAACATGGAGTACTACAGCAACCTGTTCAACTTCAAATGGGGCAGGCTGCGCGAGTTTGTAACGGTTGATTTCCTGGCCAACCCGAATAACTTTTTCTATAAGCCGCTAAGTATAAACCTGGATGTAGGGATCTGGGGATATCGTAATTCCAGGATCAATGGTTACCAGCGCCTGAATGTGCGCTCTGAAACTGTGTATTACAGCCCGCTGAAATTGCTGGGCTTCAAGTTTAATTTCTCTACGTATCTGCAGCTGGCGCAGATCACGGAGAAGAATAACGCCATCTTTAAGAACCCGCTGCATAGCGCCGTGGGTGCGGGCGTACGTATCCGTAATGAGAACTTAGCCCTGAACACTTTCCGCCTGGCTGCCTATTATATGCCCGATGCACCGGCGCCGGTAAAGTCTTTCTATTATGAGATCACGACCATTGTGGATTTCAGGTTCGATATTTCTGTGCTCCGCGCACCAGGCTTTTTATCGTTTCGGTAGCTGAAAGCATAAAGCATAAAGCAAAAAGGGATTGGCGCGGATAAAGCAAACCATCCGCTCCAATGATCCGCTGCATTAAGCTTTATGCTTTATGCTTTATGCTTTCAGCTTTCTGCCTTCTGCCTTCTCAATCTTTATGATCACCATCTTCGACACAGGCGTATTACTCTTTTCCGCCACACTGCTCAAAGGCACCAGCACATTGGTTTCGGGGAAATAAGTAGCGGTGTTCCTTTCCGGGATATTATACGCTACTACAATAAAGCGGTGTGCTACCCGGCGCTGCCCGTCATCCTCATTAATAAGGTCCACTACATCACCGGCCTTTAAACCGGCGCGCTGAATATCTTTCTCATTCATGAGTATCACGCGGCGCTCATTGTACACACCGCGGTAGCGGTCGTCCAGGCCGTAAATGGTGGTGTTAAACTGGTCATGGCTGCGGATGGTCATCATCACATATTCATCTGCCGCCAGCGACAGGGGGCTGATGTTAGCCAGGCTAAAATGCGCCTTACCGCTGCCCTGGATATTAAAACGGCCTTCCCGGGCCGTATTGGGTAAATAGAATCCGCCGGGATGGCGTACCCGTTCATTGTAGTTATCAAAGCCGGGGATCACCTTTTCAATGTCGTTCCGGATATGATCGTAGTGCTGTTCATACACATCCCAGTTCACCTTAGATCGGTCTTCCAGCAGGGCTTTGGCCAAACGGCAAATGATCACCGGCTCGCTCAGCAGCTCGTCAGATACCGGTTCCAGGTTCCCTTTGGACATCTGTATCACGCCCATGGAATTTTCACAGGTCACAAATTGCCGTTCGCCGCTGATCAGATCCATATCCGTACGGCCCAGGCAGGGCAGTATCAGCGCTTCCTGACCGTGCACCAAATGGCTGCGGTTCAGTTTCGTAGATACATGCACAGTAAGCGCGCAATTACGCAGGGCCTGCGCCGTCAGGTTGGTATCCGGTGTGGCGGAGAGGAAGTTGCCGCCCATGGCCATAAATACCTTAGCGCGCCCTTCCAGCATAGCGCGTATGGAGTTTACGGTATCAAACCCGTGATGCTGGGGCGGTATAAACCCGTATACCTCCTGCAGCCGCTGCAGCAGGGCAGGAGAGGGTTGCTCAAAAATACCCATGGTACGGTCGCCCTGCACATTGCTATGCCCGCGTACGGGGCAGGTACCTGCGCCGGGTTTGCCAATGCTGCCTTTCATCAGCAGCAGGTTCACCACTTCCTTAATCGTATCCACGGCATTTTTATGCTGGGTAAGGCCCATGGCCCAGCAGGCCACGATGTTCTTTTTCTGCGCCAGCACTTTTGCAGCCGCCTGGATCTGCGCTACCGGCACGCCGCAATCTGCCGCCAGCTCAGCTACGGTATATTGCTGTAAGTTTTGTACGTAATGCTCATAGCCATGGGTATGTTTGGCTATAAAGTGATGGTCCAGCACCGTATCAGGCTGCTCAGCCTCCGCTTCCAGCAGCAGCAGGGCCAGGGCTTTTATTAAAGCCATATCCCCGTTAATGCGTACCTGCAGGAAAAGATCGGCCAGGTGTGTTTTAATGCTCAGGAAACCTTTTACCGTTTGCGGGTTCAGGAAGTTCATTAAACCGGCTTCCGGCAAGGGGTTCACGGCTATAATGGTAGCCCCGTTGGCTTTTGCCTTTTGCAGGGCGCTCAGCATGCGCGGGTGGTTGGTGCCGGGGTTTTGCCCCAGTATAATGATCACCTCTGCCTTGTAAATATCTTCCAGCGTAACAGAACCCTTGCCAATACCCAGCGATTCGCCCAGGGCCACCCCGCTGGATTCATGGCACATGTTGGAACAGTCGGGCATGTTGTTGGTGCCATATTCCCGCACCATCAGCTGGTACAGGAAAGCCGCTTCATTGCTGGTACGCCCGGAGGTGTAAAAGATGGCTTCATCCGGCGATGACAATGCATTGAGGTGGTTGGCTATTTTCTGAAAAGCTATTTCCCAGGAAATGGGTTTGTAATGCGTACCGCCGGAGGGCAGGTACATGGGCTGTGCAATACGGCCTTTTTTCCCGATCTCATAGTCAGAGAGGTCGGCCAGGTCGGCCACCGCATTGGCTGCAAAAAAATCAGGCGTTAGCTTTTTGAGCGTAGCTTCTTCTGCAACTGCCTTGGCGCCGTTCTCGCAATACTCGGCAATAGTGGAGCGGTCATCGTCAGGGTCGGGCCAGGCGCAGCTGGGACAGTCAAAACCATCTTTCTGGTTTAGCTTCAGCAGGGCCTTCATGCCCCGCAATGCGCCCGTTTCCTTTAAGATATGCTGTGCGCTGATCATTACCGCCGGTATACCGGCAGCCACGGTTTTGATCTTACCTAATTTTAACCCGGTGAAATGCGCCGGGGCTTCTGCAGCAGGTATTTTTTCAGAGCTCATGTGTGTTTTTTTAGCAGAAAGCGTAAAGCGCAAAGCATAAAGCATAAAGCATAAAGCTGAATGCAGCGGTTTATTGGAGCTCAATCCATCCCACACTAATCCTTTTTGCTTTCCTTTTTGTTCTTATTTTTTACTTTCCATCCTATCCGCACCGATCCTTTTTAATTTTTACTTTTTTACTTTTTAGGCTTTACTCCACCTTATCCGCGCCAATCCCTTTTTGCTTTCTGCTTTATCCTTTCAGCTTTATAAAACAATCCTCTCCGCCCTCGTATAAATATTGCAACGTTGCTGTCTTAAAAAACCAATTAATGTAATATTCCATTCTTCCGCCATTTTAACAGCCATGCTGGATGGCGCGCCCACGGCGGCAATAATAGGAATGGCAGCCATAGCAGCCTTCTGGATCAATTCAAAGCCTGCACGCCCGCTTAACAGCATCAGGCAGCGGGATAGTTGAATATCACCGGCCAGCAAAGCGGCGCCTATCAGCTTATCCACCGCATTATGCCGGCCAATATCTTCCTTTATCAATAACAATTCACCCGTTTCATTGAACAAAGCAGCGGCATGGATGCCGCCTGTATCCTCAAACAACTTTTGCTGCGTACGTATGCTGTCCGGCAGCTCCAATAAACGTGCAGCCGGAAACGTTAGTGCCAGTCCGTTATTATCGTTTTGTACCTTGGTGAATATAGAATCAATATCCGGTTTACCGCATACCCCGCAGCCGGAGTTGGAGAAGAAGTTGCGTTGCATGGGCTGCAGCACTGGCTGTACATGTGGCTGCAGCGTAACTGTAATAGTGGATCCATGGGGCTGCAGGTTAGCGATATCGGCGGCCGACTGAATAATACCTTCTGTAAATAAAAAACCGGTGGCCAGATCCTGGTCCTGCCCCGGTGTACGCATGGTAACTGTAATATTCTGCTGCTGCCGTTCCTGCTCCGGACCATGTACCAGCTTTATTTCCAGCGGTTCCTCAGCGGCCAGTACATCTTCCTCATCCGTAATGGTGGTGTTATGGATCTTTTTGATCCGGGTGTATGATAAGGCGTGTTGCTGCATGTATTAAAGGTACGGAAAATGCAGAAAGCCGAAAGCTGAAAGGATAAAGCATAAAGCTGAATGCAGCGGAGCATTGGTGTGGATGGTTTTACCTTATTCGCGCCAACCCTTTTTATTTTTGCTTTTTACTTTTTTACTTACCCTGCCAATCCCTTTTTGCTTTATGCTTTCAGCTTTACGCTTTCACAATCATCTTACCCATATTTTGCCCGGAAAACAATCCCAGCCAGGCTTCCGGCAAACGGTCAAAACCTTCCACCACGGTTTCTTCAAATTGCAGCTTGTTTTCCTTCAGCCATTGGGTTAAATGCAGCGCTGCTTCCGCATGGTATTCCTTCATATAACGCACCAGGAATCCCTGTATCAGGATGCTGCGTTTTACCACCTGTGGCAGTATACGCGGACCGGGCGGGGTAGCGGTATCATTATAGCTGGAGATCTGCCCGCATACCGGCACCCTGGCCTGGAAGTTAAGCAGGGGAAACACCGCATCCGTAGTAGTGCCGCCTACATTATCAAAGTAAATATCTATGCCTTTAGGGCAGGCGGCAGCCAGCGCTGCGCCCATATCAGGGGTGGTTTTATAATTAATGGCTTCGTCAAAACCGAATTCCGTTTTCAGCCGCCGGATCTTTTCCTCCGATCCTGCAATGCCTACTACCCGGCAGCCCATTATCTTCGCGATCTGGCCTGCTACCAATCCCACAGCACCTGCTGCGCCGGATACCACCACTGTTTCGCCGGCTTTGGGCCGGCCAATGATCACCATCCCGCAATAGGCGGTTATACCTGCTGATCCCAGCACTCCCAGGTAATAACCCGGAGGTATGCTTTGTGTGTCAATGGGTTTAATGGCTTCTGCAGACACAATGGCTTCCGTGGCCCAGGGCAGCAGGCCGCCCGTTATAAGGTCGCCGGGATTGTAGCCCATTACCTGGCTTTCCAGCACCTCGGCCACTACAGCGCCTTCTATGGGAGCATTAAGCTGGAAGGGCGGAATATAGGAAGGTGCATCATTCATACGGCCACGCATATACGGATCTACTGAAAAGTACAATCCCCTGATATGTAGCTGGCCGGCCTGCAGCGGCGGTAATTCAACATTTTCTGTTCTGAAAACTGAAGCATCCGGCATACCGGATGGCCGCGCCGCCAATACGATCTGTTTAACTGACATATGTTTGGGTTTAAGCTGAAAGCAGAAAGCGTAAAGCATAAAGCTGAATGCAGCGGATCATTGGTGGGTATGATTTACTTTAGCCCTACCAATCCCTTAATTTTTGCTTTTTTATCTTTTCCCTTATCCGCGCCAATCCCTTTATGCTTTCTGCTTTATCCTTTCTGCTCACAATCTATGCCACGGCCGTCTTATAAGAACGGATAGCCCACCAGAAAACCAGCCCCATTACCGGCAGCAGCACCGCAAAGGCCTGGAACACCACCGGGGTGTTCACCTGCCCGCCCATCAGCGCCCGCGAAGCCTCTACCGCATAATATACCGGGTTAAAATGCGCTGCTACCTGCAGCCAGTGCGGGGCCATTTCCATTGGTAACAGAAAGCCGGCCAGCAACATAATGGGTAAGGAAATACCCTGTATAATGGGGGCTATGGCATCCTCACTTTTCAAACGTAATGCCAGCGCATAGGAGAATGCGGCAAATAGTGCGCTAATGATAGCCAGCAATATCATCACAATTATAAACCCGGCCCAATACACCTTTAACCCGAAAGGTATAGCCATTAAAGTGATCAGCAGCGTTTGCACCAGCACCCCGCTTACATCCCGCAGCACACTGCCCAGCAGCATTGCCAGCCGGCTGGTAGGCGTTACCCGGAAACGTTCAATGATACCCTGTCTTATCTCATCCACCAAACCAAAGCCCACATACAGGCCTCCATATACGGCAATTACCACGACCACGCCGGGCAGGAATACGTTCAGCACACTGCCGCTGGTAAAACCCGGCATGCCCGTGAAATGCTGTAGCATAGGCGCAAACAATAACAGGTACATTAAAGGCGTACCTACTGCCATGAACAGGAATCCCGGGTTATGCAGGGACTCTTTTACCTTGCGTATATAGTAGATCTGAAGATTGGAGAAGAATGACATGGTGCGTGTTTTTTAGTCCATGATCCATAGTCGATGGTCCATGGCATAGGCGTTAAGTAATTGTATTTCGTAACAGGCTATAGTTGTAATACCGGTTCTTTTGTGAAATGCCATGGACCATCGACTATGGACCATGGACCGTTCACGCTTCCTGCAGCGAGCGGCCGGTTTGCCGCAGGAATACATCGTCAAGGGTAGGCTGGGAGAGGGAGATGGTTTTTAAGCCTATCTGCGCATGATCCAGTAAGCGGAGTATTTCCGGCAGTGTTGCCTCGCCTTCGTGTACATATAACCGTAAGTGTCCCTGCTCATAGCTGGCTTCGCGCACATAGGGCTGATCAGTGAACAGCTGCAGCGCTTTTTCATTATGCGCACCGTCGGCCGAAAGGCCCAGCAGCACTACATCACCGGCTATTTGTTTTTTCAGCTCCCGGGGCGATCCTTCGGCTTCTATTTTTCCCTGGTCCATAATTGCAATACGGTCTGCCAGTGCATCCGCTTCATCCAGATAATGGGTGGTCAGGAAAATGGTAACGCCGCTATCGCGCAGGCGCCTTACTTCATCCCAGAGGCGGGCCCTGTTCTGCGGATCTAAGCCGGTGGTGGGTTCATCCAGGAACAGCAGCTGCGGGCGGTGCATCATGCCCAGGGCTACATCCAGGCGGCGGCGTTGCCCGCCGGAGTAAGTGGCGGCTTTACGGTCGGCAATAGCTTCCAGGTCAAAGGCGAGGATCAGCGCTTTAGCTTGCGCGGCGGCATTATGCCGGTTCATACCAAATAAACGGCCCTGCAGCACCAGGTTTTCCCAGGCGCTCATGCCACGGTCGCTGCCACCGGCCTGGCTTACATACCCAATACGCTCACGCAGCCGCTGCGGGTGTTTCAGCAGGTCGCAGCCTGCCAGGGTAGCTTCCCCGGCATCCGGGGTAAGCAGGGTGGTAAGCATGCGCAGGGTAGTGGTTTTACCGGCGCCATTAGGGCCCAGGAAACCAAAGACCTCACCCGTACGCACGGCCAGGTCTACGCCGCGTACCGCTTCCACAGTTTTTCCCTGCGCCTTAAAGCTCTTTTTCAATCCATTGGTTAGCACAATATGTTCCATATAACGGAGGTTTTATCTGCCTCAAAACTAGGCAGCAGGCAGGCGGGGGGAAATACACTTTCGGTTACCGGCAGTAGAAATACCGGTGAAAGGGGGAAAAGGAAGGGTTAAAAGTACCAGGCATTAGCAGGAATACGGCGCGATTTTGGAAGTAACCGCTTTATAAATTTATTTAAATTCACTTCGCCGCCAGAAGGAAAATAGTACCTTACAGGCAGCAGATCTGTTACTTAAAAAACATCATATGCGTTGGCAAAACAAACGTTTAAGCGATAATGTGGAAGACCGCCGTGGCAGTGGCGGTGGCGGTATGCGTACCGTAGGTATCGGTGGCGGTATTGGCGGCATTATTATTATAGTGCTGGCACTCTTATTTAACAAAGACCCGCAGCAGGTGCTGCAACAGGTACAACAACAGGGCGGAGGCGCCAGTCAGCCTGCAGAACAGGTAACTAACGGCAGCGATGAAACCTCACGCTTTGCATCTACCGTGCTTGCCTATACGGAGGATGTATGGACCGAGCAGTTCAGCCAGATGAACAAATCCTACACCCCGCCTAAAATGGTGCTCTTTAGTGATGCTACAGAAAGCGGCTGCGGTTTTGCCCAATCTGCCATGGGACCGTTTTATTGCCCGGCAGATGATAAGGTATACCTGGACCTTTCCTTCTTCAACGAAATGAAGGAGCGTTTTAACGTGGTAGGTGATTTTGCCATGGCTTATGTAATTGCCCACGAAGTAGGCCACCACGTACAGAACCTGCTGGGCATCAGCGCTAAAGTGCAGTCCATGCGCCAGCGTATGAGCGAAAAGGAATACAATAAATTATCTGTGAAGCTTGAGCTGCAGGCCGATTTCCTGGCCGGTGTATGGGCCAACCACGCACAAAAGATGGATAACATACTGGAAGCCGGGGATATTGAAGAAGCCCTTAACGCCGCCAGCGCAGTAGGGGATGATAAGCTGCAGCAGGCTTCCCAGGGCAGGGTAGTGCCCGATGCCTTTACCCACGGCACCTCTGCCCAAAGAATGTACTGGTTTAAAAAAGGTTTTGAAACCGGTGATATTAAACAGGGAGATACGTTTAGTGAGAATTAGTTGATGTGCAAATATGCAAATGTGCAGATAGTAAAGCCGGCACTTCGGAGTTCATTCATCTGCACATCTGCATATTTGCACATCTGCACATTATAAAAGTTGTTTCTTCTTCCTCATCACATGCCCCTGCTGGTTAGCATCTTCTTCCGATAAAGGGATCGTAAAATGAAAGCTGGTAATACCTGGCTGGCTATGGAACCAGATAGCGCCCTTATTCAGCTCCACAAAATCTTTGGAAAGCGGCAGCCCCAGCCCGCAGCCTTTTTCATGACGGGTACCGGGCATAGAATAATAAATATTGGAGAATACTTTATGCTGATCTTTATCCGGTATGCCAACGCCGTTATCCCGCACACATATTTCCAGCTCAGTACCGTTAATATGCGCCAATACCTCGATATTCCCGCCGCCGGGTGTGAACTTAATGGCATTGCTGATCAGGTTGCGCAGCACCAGCTTCATCATATCCGGATCAGCGAATACCGTTACCGGCTGCTGTAAATGATGGGTAAGGGTTACCTCTTTCTGCCGCGCAAGTGTTTGCAGCAATTCAATCTCCCGCCTTACCATCCCGGTAAATTCAAATTCATCCGGCTTGGTGCGGATGCCCTTCATCTGCGAGCTGGCCCAGTTCAGCAGGTTATCCATCATGTAGGCGGTATTTTTCATATCGCGCCATAGGTCATCTGCAAAGGTGCGGAATTCCTCGGTCGACATTTTCCTATCGCGCAGCAGGAACAGCATCCCTTCCAGGATGGCCAGGGGAGAGCGCAGATCATGCGAGATCACCGAAAAGATCTTGTCCTTCACCTGGTTCAAACTGCCTAGCTTCACATTCTGCTCCATGATAATGCGGTTCTGCTGCGATACTTCCTCGTTCTTACTATTCAGCTGCCGGTACAGCTCCTGCTGCCGTTTGTATAAGCGGTACAGCAGCACCGTGATCACAAGCAGGATCAGTAATAGGAAAGCGCAGGCCGCTACCAGTATACGCTGTTGGTGAATGGTGGCAAGGTGTATTTGCTGTGCAGCTTTCAGCAGATGGTTTTCCCGCTGCCGTTTTTCAGATTCATATTTTTCACGGGTATTGGCAATGGACAGTTCCTTTTCTACCGCAAAATATTTCTCCTTCAGGGAATTGTAGGTATTGTAATGCCGCAGGGCCATAATATAATCGCCCCGCGAAGAATCCAGCTGCGCCAGGTACTGGTAATAGATCATTTCATTCTTTGCATTCTTTTGGGTAACATTCACACGCGCGGCTTCTTCCAGCTGGCCGGCAGCAATGGTATAATGCTGCAGCAGGGTATTCACCTTAGCCAGGTTAAGCCATGTTTTACCAATGCCCGCCTGGTTTTCAGCGGCCTTGTAATAACCCATGGATCTTTCCAGGTATTGCTGGGAGGTTTCGTACTCACCCTTCTGCAGGTAGATGAGCCCCATATTTTCATAGGTAAAACCCAATCCCTGTGTATTACCCATGCTCAGTTTCAGGCGTTCCGATTCACGCAGGAAGTAGAGCGCAGAATCCAGCTTTTGCAGCTGCATATAGCAGGAGCCAATGTTATTCAGTGTTTTGGCAATCTCGGCCTGCTCATTGAACTGCTTCTTTATTTTCAAAGAGCGTTTCAGGTAGGGGAGTGCCTGTACGGGGTTGTTCTGCTCTATTAATATATTACCAATGTCGTTATTAAGGATGCCCGTCATATGCAACAGACCGTTCTTTTCAGCCAGCCGCAGTGCAGAAAGGGTCATGTCCATCTGCTTATCCAGGTTGCCTTTGGTATTTTCTACCAGCGCCAGGTTACGGGTAGCCAGTATGGTGCCTTCTGCATATTGCAGGCTATCGCTCAGGCGCAGGGCTTCTGTAGCATAGAGCGTTGTTTTTCCCGGGTCGCTGGTAAAATATACCCGGCCCAGTTTATTCAACAGCTGTACCCTTAT
>NZ_DATCRF010000149.1:0-10958 GCF_036569125.1 Chitinophaga sp. | reverse complement strand
CCTTTGTAGCACGGTAGTTATCTGCATCTGCTACCGGTGCGGTGATCAGGCTGTCTTTGATGGCATCACATTCGCTTGTAATGTAAGCAATGCAGTCGGCAAAGCTGCTGCGGGGAAGGCTAAGATCTTCACCGATATTATACACTTTATCGCCCAGCAGCGGTACACCGCCATAACGCCTTACCAGCTCAAAGTAAAAATAAGCGCGCAGGAACCGCGCTTCGCTTCTCCACACCTGGGTGGTTGTAGTACCATTGGCAAGCCCGCCCTTTACCGGCACTACGCCAATGCCATTGATGAAAATATTGGCGTTGCGGATGCCAGCCCAGAACGATTCCGGCACCCCGGTATTATTGGGCGACTGTGAAAGATTGGTGCCTTCCCATAGATTTTCCGCACCCGGGAAATTGAAAGCAGTTACCGCATTGGTAGCAATGAGGGTTACCGGTATATTACCGCCTGTTTTGGAAGATACCGCATCATCCGACGCTGCATCCAGGTAATCACCGCCTACCCGGTTATGGCCGTTCTTCACAATGGCATAGATGCCATACAGGAACGACTGTGCATTTACCCCTGCAGAATCCAGCGGATCAAATACATAGTTGCCGGTCACCTTATCTACCGGGAACTGCTCGTATTTTTTGCAAGCGCCCAAAATGACCGCTGCCAGCAGGAAAACAGCTATTGTATGAATATAATTTCTTTGCATAGCTCAATCTCATTTATAACTTAATATTAACCCCGGCAGTTACCACTCTTTGTATCGGGTAGCTATTGGGCATTACTTCCGGGTCCATTCCCTTAAATCCTGCAATGGTGAACAGGTTCTCCCCATCCAGGAATATTTTCAAACCGGAGATGCGGATCCTTTTCAGCAAACTGTAAGGCAATGAATATCCCAGCTCCGCATTGCGTAAGCGTACGTAATTGCCATTCTTCAGGTAAAAAGTGGAGAACAGGGAGTTATTATTTGCCGCAGATACTGCCAGGCGGGAGAGCGTAGCCCGGTCGGCCGTTTCCGGCGTCCAGCGGCCGGTGGCGCTGGCATATGCCTGCCCGTTAGTAGTTGAATAATCCAGGCCAAAATGATCGATCACATTATTCTCCACACTGATCTGCCGGTTGGCCACTCCCTGGATAATAACGCTGAAATTAAATCCCTTGTAATTGGCGCCCAGGGTTACGCCGTAAAAAGCCAGCGGCTTGCGGCCCCCGATGGTGGACTGGTCAAAGTAATCGATCACACCATCACCGTTAAGATCTTTGTACTTGATATCGCCGGGGCTGGGGGTATACCCTGCTATATGCGCGCTGGTGGCGGCATCATGCGCATCCTGGTAAAGTCCTAATGCCGTATAGCCGTAGAAGGTACCTGATACCGGCAAACCGGTGCGGCTGTTCCAGGCATAGGGCGTTGCCAGCTCGTCGTTGTAAAGGATCTTTGAATAGGCCAGGCTGCCATTGGCCGTTACAAAGTAGTTGAAATTGCCTGCGTGGTTGTTATAGGTCAGCGACAGCTCTATGCCCTGGTAAAGGTTCTTACCGATATTCTCCAGCGGATAAGCTGTTCCCAATAGGGCGATGGAGTTGCCGCGAAAGCCCAGCACATCGGAATAGCGGTCGTGGTAATAATCAGCGGTCAGCTGCAAACGGTCATGCAGGAAAGAGATATCAGTACCAATATCCAGCTTATCCCCTTTTTCCCAGGTGATGTATGGATTAGCCAGGGTACCCTCATACTGATAGTATACATTGGTGTAGCTGGTGCCTACCTGGTAATTCTTATTATTGTTGTTGGAAGAATAAGTTTGTGAATAGGCGTAATACAGCGCTGAGTTCAGGTCAATATTGGCATTGCCGGTTCTTGCATAGGTAGCCCTCCATTTCCAGCCGCTGATCCAGGAAATATTATCCTTTATAAATGATTCACGCCCCATTTCCCATCCCAGGCCTGCGCCGTAGAACAGGCCCCACTGGCCGCCGGGCGGATAACGGTTATTCTTGCTGCCAATGAGCGTGGCATTCACGAAATACTTATTCTCATAATCGTAACCTGCTCTTGCACCTATATTCGTAGTGGTGGAAGCCAGGTCGTAGTTGGCTACAATGGACTTCACATCATACAACGCCTGGGCCGTTACATTACTTTTATTAAAGTGCCGGTCGTAGTTCAGGCTGAATTGCCCGAAGGACTGCCGGGAAGTAAATACTGTACGGAACTTGTTGTTCTGCGCAACGGTAGCACCATAAATGAGGTACTCATTATTGATCAATCCATAGGAAGGGTTTTGCAGGCTTCTGTCCAGCGCTGTAATGGACTGGTAAGATAAATTCCCTTTCAGCTTTGCGCTTAGCCCGGGCAATACGCTGTTCAGGTTATAATGCAGGTCTACATTCGCCAGGATGTCATTGGTATTATTCTGTGTATACCCTGAGTACTGCGCCCTGGACAACAGGTTATTACTATAAGGCCCGTTATTGCCGCCGATATTATTACCGCCGAAAGTGCCGTTGGGATTATAGATGGGATAGGCGTTATTGGGCGTGGAGTACAGCGCCGACAGCAGGGCATTGTAATCATTCCCCGGCTCGCGCGCGTTCTGCACCCGGCCAAACAATTGCAGGTCTACATTCAGGTTTTTATTAACCTGCACGCCTATATCGGAATTGATGATATAACGCTTTAAGCTGTTGTTGGTATTATAGGTAATATCCGGGCTGGTTTTGAAGATCCCCTCCTGGTCAAAATAGCTCAGTGATACGGAATAACGCGCTACATTCGTACCCCCGTTCACGTTCAGCTTATAATTGGAGATGGGAGAAGATTTCCGCAGCAGGGTATTAAACCAGTTCACATCCGGATGGCCAACAGGATCGGTATGCTGCCGGTAAGCATTGAAATCCTCCTCGCTATACAGCGGGGGCTTGCCGTCATTTGCCAGCGTTTCATTCAGGAGGTAAGCATACTGGTAGGCCGGCAGCGGCTTTGGCAGGCCTAATGACTGCTGCACGCCGGATTGCGCTGTAAACGAAATACGCGGGCGCCCCAGCTCTCCCCTGCGCGTAGTGACCAGCACCACGGGGTGTGAGCTGTTATTGCCCAGCAATAAGGTAGAGAAGCCATCTTTCAGCACTGAAATGGATTCGATGGATTCCGGATCAATAGAAGAGATCTCCCGCTGCACACCGTCGATCACAGTTATAGGCGTTTGCCCGCGTACGCTCAGGGCAATCTCTGAGTTATCTGTTGACCGGTTGTTATTGGAGCTTGCATTTACCAGTGTTTGCCCGATCACCTCGGGAGAAGATATTTCATTTACATTGAAAGAGGTGAACCCGCTATTCTGTTTGGTGTACACGCCGGACATTTGGCCCGGGAACGCATATACGTACAGGGAAGCCGGCGTGGTGGTAAGCTGGTTGGTATAAATGGTGGATACGGCGCCCAGCACGCGTGAACGGTCTACCCGCTCATACAGCATGTTCACCTGTTGTGGCGATCTCAGGAAAGCATCCGTTAGCTGCACATCCAGGGCGGTTCCCGCTTTTACGGGTAATTCACGGGCATAGTAATCTTTATAGGAAAACACAAGCGTGGCGCCTGCGGGTGCATCTATTTCAAAATGCCCGTTCTTATCCGTGAATACTGCAGCTGCTTTATTTTTAACGCCCACCTTTACACCGGGCAGGGGCTCATTAAATTCATTCACAACCGTGCCATTTGCCCATCCCGGATGAGCCATGCTCTTTGTGGTGGTATCCTGTGCTGACTGAAAGGCGCGCGTAGTATGCGGAAGCGCCAGCAGACAGGCTACACCGATCAGGCATATATTATAGTACCAATAGCGCATAGAATCAGTTTTAAACGATGATTTTGGTAGTAGCAATGATCAGCCACATTTAAACTTATAAGTGAAAGGTGCAGTGGTATTACCATAGCCAACCTGCTTAGTGCCGGATTTATCCCGGATATAGTAGGTCATATTAGTGACCGTTTGACTATCGTTGATGCCAAAGAACGAGCGCGGCCAGAGGGTGATCTCATACCGCCCCCTGCCCGTGAGCTTCATCAGTGTTTTGCTGGTTTGCTCACAGATAATGATCGTTTTACCATCATTGGTGGTGCCCGTGGCGCAGAGGTATACTTCACTGCTTCCTGAAAGGGCTGTATTGGCTACATTGGAATCGAAGGTGATGGTCACCAGGTCATTATCCAGGGACTTGGGCGGTGAAATAGTGGTGAGCTGCGGATTACAGAAGTCAACCAGGTCGCCGCTTCCACCGGTTACTGTAAAACAGTCGCCGATATATTCATTATAATATTCCGCAGTAGGTCCGTAACCTGCATCCACATTGCCATCAGAAGTAAAGCCATTGGTAGTATTCGCCACTACATACGCCAGCTTTACAAGGGTGGGGTTATCGTCTGCCCCTACTTTCAGCTTAAGGAAAATAGAGCCGGTGATCTTGGTGCCATTGCTGTAGGTGAACGGCACATCGCTTTGCATCACTACCCATTCCATATCATCTATCAGGTTGCCGGCAATACCAAATGTTGCGCGCATGTAGTCCGGCCAGTTCTTCCCATCCCCATGCGGGGCCAGGGTGCTGAGCGGCGTCATTACAAAGCTGCCATCCCCTTTGCTGCCTTTGTAAGTGGCGGTTAAGTTCTGTGCACCTTTCCAGCCTTTGGGCATCAGCACTCCCAGGATCAGCTTATCAGAACCATCGGAGTTACAGGATACATCAATATCCAGCTGAATAGGCACCACATCCCCTACCTTGGCAGATGCGGGAATGGTCACCTTGGTGATCTTTATATGACAGAAGCTGAAAATAACGGCCACTATCAGCAGTGCGGCCAGCATCCAGATCCGCTGTCCTTTGATTCGTAAACGTGGTAACATATAATAATCAGGTAAGTTTTCAGAAATCAGTTGTCCCTTGAAAGTGTATAGATATAGGCATTCAGCTCACAGCCGGGAACGAAGCTGAGGTTTAACAGCCTCACACCGGCACTCGTTGGATAATTGAGCGAGGTAGTGATGGCAGTACCTCCTTCAGGCGTAAGCGTGAGCTTGAACGGGTATTCCGGATCATCCAGCGCATACTTCCCGTTTGCCTTCACCAGGAAGGGCAGCTTGTTCTCCAGCGTGTAATTGCCCGTGGAATCAAACCGCAGCCTGAACTGTGTAAAATCAAAAACGTTGGTAATGTCCGTACCATTCCGGGTGGCCTTAATAATTTTCCAGCGGCCGGTTAAATTCTTGGGCGCTTCAGCTACCGGGGCAATCTCCTCTACTTTACAGGAAGCAAGGAAAACGATACAGGCAGCGATGAAGAGTATAAAGCGATTCATATCATACGGGAATTAAGATTAATAACCTGGGTTTTGAACTAATTCCGGCGACTTACCCGTTTCTGAAAGCGGGAACGGCCACAGGTACATTGCCGGGCGGAAATTATGTTTGGTAACGTTGAATGGCTTGTAGGTAACAGCGCCTCCATTGCGGTTCACTTCCATGCCCATGGATTGAATGTTTTCTGTTTGCGGCGCTATCTTCCATCTTCTCACATCCCAGAAGCGGTGCCCTTCATACGCCAGCTCCACTCTTCGCTCATTCTGGATACGGGTGCGCATTTCAGCCTGTGAAAGGCCGGTGGGCAGCTGGTAAGGATCCAGCCCTGCGCGCTGCCGTACTGCTTCCACAGCGGCGTATACATTTCCGGTAGGACCTTCATATTCATTGGCAGCTTCTGCATAGTTCAGCAATACTTCGGCGTAGCGTATCAGCGGCATTACCCTGTTGCTGCCAAAGCTGAGGGTAGCTGCAATGGCGGCAGGGTCCAGCATTTTATTATTGTAATACCCTGTAAGCGTACCCTGGTGCACTGCATCCTGCCCGGTGAGGATGCCGTTATAATTGCCCACGAAAATGTTCACAGGAGCAGATCCGTTCGTTTGCCCGTTACTGGTACGCACCAGCAATACCGTTTGATCGTGGATGATGCTGTATTCCAATCTTGGGTCACGGTCTTTATAAGGATCAGCAGGATTATAGCCGGAGGTGGGATCGGTGATGGGCTTTCCATTTCTCATCGGAAAAGCATCCACCAGCCCCTGGTAAGGGAAAGAGCCGGAGCCATTGCTACCCCGTGAAGGAGGCAGGCATATATTCTCAAGATCACTGTTGCCCGTAGGGCGCATCAATTCAAAAATGTATTCCGTATTCACACGTAAGGGGAACAATCCCTGGAAGCCATAACCCGGTAAGCTTGTCTGGTAATTATTCACGGTGTTCAAAGAATACACGCCCATGGCAATTACTGCCTGGGCGGCATTCTCCGCCAGCTTCCAGCGGTTCATATCAAACGTGGGATAACCTACCAGTGCAGGATCTACTTCCACTCCGCCACCCGGGCCCGCATCTGCCGGCAATGTGGTGCCATTGAACAGCGGGCTGGCTGCGTATAACAGCACTCGTGCTTTCAATGCCAGGCAGGCTCCTTTGGATGCGCGTCCGTAGTTGAGGCCCATTTGCGTGGAAGGCAGTATAGCGGCGGCAGCATCACATTCAGAGAGGATGTAATCCACACACTCCGCATAAGTATTCCGCTTTGCCTTAATGGGTTTATCATAGGTAAGCAGGGTATCGCCTACCAGCGGCACACCGCCGTAATGCTGCACCAGCAAAGCATAATACCAGGCGCGCAGAAAGCGTGCTTCTGCTACCATCTGGGTTTTGTAAGCGGGCCTTAATGGTGCGTTGGGAAGGTTCTTAATTAATACGTTCACTGCGCGGATGTTGCTGTAGCAGGTCTTGTACGGCTCCTCCCCAATGATGCCGGCATTTACCGTACCGGTTGCAAATTGTGTAGCGGGTGTAGAAAAAGCATGCGAGGGTTCCGCCTCATCACAGGCCGCCTCCAGCCCGCCGCAAACAACATAGTTATAGGAAAAGCGGCTCAGGCTTGCACTTAACCCTGTATTGGAATAAATATTGGCTAAGAAACCAACGGTCCTGGAACTGTCGGCAAAAATAGTTTGTTCGGTCAGGTTGGTGGTAGAGGTGGCAGTAAGGAAGCCCTCTTTTTTGCAGGATGCATACACCAATGCCGATGCCATTAGCACTAAAACGGGAATTCGTTTTATCATAAATTGGCGTGGTTTATTTGTATCAGTGACTAGGTTGCCCCAAAAAGTTCTGTTAGCGTGGTATAGTATTAAAATTCTCTGATCTGGCTGATGATACTAAAATACGATTACTAAACCGGTTTAGCAAATTAAATCAATTATTTTTCTCAAAGTATTGATGAAAAAACAAGGCCTGGTACCGGATGGAATTAGACCAGTATTCCCAGGCATGTGCACCCGGCCTTACGGTATAGTCATGCGGTATATTCCGCTCCAGCAGCGCTTCATGCAGCTTGTTATTATACCGGATGAAAAAATCGTCTGCCCCGCAATCAATGGTAATAGCCAGCTGGTTAGGCGTTACCAGGTACAGCATGTTCACCACACTGTTCTTTTCCCAGCGCTCCGGGTTCTCACTGTATTTTCCCAGCACCTCATCCAGCCCAAAGCTTTGCGGAAAAGCGCGCAGGTCTACTCCCCCGCTCATGCTGCCCACTGCGCCAAAAGTATTGGTATGCCGGAAAGCCAGGTACAGCGCGCCATGCCCGCCCATGCTCAATCCCGCAATAGCCCTGCCGTTACGGCTCGCAATCGTGGAATAATGCTGATCGATCCAGCTCACCAGCTCACCTGCAACATAGGTTTCATACTTTGAGCCGGCTTTTACCGGGCTGTCAAAATACCAGCTGGCAAAATCGCCGTCCGGGCATACAATGATCATGTGATATTCGTCTGTCAGCTTTGCCAGCCCTGTATCTTTTTTCACCCAGTCGCTGTAATTACCGCTAAACCCATGCAGCAGGTAAAGCACCGGCAGCCTGCTTTTGCTGCTGTAATTCCGCGGGGTGATCACAACGGCTTTGATCTCTTTGTGCATGGCAGCGCTGAATGTAGTAACAGTATCCACCTTTGCTGCCAGCAGCTGTGAAGTATACAGTATGCTTAGCAGTAATAAACTAATTCTGAAAATGTTCTTCATAAGTCGGGCTATCTGGCTGCTGCAATGGTAATGGTGTGCAGCTTTGGTTGATTGATCTGGTAAATTTTATCTGTAAGGATATTCATTTCTTCCTGCCATACTTCACGCAGGGCTTTGTAACGGGCGCGGGAAAAGTTATCCTTGTTGCCGCCTACCGCCCAATCTGTTGCTGCATGGGCATTCACAGAATCCATTGCTGCATTATCATCCTTGAAAAGCATTCCTCTTGGTTTCAGGAAATCAAATTCTATCCAGGCATACATTCTCAAACGTCTTTCAATATCCCAGCGCTCTTCATTCAATTCCCGGATCTGGATCGCCTGCTGGTATTCCGGCGTGCGGGTATTTTCAGCCAGGTTAATACCTGCCGCCAGCTGGCCTGCATCATAAACACCTACTTTTTCACCATCCATCAACAGGTTATAGCTGCCTGCCTGTAACCCGCTCACCTGCAATATTTCCTGGTTAAACTCTTTCATAAAAGGCACTACTTTCAGTGCATCTGCCTGTTTATTGTGATTGCCCCAGCCGCGCGGAATAGTATCCAGCGGGTAAGGGAGCGACTGCGCCAGGTAGCCAAAGCTGATACCGGATGCTGTTGCTGTTAGCCCATTGATCTTACAGTTCAGCGCCTGCTGTACCTTTTTGGCAGCTGCATCGATCTTTATGCCGGCAACTGGTTTGTCAGCAAGGCCCTGGGCCTTCAGGAACAGGTACGCCATTACCATATGACCATCATTATCAGGATGGATACGGTCACCGGGCGTAAGGCTGAAAGTGGAATCCCGCTGCTGTTCGCGTTGATTAATAGTTCTCATAGGATGGTAAAAATCAACAAACGGCCATCCGTTCTTCTTTGCCGCCTGTTCCTGGAAGGCTACTACTTCGGTCAGGGCTTCGGCTTTGTGAGGGAAGATATTTTTATCCGTGAACTTAGTTGTTTCATCATAAGGCGAAGTGCCAATGAAGATCTTCTTAATATCTGCACGCTTTTTCAGCTGCTCTTCCACCAAACGGTAACTGCTATACGAACGGTCCAGCTTTTTCTGCATGGTATCCTTTCCATCTGCACGGTACCATTCAAAGTAGCCGGTATCATTCATGCCCCAGGTAAGGGTAAGCACCGTGGGCTTTTTTGAAAGCACATCATCCTCAAAGCGCTCATAGATCTGGGTAATAACATCCCCTCCTATCCCGGCATTGAGGCAGGTAATGCGCCTGCCCGGAAAATGGGTCATGTAGTACAGCCAGATGTAGGAATGATAGTGGCCCCCGTCGGTAATACTGTTGCCAACAAAAACAACACGGTCGCCCTGCTGAAAAGGTGCAGGACCTTGCTGCGCTTTTGCCTGTAAGCCCGCTGCAGCCATGAACAATAACAGTAGTTTTCTTCGCATGTGCTTGTATTAATTAATTCCCCATTGCTGTGCGGGTGCAGGCCCCATTACCAGCTCCAGCAAACCGCCCCTGGCAATTTCCCGGTAGTCGATGTGGCACTGGTTAAGCGGCTTCCCATTCAGCCTTGCGCTTTGTATATAAATATTCTCCGGTGAATTGTTGATGGCTTTGATGGTAAAGCGGCCCTTCTCCAGCTTTAAGCTTACCTGGTCAAACACCGGGCTGGTGATCTCCTGCCGGGTATCGCCCGGGCACACGGGGTGCAGGCCAATAGCTGCCAGCACATACCAGGCCGACATCTGCCCTACATCTTCATTACCTACCAGGCCTTCTACACTGTTATGATAGGCCCTGCGGCAAATGGCCCTGGTCCATTGCTGTGTTAACCAGGGTTTTCCCAGCCTGTTAAACAGGAAAGGCACGTGATGCACCGGCTCATTGGCATGATTGTAATAATCATTCCACATCATATTCTCCGGCGTATGTGCAAAGAACGACTCAAGATCGCTGATCACTTTTTCTTTTCCTCCCATAAGCGCCACCATCCCATCTACATCCTGCGGCACAAACCATCCCTGCTGGTAAGGATTACTTTCCATGGTGCCATACCAGGCCGTCATACGGCCTGCATCCGGCCATGGCAGCCAGTTGCCCGCTGTATCGCGGGGCCTGAACCATCCTTTTTCCGCGTCAAAGATCTTTTTATAGTTCCCGCCTCTTAAAGCGTATTTCTTTTCATCGTCCGGGTGATGCAGCGCTTTAGCCAGCTGTGATACACACCAATCGGTGTAAGCATATTCCAGTGTATAGGAAAGGCAAAGGTTTCCCGGTGTATAACCTTTATCCCCGTTTCCAAAGCGCTCTACCGAATTAACTGAAAGACGGTATGCTTCCGGCACATTATAATTGCGGATCCCTTTTGCATAGGCGTCTGCGATCACTGATACAGCGGGATTGCCCAGCATACAGCCTGAATAGGCATTGAGCAGCTCCCAGCGTTCCAGGTAATCTTTATTCTTTTCCTGCGCCAGAGTAACCAGCGAATTAACCAGGTCGTTGATCAGTGAAGGATTGATAATGGTTTGCAGGGGCATCTGGCTGCGGAACACATCCCATCCGCTGAAGATGGTGCGCTTGCGGAAAGTGCTGCCCCTATGTACCTTACCATCTCCGCCGGTATATTTACCATCTACATCCTGCACAATGCGCGGATCTATCATGGTATGATATAATGCAGTATAGAATACCTGCTGCTCTTCTTTTGTGCCGCCGGCTACCTGTATGCGGGAAAGCTCCCTGTTCCACAGCTCACGGGCACGGCTATGTACTTTATCAAAATTCCAGTCCTTTATTTCCTGCTGCAGGTTAGCTGCTGCGCCTTCCATGCTTACGAAGGAGATGCCTGCTTTCATGAATACCTGCTCTCCCGCCTTTGTATCGAAC
>NZ_DATCRF010000148.1:0-16961 GCF_036569125.1 Chitinophaga sp. | reverse complement strand
TCATTGACCCCACCTATTACTGCGGTTACTGTGAGAACTGCCGTAAAGGTTTGCGCAATCACTGCCTGTTAAAATCCACCACGGAAGCCGGCGTTTCTATTGACGGCACCTTTACCCGTTTCTTTAAAACCACGCAGCGTTTTATTTACCCCCTGCAGGATGGTGTTCCTTTTGAACAAGGCGCTTTATCCGAACCGCTAAGCTGTGTGCTTACCGCGGTAAAGAAGCTGGCCGTTACGCCGTTTATGCGTACAGCCGTGCTGGGCGGCGGTCCCATAGGGCTCCTTTTTTACCTGGCCCTGAAACAATACGGCATCCAGGAAGGAGTGATCTACGAAGCATCCCAACAAAGAATAAAGCTCATAGAAGAAAACAATGTGCTGTCAAAAGGCTGGACGCTTTCCCCTGCATTTATACCGCAGAAAAATCAGTATGATCTTATCATAGACACCACTGCCAGCCTGCTGGAAAAATCCATCCAGGCCATTGCAGACGGTGGAAAGATCTCGCTCATGGGCCTGCGCAACAACCAGCAAACCATTAACCCGCGGGAAATTGCCGACCGCAGTATTTCCATCATCGGCTCAATTGATTCGCAGGATACTTTCCGGCATGCAGTAGACCTGATCAACAGCGGGCGGCTGGAGCTGCACAAGATCATCACCAATGAGTACGATCTTAGCAATTTCAACGCAGCCGTGAAAGACCTGGGCTGCGATCTGCACACCCGGCAAAGGAGCAACAACATCAGCAGCCTTAAATCAGTAATACGCATTTCTTAAACACACCCACATGAAATATATTATTTTCGATATAGATGGTACGCTTACCGATACCACTGAAATAGACGATCATTGTTATACCCGCGCCATAGAAGAAACCTTCGGCTTCCGCGACTTTGAAACCAATTACGGGTACTATAAGAATACTACCGACTCCGGTATCATTGATCAGCTGTTCCGGGAAAGAAAAGGCCGCACGTTTACGGAGCAGGAGCGCGAACAGTTCATTGCACACTTTTGCAGCTTACTGGAACGTGCCTACGAAGAAAAACCGGAGCGCATCCGTGAGATCCAAAAAGCCGGCAGCGTGCTAACAACCCTGTGCCGGCAGCAGCACATCAGCATAGGGCTGGCTACCGGCGGCTGGCGGGAATCGGCGCTGTTCAAGCTGCGCTGTGCCGGCATTAATATTGATGGATGTACTGCCGCATCCTTTGCCCAGGATGCGCTGGCAAGGCAGGATATTATAGGCCACACCATCCGTAAAATGAATGAGGCGCATGGGCAGGAGCTTGCCTTAGCCAACATTACCTATGTGGGCGATGGCAACTGGGATTACCTGGCCACCAAAGACATGGGCATTCAATTCATAGGGATCGCCAATAAGAAGCTGGCGCACCTGGAAGATATTGTGAAGATCACGGATTATGACGACCTGTATCAGCACATCGGGCTGTATGCGGAACGCCTGTAAATAAAACTGCTTATGCTTTCATTAACGGTGAATGTAAAACGTACCTACCGCATAGCGGTGTGCATTTTTTTCTTTATTGCAGGCCTGACTTATTCAAGTTGGGCCTGCCGTATTCATGATATAAAAGCGCATTTTGGCCTGAACAACGCGGGCCTGGGAAGCGTATTGTTTGCACTACCCATAGGCCTCATGGTTAGCCTGCCCGTATCCGGGTGGATGGTGACCCGCCTGGGCAGCCGCCGGGTGCTGATCGCCGCAGGGCTTATTTTCCCTTTTGTATTGGGTATGATAGGGCTGGCCACTCACATCTGGCAGCTGGTGATCATCCTGTTCCTGTTCGGGTTTATGAATAACGTATTTGAGATTGCCATGAACACGCAGGCAGTAGGAGTGGAGGCCTTATACGGCCGTTCTGTAATGGCCTCTTTTCACGGCTTATGGAGCCTGGCAGGTTTTACCGGCGTAGGCATTGGTACGCTGGCAGTAAACCTGAACTGGCCGGTGGCTATGCATTTCTGGATCATTGGCGCTGCCTGCTGGTTGCTGGTGCTGGGCAGCTGGAAATATTTATTACCGGAAGATGCCCCTGCGGAAGCGCAGCCGCTTTTTGCCAAACCAGACCGGCAGATCCTGCAGCTGGGATTAATAGCCTTTGCCAGCCTGGTAACAGAAGGTACTATGTTTGACTGGAGCGGTGTTTACTTCCAGAAGGTTGTGCAGGTACCTGAATCATTAACCACCGTAGGGTATATTGCTTTTATGGGTACCATGGCCGGCGGGCGTTTCCTGGCCGACCGTATCGTAACACGCTTTGGTGTAAAGCAGGTGCTGCAATGCGCAGGCATCATCAGCACAACAGGTTTGCTGCTGGCTATTTTTTTTCCGGATCTTTATACCGCTACGCTGGGTTTTCTGCTGGTAGGCATCGGCGTTTCATCTATTGTACCCCTGGTGCTGGCGCTGGCAGGCAAATCCAAAACATTACCGCCGGGTGTGGCCATTGCAGCCGTATCTACCGTAGGTTTCCTGGGATTCCTGATAGGTCCCCCGCTGATAGGTTTTGTTGCAGAAGCGCTGAACCTGCGCTGGTCATTTGCACTGATCGCGTTATTTGGTACCGGCACTATTTTTCTGGCATCTAAAATGAAGTAATTATGAAACCGGGCATGATACATTTTTTCAAACAGAGGCATGTTAATGCGAGGTTCCATCCAACCCATAAAAAAACCAAACATTAACGGATGAAATGGTTTAATGAGCCGGGTAAATGGTCCGGCAATGAAAACAAGCTGCAGGTAACGGTGGACCCGGATACCGATTACTGGCGGGTTACCCATTATGGTTTTATACGGGATAACGGTCCTTTTTATTTCCGGGAGCAGGAAGGCGATTTTGAGGCCAGCGTAAAGATCAGCGGGGATTACCGGGAGCTGTTCCACCAGGCCGGTTTAATGATCCGGATCGATGAAAAGAACTGGATAAAAACCGGTATTGAGTATGTGGATGGCGTGCAAAATGTAAGCGCCGTAGTAACCCGCGAAATGTCCGACTGGTCGGTAGTTCCGCGGCACGACAGCCCGGCTGCTGTTTGGCTCACGCTGTTACGGAAAGGTGATTTTGTGGAAATAAAATATTCCTTTGATGGCAAACAATATGAGATGTTACGCCTGGCTTATTTTCCGCCAGGCGTAGCCGCGCAAATAGGCGTAGTGGCGGCAGCGCCGGGTAAGCAGCAGTTTACGGTGGTATTTGAAGAGTTTGCAGTAACAAGAATTAATTAATAATGAATAATTAATAATAAAGAAGGCGATACTTCAATTGAAATATCGCCCTCTTTATTATGATTATGCTGGTGCAGGAAATGTATTTCAGTGAAGTACTGTTCCTGCGATTATTAATTATTAATTCTTAATTATTAATTATTCCTTTATTCCGACTTCAAACTTTTAACCGGGTTAGCCATCGCGGCTTTTACCGATTGAAAGCTGATAGTGATCAGCGCAACCAGCAGCGATGCGCAGCCGGCCATCACAAACACCCAGCCGCTTATATTTATGTGATAAGCATATCCCTCCAGCCAGCGGTCCATTACCCACCAGCCAACAGGCATCGCTATAAAGGATGCCAGCAGCACCAGCTGTAAAAAGTCTTTTGAAAGCAGGGTAGTGATGCTGGCTACACTTGCGCCCAGCACTTTGCGTACGCCAATTTCCTTTACCCTTCTTTCCGCCATATAAGCTGCCAGTCCGAAAATGCCCAGGCAGGAAATAATAATGGCCAGCAGCGCAAACAGCCGTGATAGTTTGCTTACCAGCTGTTCACTTTTAAAAAATTCCTGGAACTGGTCATCCACAAATTTGTAATCGAAAGGATAGCCGGGAACGGCCTGCTGTACTACGGCGCTTATCTTGGCAATTGCGGCTTCCGGTGCTGCATCCGGTTTCAGGCGTATCAGCAGCTTTTCTGCATTGTCGGTACGGCTAAAAAATATAACGGGATCGCTTTGCATGTACATATCGCCGTATACAAAATCTTTCAGCACGCCTACCACATGAAAAACGCCATCGCCCCAATGCAATGTTTTGCCAACAGCGCTGCCTTTGCCCATCAGGCGTGCCAGGGATGCGGTAATGATCACATTGCCGCTGTCGCTCTTTATATTATCGTAAAAGCTGCGTCCGTCCACTATCTGCATACCCCAGGTGCTGAGCAGGTCGGGCGAAATATCACGGAAAGAAACCAGGATGTCGCTTTGCGGATCTTTACCCTCCCACGAGAAGCCGGAAGCATTATTACCGGTGTATAACATTTCAGTGGATGCCAGGCCGGCATTTTTTACTACGCCGGTTTGCAGCAGCGCCTGTTTTATGGCGGCAAAGTGTTTATAGAGATCGCCCTTCACTTCCGCCTGTATAAGATGGTCCTTATCATAACCCAGGTCGCGGTGCGTAACATGCCGGATCTGCTGGTAAATAACAATGGTGCTTACGATCAGCACAATGGAAGTGGCAAACTGGAACACCACCAGCCCTTTGCGGATGTAGGCAGCGCTGCCGGCTTTCATCTTAATGCCTTTCAGCACTTTTATGGGATTAAAGGAGGAAAGATACAGGGAAGGGTAGCTGCCTGCCACCAGGCCGCATAGCAGGGCAATGCCCAGCAGGAACCCGGCATGTGCGGGCTGTAACAACCCAAGTGTTAATTTCTTTTCTACCAGCATGTTAAAACCCGGCAGCATTATATACATGAATATAACTGCAATCAGGGCCGAGAGCAGCGCCATACAGATGGCCTCTCCAATGAACTGTAAAGCCAGCAGCTGTTTGCCGGCGCCCATTACTTTGCGTACACCTACTTCGCGGGCCCGCTTTTCACTGCGTGCGGTAGCCAGGTTCATGAAGTTGATGCAGGCTATCAGCAAAATGATCCACGCAATAATGGAGAACATACGCACATATACAATGCGGCCGCCTTTTTGTACGCCATCCGGGAACTCGCCGCGCAGGCGCCAGTCGTTCATGGCAAACAGGAAAGGTACAGCGCCCGCATCCGGATCCTTGCTGCGTATAAGGCCCGACAGCTGCTTGCTCACCGCTGCCAGGTTTGCCCTGGGCGACAGCTCCACATAAGTATTCACTGAATTACCGCCCCAGCTTTCGTAATAGTCATGCTGGTTAGAGGCAATGTTGAACGGCACCATACAGGAAAACTGTATAGTGGAGTTGGGCGCAAAATTCTTAATCACACCGGTTATTACTACGGTTTCCTTATGTTCCATCTGCAATGATTTGCCCATTGCATTCGCCGCACTGCCGAAAAAACGTTTGGCCATATCTTCTGTAACCACAACGGACGATACATCCCTGAATGCATTTTTTGCCGTGCCTTCCAGGAATTGCAGGCCCATCATCTCAAAGAAGGCGGCATCCGTATAACAGCCGTTTTCGCTGATGGCCTTTTCGCCAACGCTGAACACCGATTTCAAGCCACTCACCCGGGCGGTGTTCACCACGCCGGGTATTTCTGTTTTCATCGCAGCGGCCAGTTTAGCAGGGGACGACCGGAAAGCACGGGTTTTGCCATCATAGGTTTGGTTGGTAAGTACCATGTACAGCCGATCCTTTTTAGCGTACTGGCTGTCAAAATGCAGCTCATCCTCAATCCATAAAAAGATGAAGGCGGCGCAAACAATACCAATGGCCAGGCCAAAGATGTTTAGAAAACTGTAAGTTTTATTTTTCCAGAGATGGCGGAAGGTAGAACGGATAAAACTTTTAAACATGGGATGGATTTGCAGCAGCAGCAACAAATACAGTACCTGTGCTCTAAACCATTGAAAAACAATAGCCTGCCGGTTCAGGCATGTTCATTTCCGTTACAGCAGTGTTCATTACCGGACAAAGATGCTGCGGTTGAATAGCGGCTGAACATTATCTTTAGCCCCCGGAAACTATAAGCATGAATGATATGAAAGGAATTTGGAGCCGGCTCTTATGCAGTGGTTTATTTTGCATAGCTGCCGGCATGGGTAAAGCAAGCCCCCTGGATACCAGCGCCACTAAGCCCGCGATGAGTGTAGCAGATTGTAAGCAATGTATTGTGCTGGCGGAACAATTGCATAACCGTGCAGCCATTGCCGATGTAAACACCCAACAGATCATATGGGAATGGCGCCCCGAACAATCCAATGTAAAACCGGCGCATGTAAAATGGTTCAGCAACACCAGCGATGTAAAGCCGGTATATAACGGCAAATACCTGCTGGTAACCGCATCCGGCGGCGGTGTGGCATTGGTGCGCATTGCCGATAAGAAAACCGTGTTCTACGCTTATGCCGGTGGCAATACCCATTCCGCCGAGCTGCTGCCGGATGGCAATATTGTGAGCGCATCCAGCACCGGTAACTACCTCACACTTTTTAAGGTGGATACCACACTGGCGCCGGAGCAGGTGTACCACCGGAATTACACTGTTGCTTTCGGACACAACGTAGTATGGGACCAGCAGCGCCAGGTATTGTGGACGGCCGCTATGAACAAGCTGCTCACCTTCACCTATAACTTCAGCTGCACACAGCCGGCATTAACGCTGCGGGATTCTGTGGACCTTCCAGGCACAGAAGCGCATGACCTGTTCCCCGTACATGGCAAAAATGTTTTGTGGCTCACTAACACCACTAACGTATATACTATCAATACAGCTACAAAGCAGGTAACACAGGCCAATGTGATGCAGGTGAATATTAAAAGTGTATCGTCCGGCGAAGCAGCATGGCCGGTGATCGTGATCCGGCCTAAAACCAGCTGGTGGACGGACGAGGTGCTGGATGCCAAAGGCAATACCGTTTTCCGCCAAAGCGGGCTTAAAATATATAAGGCACGCTGGTTCATTAATAACACCTTCAGCTACCCGGCCGGGCATCATATAACGCAATGCCGGTAAGGCTATTCGCCGTTCATTAACGCCTGGTATTTTTCCACGAACAGGCCTACATGATACCCGTCCATCAAAGCATGATGCACGTGTATAGATACCGGCATGGTCCTTTGCCCGTTTTGTTCCGTTATCTTTCCAAAAGATATTTTAGGGCAGCTGTCGGGGAAGGTAAAGCTCCGCGCATGGGAAACGGAGGTAAAATTCAGCCAGGGCACTGCAGAAAAATGAATAACATTTTCCCCGGAAACCGCAGGCACCAGCCCTTCCGACTGCTGCGTGGCCTGAATAACTTCCCGGGCGTTCCTGTAAAACAGGTCTTCATTCTTGTTATAATCCATATAGGAAAAGCCGAAGGTTCCATTGCCCCGGTTAATGGTAGGGGCAGCGTTCACTGCATCAAACCGGAACACTTCTTTGTCAATAATACGGTAGCAGAAAGGTTCCGTTTCATTAGCAGCCTTTAATGCGCGGTATAGATAATACAGGAAAAATGACCGGTCCCCGGCCTTTGCATCCTGGTATGCTTTTGTACAGTCCAGCTGCACAGTTACGCCGAAGAAGGGCTCCTCAAATTGTGAAAAAAAGCGGAAGTGATCCTTCCGGTTCCAGCTTTCAATGTCTATTTTTGTTTTCATCTTGTAGCAAAAATCGGTAACCTGCATCTGTAAAACGGGACATTTGTCCCAATGCGATATGATACGTACCAATCCTTCTGTTCTGTCTTTCATTGACGATCTGTATAAAGCGCATGAACGCAAAGAGAACATACAGCTTAAAAACTTCTCCAGCGGCCAGTTCCTTTTACAACAGGGGCAGCAGGTAGCCAGAACCCTGGTCATTAAGGAAGGCATTACCAAATGTTTTCTGAGCGAAGAAAATGATAAGGATTACATCGTAGAATTTTTAGGGGAAGGGGAGACCTTAGGCGACATTGAAGTGATCCGGAACATAAAATGCCTTTGCAGCATTCAGGCCATTACACCGGTAAAGGCCTATCTTGTTTCCATTCCTTTTTTTAAGTCTTTAATGAATGAAAACTTTGAGTTTAATAAATTGCTGTTGGGTGAATTTGCAGAGCGTATCATCAATACCAGCACCCGCGCATCTTTCCAGCAATTGTATACGGTGGAGAGTGGCTTAGCCAGGCTGCTGGAGCTGCAGGCCCAGCAAAATATCACCATTTCCAAAGAAGATATGGCCGCCTACCTGGGCGTTACCATAAGAAGCCTGAACCGGGCTTTAAAAAACCTCAAATAAATACTAGCGGCTAAACAGCAGCCTGAGGTAAAACATGGGCTGTGTTAATTTCTTGCGGATGTCTACCTCATGGAACATGCTGGTAAGTAAGTTGCGGAACTCTTTATTGCGGGCAGCCATTTTCATGAGCATATTCAATATCCAGGGGTATTTGATCAGCTTTTGTAATTTGGCGCTCATGGTTAATTCAGGCCCCAGCACTCGGTACACATGCGCATCATACGCACGCAGCGCAGCGGCGGAATAATCATCTGCAGCAATAGCAGCAATAGCCTGTTCCGCTGCCATCCTTCCGGAATAAAGCGCATTGCCAATACCTTCGCCGGTAAAGGGATCTATAAGATAAGCCGCATCGCCGGTAAGCATATACCGCTCGCCGGAGAGCGCCCGTTTCTTACTTCCCAGCGGAAGCCCGTAACCATCTATAGTACCCATTAACACGGCATCTTTAAAACGCGCCTTCATTTCCGGATCTTTTGTTACCGTATCCTGCAGCAGCTGTTTCAGGTTTACCTTTTTTTTGCGCAGGGAGCTGCTAAGCATGCCTACACCTACATTAGCCTCCCCATTAGGCAGGGGAAAGATCCAGAAGTAACCAGGCAAAATGTTCTTCAGGAAATGCAGCTCTATCAAATTATCGGGGTGAATACCGGATATGTTCTTATAATACGCCCGTATACCGGCTACATAATGTTCCGGCTCCATATGAATATTAGCCACTTCTTTGGTAAAGGAGGAATAAGCGCCGTTAGCCGCAATAACCAGTTTGGCTTTTACCTGTACATCGCCGCCGGCATTGCCCAGCAAATACCCGTCGGCTTCCAGGGTGTGTTTGGTAATGTTCACGCCTTCTATCAGCTGTACCTGCGGGCAGCGTTTTAGCTCATCTACCAGGAAGTTGTCAAAGACCATGCGTTTGCATACAAAACCACGCGGCTCCCCGGGCGCTTTCTGATAACCTGCTTTGTAAGGGATGTTAATGCCCATACGGTTGGCGGCTACAAAGTTAACGCCCCAGCTATCCAGCTTGAACGAGGCTGCCAGCAGGCGGGCGGCAATACCGGGAT
The DNA here is from genome assembly GCF_036569125.1 of Chitinophaga sp. Classification (GTDB taxonomy): domain Bacteria; phylum Bacteroidota; class Bacteroidia; order Chitinophagales; family Chitinophagaceae; genus Chitinophaga. Next base: position 7,725 of record NZ_DATCRF010000148.1, on the reverse strand, counting down.
CAATGCGGCCCAGCAGGGTAAGCACTTTTCCGCTCAGCCCATCGCCGCACACTTTATCGCGCGGAAAAACCGCTTTATCAATAATTACACAGGGCACGCCGCTGTAAGCAAGCTGCAGCGCAGCCGTAGCACCGGCCGGGCCGGCGCCTATGATGCAGATATCCGTTTTTATAATCGGCATTGATAGAATGGAGGTTGTAATCGCTTCTAAAGTAACAATTTATCTTCAGAGCGGCACAATTCCCCGGTTAGAAGTGGTTGCATTTTTGCATGTTATGCCTGCAAAGAGCAGCCATGACCCATATAGCCCAGGGCAAATACTGGTCCGGCACCAGCGGCCTGGTACTGCCGGTACCCAATAAAAAGGCATTTCCACCAGCGTTCCGGGATAAAAGCCGGCTTACCTATTACAGCTCCCTGTTTAATAGTATAGAAATAAACAGCTCCTTTTACAAAGTGCCGCAGGCAGCCACGGTAGGCAAATGGGCAGCCAGTGTGCCGGAGCGCTTTGTTTTTACTTTTAAGCTGTGGAGAGAGATCACCCATGCCAAAGGATTTGTGTACGACCCGCAACAGGTGCTGCGCTTTATGGACGTGATCAGCGCCGCCGGCACTAAAAAGGGATGCCTGCTCATACAATTCCCGCCCTCTTTAACTATTGATAAATATGGCGGGGTGGAGCAATTGCTTGAGCTGCTGCAAAGTATAGACCCTTCCCATGGGTGGAAGGTAGCATTGGAATTCCGCCATCCATCCTGGTATATAGGAGAGGTGTATGAGCTGGCAGACGAGCATGCATGCAGCATTGTGCTGCATGATATTCCAAAATCAAGGAACACACGGCTAAATAAACAGGCGCCCTTTGTATACCTCCGGTTTCACGGACCGGCAGGGGATTATAAGGGTGGCTATACTGATAGCCATTTGCAGGAACAGGCAAAGCAGATCAAAACCTGGATGCAGGAAGGGAAGGAGGTATATGTTTATTTCAATAACACTATTGGAGATGCTATTCCCAATTTGATGACCCTGAACGGTTTGGTGGCGCAGCTTTGATACCCATTCCGCGGAAAAATTACCCTTTCTCCCAAATTCGCACAGAATTGCCCCCCAGATTTGTAGCGGATTTAAACAACAGACATGAGTAAGGGTATCTTTCGCAACAGGTTTTCAATCATCTGGCTGGTCACGGTTTTGTTCTTAGCGGTTTCTGTACTTACCCGCATAGCGCTTTTAATCAGCACGCCGGCCCCCGGCATTACGGCCGCGCAGCTTACAGGGCTTTTTTTTATTGGATTGCTGTATGATCTGTCAGTAGCCGCTTTTGTTATTATTCCTTTTGTATTGCAGCTGTGGCTTCAGAATGATGTGGTGTACCGGAAAAGTATGGCGCCTTTCGTTTGCCTTTTCTTTACCGGGCTGCTCGTACTATTACTATTTACCAATCTTATTCCCAGGGATTACAGCCCGGAAGTATACAGGGCGCTGGTATGGTACATTGCTATCCGCTTTGCCATTTACCTGTGCCTGTTCTTTATGCCTTACCGTTTCCGGCTTTACTGGCGAACGACGGTGCTGTTTGCCGGGCTTTCGCTGGTGGTTTTTCTGATGCTGCTGAATGCAGTAAGCGAGTGGTTCTTCTGGCAGGAGTTTTACAGCCGGTATAATTTCATTGCCGTTGACTACCTGGTATACACCACGGAGGTGCTGGGCAATATTTCAGAATCGTACCCGGTTACTGCTATCATCACTACACTGATAGTTTTATCCCTGCTGATCGCAGTGCTTTTCAGGCGGCCGGTGCGCAACAGCGTGCAGCTGCCTTTGCCTTTTGCCAAACGCTCTTTACTGGCTATAAGCCTGTTACTGGCCCCGCTGCTGCTGTATTACGCGCTGCAGGAGCAATGGCGGCATTTTAGCCGTAATGAATACGCCAATTCCTTAGCCGGCAATGGCCTTTATGAATTTGCCACTGCTTTTAACCAGAATGAGCTGGACTTTTATAAATTCTATCAAACATTGCCGGATGTTACTGCTTTTAAGGTATTACGGCAGCAGCTGCAGGTACCTAACAGCCATTTTGTAAGCAACGATCCCTATAGCATTGAAAGGGATATTACCTATGCGGAACCGGAAAGGAAGCTGAATGTAGTGCTGATCAGCGTGGAAAGCCTGAGCGCTGATTTCATGCAGGCTTTTGGCGGCACCAAAAATATAACGCCTTACCTGGATTCGCTGGCGCAGCAAAGCCTGCTCTTTACGCAGCTGTATTCCTCCGGAACGCGCACTGTACGCGGACTGGAGGCCTTATCGCTTTCCATACCGCCCACACCGGGCCAAAGCATTGTAAAGCGGCCGCATAATGCCCACCTGTTTTCCCTCGGCAGCGTATTACGTTCCAAAGGGTATACCACCCAATACCTGTACGGCGGGTACAGCTATTTCGATAACATGAAAACTTTTTTCGGTGGTAATGGTTATACCGTGATCGACCGCTCGGCCATACCCAAAGGCCGGGAGCATTACCAGAACATCTGGGGCGTAGCGGATGAAGACCTGTTCACCCTGGCGCTTCATGTGCTGGATGGCAACAACGCTGCCGGCAAACCCTTTTTTGCACATATTATGACGGTCAGCAACCACCGCCCGTTCACCTATCCCGCCGGAAGGATCGATATTCCCCCATCCATGCAAATAAGGGAAGGCGCTGTTAAGTATACGGATTATGCCATCAACAGGTTTCTGCAGGAAGCCCGCCATAAAAAATGGTTCGACAGTACCCTGTTTGTAATTGTAGCAGACCATTGCGCCGGCAGTGCCGGTAGCGTTGAGCTGCCGGTAACCGGTTACCATATTCCCATGCTCATTTACGCGCCCAAATGGTTAGCGCCGCAGCGGGTGAATACGCTCACGGCGCAGATAGATGTAGCGCCCACCATCCTGGGATTATTGAAGCTCCGGTACCGCTCTAAATTTTTTGGGCTGGACGTGCTGAACATGCCTCCGGAAAAACAACGCGCCTTCATCAGCACCTACCAGGGCCTGGGGTATTTACGCAAGGGCAGGCTGGTGATACAATCGCCCGTAAGAAAGCTGAGCGAGTACGTACCGGACCTGGCAACCGGTGATGCTGCGGCCGTGCCATTGAATGATACGCTTACCACAGAGGCCATCGCTTATTACCAGAGCATTAGCTGGCTGCTGAAACATAAAAAGCAATCGGAGTAATAACCAGGCTTTCCGCAGGCGCATTTTGTTAAACTACTTTAATTTTATTCTCCTTAACAGCCTGTTACTTTGCATAAGTAAATGTTCATAACAAACGATCATGGCAGGCTTTGCCGCCCAATGCTGAAGTTTCACTATATTTCAGGCAGCATATATTAAAGATGGATGATCTGATACTGGCTAATTTTGCAAAGCACATTACATTAGATCCGGCGGAAACCGAATATGTAAGATCATTGCTGCAGCAAAAGCAGGTAAAAAAGAACAGCGTGCTGTTAAAAAGCGGCGAAGTATGCAGGTGCATTTACTTTGTTGTAAAAGGCTGCCTGCGTTTGTACAATACAGATGAAGCAGGCAAAGCGCACATTATTTCCTTTAGTCCTGAAAACTGGTGGGCAGTGGATATTGCCAGCTTTTATTCCCAAACACCAGCCATTTATACCATAGATGCATTGGAGGATACCACTGTTTTCTGGCTCCGGCTGGATACACTGGAAATGTTGTATGAAAAGATCCCAAAGTTTGAACGCTTCTTCCGCATTCTTACACAGAACGGGTTTATCCTTTACCAGCGGCGTATGACAGCTGCCCTGTCGCTTAGGGCAGAGGAGCGCTATGCGCAGTTCCAGCGGCGCTATCCCGGCCTGGAGCAAAGAATTGCACAAAAGCATATTGCCTCTTACCTGGGTATTACGCCCGTGTTCTTAAGTATGCTGCGTAAAAAGCTGTTGCCCGCTGCCGGTTTACCGGCCAATGAGATCCATAAGCTGTAAGCCTTTTCAGGCTTCACGCGGTTTTTTCTTTTCAAAACTATACATCAGGTAACCCAATGCCGGCAAAATGAAGATGCTGCCTATCAGCAGTGCCCAGGCCAGGGATACAATTGCTTTTTCCTGCCCCTGGTGCTCAATAAGGGAAAGGTGCCCGCCGCCTTTCAGCAGCACAATATTGGGAAAGTGGCGGTAAGTAACCGCAAACAGGATCATACAAATTTCAAATCCGCCTAACAGCCGCGCAATGATGGCTTTTCCGTGTGTAAGCCCGTACCACAGAAAAGGTAACGACAAGCTGGCCGCTGCAATGGCAAAAATGCCGGGCGCCTCGCCAAACACCCATTCTGCCAGCGGAACATTTTCTTTAATGGATGCAAGGAATACCAACGCTCCGCATAACACGGCAGATACGATCATCCACTTGGCTTTGCGGGCAAAGAACTGCCGGTCTTCAACACTGTCGGTTTCCCCGATAATATAACCTGCCGCCAGGAAACCGCAAATGCATACGGTGAATAATCCTACGGTTACAGAGAACCAGTTAAGCCAGCTGAAAATGTAAGCCGATAAAAAGTCCTGCGCCATTACATCCACATTCCGGGAAACCGTGCTGGCAGCAATAATGCCCAGGAAAAAAGGTGTGATCACGCTGGAATAAATAAAAATGCGGTTGTATACTTTTTGCATATCATCCTTCACCGCATCGTAATTGCGGAACACGAAAGCAGTACCGCGGGCTATGATGCCCAGCAGCATGGCAGTTAACGGAATATGCAGGTATACGGATAAGGTAGCGTATATTTTTGGAAACCCTACGAACAGGATCACGATGGTAATGATCAGCCACATGTGGTTGGCTTCCCATACCGGCCCAATGGCCTGGTACATGGTTCTGCGGGTGCGGCCACGGTTGTTGCGCGAGGTGAAGAATTCAATGATACCGGCGCCAAAATCCGCCCCGCCTAACAGCAGATACAAGAGGATGGCCGCCCAGAGATAAACAATAACAACGTACAGCATGGTCAGATGGCATTGATTGGTTCAACAGAATGATCGTATAACTTACCCACCATGCTTATTTGCCGGTACAGCAAAAACGCCACAATGCAGGATAAGGAGATATATACGGCCGTAAAAATGTAAAAGGAATAAGCAATACCCGGCATAGGAGTAACGGCATGCGCCGTACGCATCACACCATAAATGATCCAGGGCTGCCGGCCTACCTCTGTTACCGTCCACCCGGCTTCTACAGCAATAAATCCCATAGGGGTGGCAATGGCAAAAAGCTTCAGCAGCCAGCGTTTTTCCAGCCAGCTTTTCTTTTTCCAGATGGTGATATAATACAATACGGAGATCAGCATCATAACAGTTCCCAGGCCTACCATTACCTGGAAGGCGTAGTGGGTAACGGCTACCGGCGGATGGTCCTCTTCCGGGATCCGATCCAGCCCGGTAACCTCTGCATGGAAATTGCCATGCGCCAGAAAGCTTAGCGCACCGGGGATCTCAATAGCGTAGTTTACTTTTTTCTCTTTTTCATCCGGAATACCGCCCAGGATCAGCGCTGCTTTCTCTTCTGTTTTAAAATGCGCTTCCATGGCGGCCAGCTTGGCCGGCTGGCGTTTGGCCACATCCTTTGCGGAAATATCACCGCTCAGGGGCTGTAGCAGCGCCGCTACTGTGGCAAATACTGCAGATATACGGAAAGCTCTTTTATGAAAGGTAACATGGCTTTTGCGCAGGATCATCAGCGCATGGATGCCTGCTACCGCAAAGCCCGTGGAGGCAAATGCAGCAATACACATATGCAGGGCCTGGGAAAACCAGGCATCATTAAGCATGGCCTTAATGGGGTCAATGTTCAGGTACTGCCCGTTCACATAGTCAAACCCGGCAGGACTGTTCATCCAGGCATTGGCGGCCACCACCAGTATGCCGGATACCAGCCCGCTAACGCCTACCACTACACCGGTGAACCAATGGAACCAGCGGTTAAAGCGGTTCCAGCCATATAAAAAGAATCCTAACGCGATTGCTTCTATAAAAAAGGCCGTGCCTTCCAGCGAAAAAGGCATGCCGAAAATAGGACCTGCATGTTCCATGAACTTCGGCCACAGCAGGCCCAGCTCAAAAGATAATACCGTACCGGATACCGCGCCGGTGGCAAAGAAAATAGCTACTCCCTTGCTCCAGGCCTTGGTAATATCCCGGTACACCTCGTTGCCGGTTTTAAGCCATATGTAATGCGCTACCGCCATAAAAAAAGGCATTACCATGCCAATACAGGCAAAAATGATGTGAAAACCAAGCGACAAGGCCATCTGCGATCGGGCAGCAATAAAATTATCCATAAAGGAAAGGATTGAACCGGCACAAAAGTATCAATAATGCGGCCAGGAAGATATGATAAGTGTCAGTTTTGTTAAACTACCTGAACTTAATTGCCCTTGTTAACCCCGTTCTTTGCATCATGCAAACAGCCAACGCCCCGGTATATGTAGTGAGCTTACTGCGTTATAAGGAGTATGCGGATTACGGCAATGCTGCCGGCAGCGGTCCCTGCTCGGGGCGGGAGATCTATTTCCACCGCTATGTTCGTGCATTCAAAGAGATCACCGCCGCGGAGCAGGTGACGCTCTTGTTCCTTGGCAGGGTACAAGCCGCCTGGATGGCCCCGGAAGATGAGCAGTGGGATGAGATTGTTGTTACACAATACCCCGACCTTTCCAGCTTTCACCGTATTACGGAAAGTGCAGAATACCTGGCCATGGCAAAGCCTCACCTGGATGCTGCGCTGGACGATTGCCGCATTATGGTTACCGGCAGGTAATGCAGCTATTGTTATACACTCGATTGCAAAAACCATCAGCACAGAACTGCTGCCATGGCTCATTAAAAAATTATAAAAAGTACAGGATAGATGTTACTTTAATGGTTTGTAATAAGATAGGCACCATGAATAATAAAAAGTTAACGATCTTCCTGTTTACAGCAATAGCAAACATGCTGCTTACTAACGGTTACGCACAAGTGAGCCATTTGAGCTGTGAGCACCTTTACCAGCCGCTGGGAATAGATAACCCTGATCCAAGATTTTCCTGGGTGCTGGAAGATAGCAGCCGCGGGGCTTTGCAAACCGCTTACCAGCTTACTATTGGCACGGACTCCGCCGCAGTGGCTGCCGGTAAAGGCGATAGCTGGACCACGGCAAAAGTAACATCAGCCGCCAGCCTGGTAACGTATAATGGAAAAGCCCTGCAGCCTTTCACCAAATATTACTGGCGCGTGCAGTTGTGGGGGCAGGGCGGTAAAAAAATGAGCCCATCAGCCATCAGCAGCTTTGAAACGGGCATGATGGATATGCGTAACTGGCAGGGCGCCTGGATCAGCGACAGCAAAGGCATTGCTGAAAAACCAGCGCCGTATTTCCGGCATACCTTTAACATTAAAAAACAGATCCGTTCGGCAAGAGCCTATATTGCAGCAGCCGGCTTATATGAGCTGTATATTAATGGCAGTAAAACCGGCAATCACCGCCTGGATCCCATGTACACACGGTTTGACCGCCGTACGCTTTATGTTACCTACGATGTAACAGCACAGCTGCAAAACGGGAATAATGCCATTGGCGTACTGTTGGGTAATGGCTGGTACAATCACCAGTCCACCGCGGTATGGTACTTTCACCTGGCGCCCTGGCGCGCAAGGCCGGCCTTTTGCC
>NZ_DATCRF010000147.1:0-10301 GCF_036569125.1 Chitinophaga sp. | reverse complement strand
GAACAGCATTTCCGCCAGGCTATCGCTTTTGCTGATGTAAAAATTATCGCTTTCATTGAGGTCCAGGTGGCGTATGATCCGGAAAAGGCCGGTGGCCTCCCCTACCGCGGCATCCATTTGCTGCACGGCATTTACCGCCACCCCGATCTGGTAAGAGGCGGTAGGCCGGTTAAATACACGGCGTGTATTGTTCACCGTAGTAAGCACAATATTATCTGCGCTCATAATATTGCTGCTGCCTTTAGAGCCCAGCAATCCAATGATACGGTAACGCACATCGCCCACGCGCACGGTATTATTTACTACATTTTTCAGGTTACGGCCAAAGAGCTTTACAGCCACATCATGCCCCAGCAGCGCCACATTCTGGCCGGAGGTTACATCCTGCTCGTTAAAGTTACGGCCCTGTTCCAGCGTATAGTTGGAGAACTGTATATAATTTTCATCCCCGCCAATTACCTGCACATTGGGGTTGGTTTTCTTATCATCTTTATACACCGTGGCAATGCCGGTGGCATTAAAAGAAATACTTACCATGGATGGGAAGCTAAAACGCCGTTTGAAATCCATGGCTTCCTCGTAGGAGATGCGTTTATTGCGGTTGGAGGCCCTTACCTTTTTCTTTTGCTTATTACTGCCTTTGGTGGCATTATCGCCACCACCCATACGGATCATCATTTCCCGGTTACGGATAGAAAAGCTGTTGGCGCCCATGCTGGCAAAACTGCTGTACAAGCTGCCCTTAATGCTGTCAATTGCAGTCAGGATGCCCACCAGGGCCATAATACCAAAAGCAATGATGGCTACTGTAAGACCGGTTCGCAAACGGTTGGCGCTAACCGAGCGGTACGCCAGGGAAAAAATGTCACGGAATTGCATAGTAAAGGGTTCCAGCTAAAGTTAATGTAAAAAGGTGAAAGCTGAAAGCCGAAAGGTGAAGGGTGCGCGGGATCGGCGATGAACGGCGAAGAAAAAGCGTGGAAAACAAGCGGTTATATGGGAAAGGGGTAAAAGAAAAGGTGAAAAGCGGTGAAGCGTTTATTTCACGCGTTCGCTTTTCACCTTTTTTACTTATTCAGTTATCTATGCCCACTGTAACAGGATACCGGGATAAACACCCAGTACAATTACAATGATGATAGCAATGATCAGGACTGTTTTAAAAGCAGGAGTAAAGGGCGCTACTTCCGGTTCACCGGCCTTGAAGTACATGGCCATAATGACACGGAAATAATAGTATACGCTGATGGCGGCGCAGATCACAGCCAGTATTACCAGCCAAAGCAGGTTACCCTGCTGCACTACGGCCGACAGCACAAAATATTTAGCAAAGAACCCGGCTGTTAAAGGAATACCTGCCAGTGAAAACAGGAAGATAGTGGCCGCCAATGCCAGCAAGGGCTGCTTGCGGGCCAGGCCGTTAAATCCTTCAAAGGTGTAGTCCTTTACTTTCATTAACACGCCAAACATGCCTATGGTAGCCACGCTGTAGGCTGCGGCATATAAAATAATACCCTGGGTAGCTGTTTCATTGAGCGCAATTACGGCCAGCAGCATAAAGCCTGCCTGCGCAATACTGGAATAGGCCAGCATACGCTTTACACTTTGCTGAAATACAGCGGTAAGGTTACCCATTACCAGCGTAGCTGCGGCAATAATGGCTAACACCAGCAGCCAGTGCTGGCTGATAGCGCCACCGGTAAAGCTTACATGGAACAGGCGCAGGAAAGCAATAAAACCACCCGCTTTTACCACGGTAGCCATAAAGGCCGTAAATACGGTGGGTGAGCCATCATATACATCCGGTGTCCAGAAGTGGAAGGGCACGGCAGATACTTTAAAGGCCAGCGCAAAGATCAGCAGCATAATACCGCCGATGGTTAAGGGATGCAGCTCGCCGGTACCCAGCGCCAGCTCATTAATATTAAAAGTACCGGAGGCGCCGTAAATGAGCGCAATGCCCATTAACAGGATACCGGTAGAAAAGGAGCCCATTAAAAAGTATTTCAGGGAAGCCTCATTACTTTTCAGGTTCTTTTTATCAGCGCCGGCCAGTATATATTGCGGAATAGAAATGATCTCAATGGCCAGGAACAGCATGAGCAGGCTGCTAAAGCCGGATGCCAGCATAATCCCGGAGAGGATAAAGAATATCAACGCAAAATAATCTGCTACATGCTCTCCTACTTTTTCAAACTCACTGCCGCACAGCAAAAAATATAACAAGGTAGCACCCAGCATCACTGCATTGAACAGGAGGCCGAATTTGCTTATCTCCAGCATGCCAAACAGGGTTTGGCTGCCGCCCTGCAGGGTGGAGAGCTCCAGCAGGTTAGCCACAAAGGCCACCAGCACCAGTGCGATAGCAAAATATTTAATGCGCTGCCTATTGCTGACAAATAAACCAACAAACATCAGCACAACACCCGATAAAGCAGTAGAAATTAATGCGTTCATATTGTTCCGTTACAAAAAAGTTTATAGTCCATAGTCGATGGTCCATAGTCCATTGCATACTACGTAATACTGTTTTTAAAAGTATATGCTATGGACCATAGACTATGGACCATGGACTATATTAAAATACTTTATTTACCAGTTCTGTAGTGCTGCTTACCAGGTCCAGCATGGGTTTGGGATATACGCCCAGTACCAGTATCACTCCCACAATAAGGCTTAGCGCCAGCAGCTCTGAATTTTGCAGGTCGGTAGTAGTTGCGGTTAAAGCATTGCTTTCCCCGAAAATTACCTTCTGCAGCATATTCAGTGTGTACACAGCGGCCAGGATAATGCCCAAACCGGCAACACCCATCAACCACATGTTATACTGGAACAAGCCGCTGAACATCAGGAACTCGCCCACAAAACCATTGGTAAGCGGTAATGCAATATTAGCCAGTGAAATAATTACCAGGAAAATAGACAGGCGCGGCGCCACCTGCGCAATACCACCCAGCTCGTCCAGGTTTTTCACATTCAGCCTTGACTGGATGATCTCTACCACTATCCACAACCCGATGATGTTAATACCGTGGTTGAACATCTGCACCTGTATGCCCTGCAGGCTTTGCTCATTATTGGCAAAGATGGCGGCACACATTAAACCGATGTGCGCTATGGACGAATAAGCGATCAGGCGTTTGAAATCCGTTTGCACAATGGCTATGCAGGAAGCGTAAATGATACCGATCACAGATAGCACCATTACTACATCGGCCCACATAAAAGCGCCCTGTGGCAACACCGGCAACAGCCAGCGGATAACGCCAAACAAACCCATTTTAACCATTACACCGGGAAGGATCATGGTTACCGGCGTAGGCGATTGCTCATACGTATCCGGCTGCCAGGTATGGAAAGGGAAGATGGGCATTTTAATAGCAAAGGCTACAAACAGCAGCCAGAAGAGCCAGGACTGCTCCTTCACCGGCAGGTTAAGGCTGGTGAAAGCAGCATAGCTGAATGACTTATCAGGTGATTGCAGGTACAGGTAAATGATACCCACCAGCATGAGCAGGGACCCTGCAAAGGTGTAAACAAAGAACTTAAACGTAACGGGTACACGCTTTTCCCCGCCCCACATAGAGCACAGGAAGTATACCGGTATTAAGGCCAGCTCCCAGAAAACGTAGAACAGTAAAGCATCGTAAGCGGTAAATACGCCTACCAGCCCGGCCTGCGACAGCAGCATTAAACCGTAAAAGCTGCTCTGGTTCTCATACGTACGGTTAAAGATGGTTATAAAAACCAGCAGGAACGCAATAGCGGTAAGCAGGCAAAGCATTACTCCCATACCATCCAGGCCTACATTGAACTGGCTGCCCAGCTGAGGGATCCAGTTAACGGCAAAATGAAGAGTATCCGGGGCTGCCCGGAACTGGAACAATGCGCCTAACACTACGGCTAAAGAAGCCAGGGATGATATCAGGCCCAGCACTTTAGGTCCTGACCCCTTCAGGCCAAACGTTAGCAGGCCTGTTACCAAAGGGATCAATATCAGTAAAACTGTTAACATAATTTTTCGTTCGCTTGTCTATTATAACAACAATCCTATCACAAATAATACGATAATTCCTATTACCATGGCAAATACGTAGAAGCCTACCTGCCCGTTCTGCAGGCGGCGTGCCTGCTGACTGCCCCAGGTAATGCTGCGGCCAACGCCATTCACCAAACGGTCTATACCGGCTTTTTCCAGCGCATCCTGGAAGAAGCGGGACAGCATGCCCAATGGTTTTACGATCACAGCGTCATACAGCTCATCCACATACCACTTGTTCTCCAGCACTTTGGCCAGGCCGGTGTTCTCACGGCCGGTATCGGCATACTTCACATATTTGCTGCGGGCAATGAAAATAAAGATGATCACCAGCACAGAGCTCAGGCCCATTAACAGCCATTCCATACTATGCTCCAGGTGATGTGCTTCTATGAACGGCGCAGAAGGTGCAAAAATGGGCGACAGGTATTCTGCCAGCCAGTGTTTTACTCCAAATACTTCCGGCAGGCCGATATAACCGCCTACTATGGAAAGTATGGCCAGCACTATCAGCGGAAAGGTAATAGCTGCCGGGCTTTCGTGCAGGTGATGTTCCTGCTCGTGCGTGCCGCGGAAGCTACCGGTAAAAGTAATGTAGTATAAGCGGAACATGTAAAATGCCGTCATCAGCGCACCGGCTAAGGCCAACACATACATGATCTTGTTATGTTCAAAGGTATGCGCCAGGATCTCATCTTTAGAGAAGAAGCCGGAAAGGCCCGGTATACCGGCTATTGCCAGACAACCTACCAGGAAGGTCCAGTTGGTAGTGGGCATAAATTTCTTAAGGCCGCCCATTTTGCGGATGTCCTGCTCACCGCCCATAGCATGTATCACAGAGCCGGAGCCCAGGAACAGCAGGGCTTTGAAGAAGGCGTGCGTCATTACGTGGAATACCGCGGCGGTGTAAGCGCCTACGCCCAATGCCAGGAACATATAACCCAGCTGGCTTACGGTGGAGTAGGCCAGCACTTTCTTAATATCATTCTGCACCATTGCAATGGAGGCTGCCAGCAGCGCAGTAGCCAAACCAATTACCGCTACCACCGTTTGGATCTGCGGCGCCAGCGTGTATAACACGTTGCTGCGGGCCACCATATAGATACCGGCAGTTACCATGGTAGCAGCATGGATGAGGGCAGATACCGGTGTAGGACCCGCCATGGCATCCGGCAGCCAGGTGTATAAAGGGATCTGGGCCGATTTACCCATTGCGCCTACAAACAGCAGCATAGCAATAATTGCGATCTGGCTGCTGTAATTACTATGTGCACCTAAAGCTGCTGTTTTGGAAAACACTTCTGAGAAGGTAACGCTGCTGAACATGGCTATCATACCAAAAATGCCCAGCAGAAAACCAAGGTCGCCAATACGGTTCATTACAAAAGCCTTTTTAGCGGCTTTGTTATAATTCGCATTCTTAAACCAGAAACCGATCAGCAGGTAAGAACATAAACCCACACCTTCCCAGCCAATGAACATCAGCACATAGTTAGCGCCCAGCACCAGCAGCAGCATGGAGAATACGAACAGGTTCAGGTAAGCAAAGTAACGGGCAAAGCCTTCGTTACTTTCATCATGCATATAAGAGGTGGAGTAAATATGAATGAGGGAGCCTACACCGGTAATGATCAACAGGAATAGGGCGCTCAGCTGGTCAACCTGGAAAGCAAAAGGGATCTGCAGGCGGCCTACGTTAATGAAGTCGAACAAAGTAACTACCTGCCCGCTGAAACCCGGCTGCCTTACTTCCAGGAATATCATTACACTAATTACAAATGCAGCCAGTATAACACCGCTGCCCACAACGCCTACCTGGGATTTGGATAAGTATCGCCTTCCTAATCCATTAATCAGGAAACCTAATAATGGTAAAACTGGTACCAGCCAAACGAGATTGATCATTTATCAATTACGATTTATGCTAAATGCTGAATGCTGAACACGGAACGCGGATTGTGTTTTGTGGTGCGTTAGGCGTTATGCATTAAGCATTCAACGTTTTTAGTTTTTAAGTCTGTTCAGAATGTTAATATCCACTGAGTGGGTATTCCTGTATACCATGACAATAATAGCCAGGCCCACTGCCACTTCTGCTGCTGCTACCACCATAATAAAGAACACAAAGATCTGCGCTGCTGCTGCATCTATACGGCCTGCATCGGCCCACATTTTAGAAAAGGCCACCAGCAGCAGGTTCACTGCATTCAACATCAGCTCTATGCACATGAAAATAATAATGGCGTTCCTGCGCATCAGCACGCCCATTATTCCTATACAGAACAAGGCTATGCTGAGAAATATGTAGTATTGAACAGGCATATTTTTGAATTACGAATTATTTAATTACGAATTACGGATTAGGCGGAATGCTGAACGCTTAAGGCTGAACGCTGATCATATTTTATTGTTTGTCATTTACACATTCACCAGCACATTAGCATATTAGCACATCAGCACATTATTCCTTTTTACCGATCACCACGGCGCCTACCATAGCGCTCAGGAACAGCACACTGCTTATTTCAAACGGCACCACGTATTGGTGGAATAAGGTTTTACCCAGGTTTGCGATCAACCCGATATCAGAGGAGCCGCTTTGCAGGGAAGGCATGCTGGCATCACGCAGGGCAGCCACCAGTATTACCAGCAGCGTACCGCCGCTGATAGCGCCGGCATATTTTAACCAGTTACGTTTTTGCGGCTCAACATCCGCATTCAGGTTCATTAACATGATCACGAACAGGAACAGTACCATGATGGCGCCTGCATATACAATAATATGCACCACCGCCAGGAACTGTGCGTTCAGCATTACATAATGACCGGCTATAGTAAAAAAGGTAAGGATCAGGCATAATACGCTGGTGACAGGATTCTTGCTCAGTATCACCCCCATGGCAGATGCCAGGGATATTGCGGAAAGTACCAGGAAAATGACTTGTTGCGTATTCATTTATATGGTGAATTGTTGGAGGTGGTGCAATTTATTTTTTCTTCGGATCAGGGATCAGCAGATCGTCTTTACCGTATATAAAACCTTTACGATCGTAGTTAGACGGCGCAAATGTTTCTGTTAAATAAATAGCATCCTTCGGGCAGGCTTCTTCACAGAAACCGCAGAAAATGCAGCGCAGCATATTAATCTCATAGCTGGCAGCATATTTCTCTTCACGATACAGCTTTTCTTCACCGGGTTTTCTTTCTGCAGCTTCCATGGTGATGGCTTCTGCGGGGCAGGCTACTGCACACAACCCACAGGCGGTACATCTTTCACGGCCTTCCTCATCCCGGTTCAGGATATGCAAACCACGGAACACCGGGCTAAAGGGGCGTGTTTCTTCCGGGTAGTTCACCGTAGCTTTCTTCTGGAAGATGTGCTTAAAGGTAATACCCATGCCTCTTAAAATAGCCGGTATATATAGCTTCTCCACAAAGTTCAGCGGCCTGCGGTCTACCGGTTTTACTCTATCTGTTAGTGCTTGCATAATTCAATTAGTTTTTTCTTATCCCTGTTTATACAATATCCACGCGCCTGTGAGCAGCATATTTACGATAGCGATCGGGATCATAATATTCCATCCCAGGCGCATCAGCTGATCATAGCGGAACCGCGGAATGGTCCACCGTACCCACATAAAGAGAAACAGGAAGCATATTATCTTAATAAATAAAGCTACAAATCCAAGAATGGTGATCAGGTTAGCATCCAGCCCCAGGCTATCCATAAAAGGAAAGCTGTAACCGCCAAAATACATGCTGGCCATGAGTGCAGAGCTGATGAACATGTTGATATATTCTGCAAACAGGTAAAAGCCCAGCTTCATGGAAGAGTATTCCAGGTGGTAACCGCCGTTCAGCTCATTCTCTGCTTCCGGCAGGTCAAACGGGGTACGGTTACACTCTGCAAAAGCGCAGATCAGGAAAATGATGAAACCTAATGGCTGGTATACTACATTCCAGTAACTATGGCGTTGCTGCTCTACAATATCTTTCAGGCTCAGGGAGCCGGTAAGCATCAGCAGGGCTATTAAGGAAAGGCCCATAGCCAGCTCGTAAGAGATGATCTGCGAAGCGGCACGTATAGAAGCCAGCAGCGAATATTTATTGTTGGAAGCCCAGCCGCCTAACATAATGCCATACACGCCTAAGCTCACTACTCCAAAAATGTATAAGATGCCAATGTTAATGTCTGCTATCTGCAGGGATACCTGCCTGCCTCCAATGGTAAGCGTATCGCCCCAGGGAATTACAGCACTGGTCATACAGGCTACCAGCATGGCCAGGGAAGGCCCCAGGATGAACAGGAAACGGTGAGAGAGGGTGGGAATGATCTCTTCCTTAAAAAAGAGCTTACCTCCATCTGCCAACGGCTGCAGCAGCCCCATAAAACCGGCCCGGTTAGGTCCGCGCCTGTCCTGTATAATAGCTGCCACCTTTCTTTCTCCCCAGGTTGAATACATGGCTACTCCCAACGACAGTGCCAGCACTCCTGAGATGAGCGCTATCTTTTCAATTATAAAGAACCAGTCTATGTTCATCAATTACGAATTTTATGCTGCTTTTAGCGGTTAGCTTTTAGCATTTAGCGTTTAGCGTTATTAAAGTCATCCGAATGCGCAGGCCCGTCTATCTTAGACAGGTCTATCTCCGGCCGGTTCACCTTACTTACGCTATGAATATCCATGAGCAGGCGTGGCTGGCGGCCATCCATTACTTCGGTAATCGTATCTTTCGGTTTAACCGTACCTACATAATGCCCTTGTGAGATCACGCTGTGACGGTCAATTTTGCGCGGGCCCTCAATGGTCCAGGCGCTGGCTTCTTTAGTATCAAAGCGGCAGGTATCGCAAATAAAATCCTCTACCTCACCATATTTATCCTTGCGGGCTGTTACACGGAATATTTCATCACCGCGCATCCACAGTACAGTTTTACCACAGCACTTATCACAGTTACGGTGCGCATCTACCGGTTTCAGGAACCATACACGGTTCTTGAAGCGGAAAGTTCTGTCTGTTAAAGCGCCTACCGGGCATACATCGATCACGTTGCCAATGAACTCACTGGTCAGCGCTTTTTGAATATAAGTGCCGATCTCAGATGCCTCACCGCGGTTCAATACGCCATGCACACGGCTGTTGGTCAGCTGGTCGGCAGTGTATACACAACGGTAGCAAAGAATGCAGCGCGTCATGTGCAGCTTAATGTTATCGCCGATATCTACCTGTTCAAATGTTCTGCGTTTAAACTCATAGCGGGTACCATCTGCACCATGCTCATAACCCAGGTCCTGCAAATGACATTCGCCCGCCTGGTCGCAGATAGGGCAATCCAGCGGGTGGTTCAGCAACAGGAACTCCACTACGCCTTTACGGGCGTCCTGTACTTCGGGAGAGGTGATGTTGGCTACTTCCATACCATCCATTACAGTGGTACGGCAGCTGGCTACCAGCTTGGGCATAGGGCGGGGATCGGCCTCAGAACCTTTGGTTACTTTCACCAGGCAGGTACGGCATTTACCGCCACTGCCCTGTAACTTGGAATAATAACACATTGCCGGCGGCACTATATCTCCTCCTATCTGCCGGGCTGCATTCAGGATGGTTGTTCCCGGCTCCACTTCCACGGAGATATTATCAATCTTAACCTTAAATAGTTTCTTTTCTTCAGCCATGTTATTAAATAAAAAGTAAAAAAGTAAAAAGTAAAACCTAAGCGGTTTTCATTTTTATTATACAGGAAGCAATGATCTTTGAAAGCTCATCTGCTTCGGCTATTAATTCCTTCACCTGTTCCATATCACACTTTACTGCATCCCTTACCATACATAGCCAATACTTTGTTTCATTAGCCGATTTCAATGCAATATGATAAAAGTTGATCACATCCTTTTTTGTGCTGCCTGCTGATCCTTCAACTACATTGGCACCTATGGATGTTCCACTTCTCAATAACTGATCAAATATTGAAAAATAGATCCGGTCATACTTTACATATTCAATGAACTTAATTAAGCTCAGGGAAAACTGATAACATCTCTTTTTGATCTCAAAAGGTTTAATCTGTGTTATCATGTTTTACCTTTTGCTTTTTAATTTTTTATTTTTTACACTGCTGCTGCAACAGGTAAAGGATCGGCGTAATGTGCAATACCAAAATTGCGCTGCTGCGCGGCATTCGGGTTTTTCACGTGCCATTCAAATTCATCACGGAAGTGACGGATAGCTGCTGCTACCGGCCATGCAGCCGCATCGCCCAG